>CAVHIJ010000153.1:0-2028 GCA_963635945.1 bacterium | reverse complement strand
CCTGTAGCGGCTACGCCGCATTTTATAAAATTGCACAAAACGCACCCTCTGAAAGCCTTCCTTTGAAGGAAGGTGCCCCGTAGGGGCGGAAGATAGAGTGGCTCAAAGAGCCACAACTTCAGTACATAAGCAAAAAACAAAAATGACTGTATCCACCCGTATCGATGCTTTATTTTTGCAAGAAATTATGCGGCTCCGCCGCATTCTATCTCCCGCCTCCTACGGAGGCACCCTCTTTCAAAAGAGGGCTTGCCTTGCGCCGTCTGACAGTCTGATAGTCTGACCGTCTTTCAGTCTTTCAGTCTGATAGTCTGATAGTCTGATAGTCTGACAGTCTAACGTCTCATATCTCCCCGCGCCGTATCATTTCCAGGCATTCCAGCAATTCTTCCGGTACCGGCGCCTCAAAATGCATTTCTTCTCCCGTCACCGGATGCAGCAAATCAAGCGTATACGAATGGAGCGCTTGGCCTTCGATGGGAAAATGATCTTTCTTGTAACCGTAGAGCGGATCATTGGCCACCGGATGCTCGATATGCGCCATGTGAACGCGAATCTGATGCGTGCGCCCCGTTTCCAGGCGGCACTCCAGCCACGAATACCGCGGCAAATGCTCCAGCACACGGAAATGCGTCACCGCAGGCTTTCCCGTCTTCGGCTCCACCGCCCACTTCATCCGATCCTTGGGACTTCGCCCGAGCGGCAGGCGAATAATCCCCGTATCCGCCGGCATCGAGCCGTGCACGAGCGCCAGATATTTCCGCACCGCCGTATGCGAGCCGATTTGCTCGCGCAGATTTTCATACGCCCGCTGCGTCTTGGCCGCGACCATGACGCCCGACGTATCCTTATCGAGCCGATGCACGATGCCCGGGCGCGCCGGATCACCGACCTCTGAAATTTGCGGCCCCACATGATGCAAAAGCGCGTGCGCAAGCGTCCCGGAAAGATTGCCCGGCGCCGGATGACACACCATCCCCCGCGCCTTATCCAGCACAATCATGTCCTCATCTTCATACAAAATCGAAAGCGGGATCTCCTCGGGCCGCAGCACAAATTCCTCCGGCTCCTCGTATGTATAGGAAACGACGTCCCCCGCGGAAAGTCTGCTGTTTCCTTTGGCGGATTTCCCGGAAGAAAGGGAAACCAGCCCCTCTTTGATGGCTTTTTGCACCTGTCCGCGCGAAAATCCGGAGCTTTCTGCCAGAAATACATCCAGCCGGCTCCCCGCCTGCGCATCCGTCACATCATATTTCAAAATTTTCATGCGTCCTGCCTCCAAAAATACCACACAATGCACGCCATCCCGACACAAATCCCGATATCGGCCACGTTAAAAATCGGCCAAACGCGAAAATCAAAAAAATCCACCACGCCAGGCAGCCACACCCGATCAATCGCGTTTCCGAGCGCTCCGCCCAAAAGCATCCCGATGCCGATGGGGAAATAGAGAGGCCGCCGCGGAATCCGCCGCCACATCCATGCGTACGCCGCAAAAAGCACGACCACGATCAAAAGGAAAAACCATTGCTGATTTTCGAAAATCCCGAAAGCCGCGCCGCGATTATAAATATACGTCCAATGAAATACCCCGGGAATGACCGGAATCGACTCATGGAGCTCCATCGCGCCCGCGACGTACCATTTGGAAATACGGTCGATGAGCAAGATCCCCAAAGCCGCTAAAAGCGTAGCCATGAAATATGTGTCCTTTCTGTGTGAATACGTTCCCACGCCATGAGTGCGCAGACTATGAGCCGTGAGCTATGGGCTATGGGCTTTAGCAGGATGCGCTTTGCGCATGATTTTTATATGGCATCGATATCGCTTCGCTGATCGATGAGAGGTGTCGCCTTCGGCGACAATTCCTGTTTTAATCGGCGCAAAGCGCCTCGCCGCCGAAGGCGGCATAAAATTCAATATGCGCGCAGCGCCTCCTCTGAAAGCCTCCTTTTGAAGGAAGGTGCCCCGTAGGGGCGGAAGATAGAGTGGCTCGCAGAGCCACAATTTCAGCACATAAGCAAAAAA
>CAVHIJ010000152.1:0-2075 GCA_963635945.1 bacterium | reverse complement strand
CATCGGCGCATAGCCGAGCTCCGGCCGTGCTTCGATAAAGAGGACAAAGAGCATTCGATACATGTACCGCAGGCATTCGAGGGTAAGCTGCCCCGCATCCACGGGATCTTTTTTCAAATCGCGCCCGAGGCGATGTTTCATATCATAGAGGACTTCGTTTCCCAAAAGTTCGATGCTTTCGCGCAATGCGTATTTCAAATCTTTAGAAACGCCGGATGCGTTCCTTTGGCTTTGTTCATCCAAATCATCGAGCAGGACTTTCCCGTCATCGGGGCAAAGGGAATCTTTGTGCAAAAGGACGGACATGGCCTGCAGGGTCGTCGTCTCCAAACGAGCAAAAATATCTTCCAAATCAAATTCCAGATACCGTTTCTCATTCCATTTATTGCGATCGATGAGGGCGATTTGATTCATGCCGATGAGCAGCACAAAACGCGGCGACTCTGCGGCACCGAAGAGTATTTTTGTGACAAGTTCTTCATTGGGCATTCCCGTCGATATATCTTTTGGGAAAATGCCGCCGGCTTCTTCGTCCGTGTCTTTCGCATCGAAGACGAAGCTTTCCAATATGCCGGCCTCTTTTTCTTTCGAAGCGCAAAGGAACACCCACAAAAGCGGTGCTCCGCTTTGTTTCCTCATTTCCGCATAGACGGGGACGGAAAACGTATCATCTACCGCCACGGTCTCCGGCTCAGCTTCCGGATATCCGAGGCATTTGAGGTATATATCGGCCAATTTACGGATATAAGAAAATGTCTGGCGGTTTACGGGCGAGCGGACATACCGATCGTGGTAGTAATAAAATTGCCGCGACTCACGGCGCAGAAGAGCCCAGGGCGTGGATTTCTCTTTCCCGTCTTCTGCTGCAGCGTTCCAAGCTTTCATTCTCTCCGCCGCATTTTCGGGAAAAACGGTAGAGAAATAATGATTGGTATAATATTCGTTTTTATTGGCGATGCCCGTCAAATCCATACTCATTGTTTTGCTCCCATCAATACCGTCTCAATTCGGATATACGGGTTGTTTTGTATTTCCAGTGTATCCCTATCCCACTTGACAAATTGATCGAACATTTCATCCGTGCGGCGCACTTCTTCGCCGAGTTTCCGTTTTTTATCGAAAAGAGTTTCCTGTAAATAAGACTTGTGCAGTCTTTGTAATGTAGCCAATTTATCAAGCACGGTATCAAGTTTCGGATTCATTTCATCAAAATATCGCCGATAGCACGTATCCATATAATTACGTGCTTTTTTTACGACATCTTCCCGAAGCGATTCGGCAGACGAAATTGCCTCTTCCGTCACAGAGCGGGTATTTGGAATTTGCTGACTTCCTATGCCGCTTCTTTTCACAACTTCTGTCATGGAGATTGTCTCGATGTATGTCCCGTCCCGATACAAAAATCCGAACCATTCATCGATTAAAAGAGTAGATTTACGATTGGGCATGCTGCCGGATACAATGAATATCAATTCTCCGTCTTTCAATCTCCCGGAAAGTCCGATGACAGGTGCTTCGTCACGCTTAAAAAACAGTCCCGCTTTATCATTGATCCAGGAGAGAATCGGGTGTGGTTTCCAAAGGTATTGCGCCTTCGGCCATGCAGATTCGTCCATATTTTTGCGCATACTGTTTCGCATTTCTTTCATGCAAAACTCCTTATCATCGGATAGACGAAGAGTATCTCCCTGCGGCATGGCTTCTTCCGGTACAAGAGCGGAAAGCCGGCGGCGCATATCATCCGTGAGGCGGATATCCAGCCCGGAGACGGTTTCCAATTTTTCCACGGGATTGCTCTCGGTCCGATTCAAGTATTGCAACGCTCGATACAAATAGTCCATATCGGAGAAAAGTGTATCATCGGAAACGATTTTCGCATCTTTTTCCTGCTTTTTATCCGCTTCTTCGGCTGCTCTCATGATTGCTTCAAAAGGATCAAATTCTTTTTCGCCGCTGTCCAGTGCCTTTTCGAATGCATCGGCATCCGAACCTTTTTCGATAGCATCCGAAACGACAAGTTCCTCGTCCTGTATGGAAAATTTCCCGAGAAGAAGAGCCGGATCGCCGATATTTTT
>CAVHIJ010000151.1:0-2155 GCA_963635945.1 bacterium | reverse complement strand
GTGTGGTATCGCTCACGTACATGAATACCACTAAGCTGGACGTCATCAATGCCGCAGATGCCGTGAAATGGCTAAAGCGCAGAAAGCTGACTTCCTGCTACCGAATACCGGAGCCTGAGGTGGCGAAAGCTGAGGTCAAGAAATTATTCAAAGAAGGCAAGGTTGTGCCGGGATGCGTTCTGGTGCAAGACCGTGCATATTACCTGAAATAAGGAGGAAGAAAATGCTGAATATTACCAAAGGCGTCATACAGCGGGCGCAGAAAGTTGTTATTTACGGGCCGGAGGGCATCGGCAAATCAAGTTTTGCCGCATGCTTTCCCGATCCCGTCATCATCGACACCGAGGGCGGGACGGCGCACATGGACGTTCGCCGCATCGATAAGCCGGAGACGTGGGAAGAGCTCCTTTCTATTGTGAAAGAAGTATCCGAGACACCCGGCATTTGCAAGACGCTCGTTATTGACACGGCAGATTGGGCAGAGCAGCTCATCATTACGTACCTTTGTGCGAAATACAAACAGAGCAGCATCGAAACGTTCGGCTATGGGCGAGGGTATACGTACATGGCCGAGGAGTTCATGCGGTTCTTGCGTGCATGCGACAAAGTGGTGGATGCGGGAATACACATGGTTATCACGGCCCATGCCAAGATGCGGAAATTCGAGCAGCCGGATGAAATGGGAGCGTATGACCGTTGGGAGATGAAACTGTCCCGTCAGACGGCTCCGCTCCTCAAAGAATGGTGCGATATGCTCCTGTTCTGTAATTACAAAACCTACGTGGTGACATCCGAGAGCAACAGCAAGAAAGCGCAGGGCGGGAAACGTGTCATGTACACATCACACCATCCCGCATGGGACGCCAAGAGCCGCATACCGCTTCCCGAAATGATGGATCTCAATTATATGGATATCGCATTCGCCTTTGAATCGCCGGAAGCCAAACCTGCCAAAGCGGAACAGGCGCAAGCAGTGTCCGGGATAAAGGTTCCCGTCAAAGCGGAAAATCCGTCTTATGAAAGAGTGCGGAAAATGATGGCAGACGCCGGGATTTCCGAAGAAGAGATTCAAATGCTGGTCGCAAGTAAGGGACACTTTGCCAAAGACGTGCCTGTTTCAGACTACGGGGAACGATTTACCGAAGGCTGGCTTATCAAATATTGGGACAAGATTGTAGAAATAATTCGCGCCGGAAGAGAGGCACATGAATAAAAAACGGAGGTACAAAAATTATGTTTGAATTCGCAAAAGAAAACGGAATCGTTATGGAAGATGATATGTGCATTGATTGGGATGACGCCATCGATCTTAGCATTCCCGAGTTCGTCATTTTGGAAGAAGGAGACTATGCCTTTACCGTTACGAAATTTGAGCGCGGATGGTTTCCGGGCGGTGCCAAGATACCCGCATGCAATAAGGCGGTCTTTACGCTTCAGGTAAAAACGGATGAAGGCATCGCCATGACACACTTGGATTTGCTTTTGTATAAGACGCTTGCGTGGAAACTTTCATCTTTTCTGCAATGCATCGGTGTTTCGCAAGGCGCGGAGAAACGCAGCGTCGACTGGAACGGCCTCGTCGGAAAAACGGGCGTCGGACATTTCAAGGCAAGAAATTATACCGACCGTGCGGGAAATGAACGTCGGGCAAACGAAATCACAAAGTTCTATCCGGCGAAAAAGGAGAAACCGAGCACGCAGGTGCTCGCGGCTCCCACAGCTACGAATCTTGAGCGGGATGATATCCCGTTCATGTAAGGAGGCTTATTATGGAACTTAGGCCTTATCAAAAAGAAGCCAGAGATGCCATTTTGGCGGCATGGAACGCGGGACAGAGAAAGACGCTTCTCGTACTTCCGACAGGCTGTGGGAAGACTATCGTGTTTTCGCAGGTAGCCGCCAATCAGGTGGATAAAGGGCATCGCGTTCTGATCATGGCTCATCGGGGAGAGCTCTTGGACCAGGCAGCAGATAAATTGAAAGAATCATCGGGACTGGATTCGGTTTTGGAAAAGGCGGGAACCTCAAGTTTTGGGGGTTTCTTTCCGGTAACGGTGGGCTCTGTCCAATCTCTGTGCCGGGAGAGCCGTCTTGCACGGTTCCCGTCGGATTATTTCCAAGACATCATCGTAGATGAAGCACACCATTGCTTATC
>CAVHIJ010000150.1:0-2171 GCA_963635945.1 bacterium | reverse complement strand
ATATTATTCCTGCTTTATAGGGATTCCTGCTTTATAAGGCAGGTCCGAGAATTCTCCCTCCGCCATTCTCCCACACCTAAATCGCAGAAAACGGAGGGAAGGGTGATTCGTTTCACCCCCCCCCCGTCAATTTTTGTTCAAAATCCATTTGATCGGTGAAGGTTGTTTCTTTCTTTCGTCCGTATTCTTTCTTTTTATCTTCGGACGTTTTCCGGTTTATCTTGAATATTTATTCAACTGTTCGATTTTCATCTTCCATCATCCGACAAACGCAATGCCGTTTCTCGTTCAATACTTTGAAGCTATTTCGATATTATCGTTTCGATGAACATCAAATTTATCTTTATGCATTGTAAATGAGATTTTTTCATCTGTCCATGCACAAAAAGGATATTATTCTATCCGATATTTTCTATATCTGCAAAAATAATAATTAAAGTTTATGGGCAAATAAAAAAATCCCGCATTTCGCAGGAATTTTCAATGTTTATTTCTTTATTGTTTTTCTATTGTCTCTGTATAAAAGAAATTTATAAGTCTTTATAAATTAAATATATTTCGTTGCGTTTTAGGAGTGCTTACGGGCACCATTATACGCTCCGCTCATTTTGCATTTTTTCCTCCCCCATGATTTTTTCCGCGGCGCCGAAGATGGCGAGCTCTCCATGTTCGTAGGTGAGGCTGCCTTGTAAGTAGATGGTGTAGGGTTCACGGAGGGGGCCGTCGGCGGAGATTTCTATGGTGGAGCCTTGGACGAAGGTGCCGGCGGCCATGATGATGGGGTCGGTGTATCCGGGCATGGGGCCGGGGATGGGGCGGGCGTAGGAGTCTACGGGGGAATTTTCCTGGACGGCTTCAGCGAAGAGGCACATGTTTCTTTCGTTTCCAAGCGTAATCGCGGTGATGAGATCGGTGCGAAGATGGCCGGGCGCGGGGCTCACGGGGTAGCCCAATGCGGTGAAGACAGCGGAGGCGAGCTCTGCCGTCATGACAGCTTGGCATGTGATGTGGGGCGCCATGAAGAGGCCCTGGAAATAGGGGCGGTAGCTTCCGGCGTAGGAGCCCATTTCGGCGCCGAGGCCGGGGGCGGTGAGTTCTTGGGCGCAAAGATCGACGAGGTCGGCGCGGCCGCAAATGTATCCGCCGGTGGGTGCCATGCCGCCGCCCGCGTTTTTGATGAGGGATCCGGCGCAAATGTCGGCTCCAAGCTCGATGGGTTCTTCTTTTGCGGTAAATTCGCCGTAGCAATTGTCGACGAAAATGATGGCCTGCGGAGCTTTGGCGCGCACAGTTTCTATGATTTTCCGTATATCTTCGGGGAAGAGCGGCGCGCGATCGGCGTATCCGCGGGAGCGCTGGATGAGGACAAGGGTGGTCTTTTCATCGACGGTGCCCCGAATGGCGTCCAAATCGTAGGTTTTGTTTCTGAGGGGCGCTTCTTTATAGGAAACGCCGCGATTTTTGAGGTTCCAACGGGCGCCGTCGGTGATGCCGATGACGCTTTGCATGGTGTCGTAGGGGGCGCCGACGGCGGAAACCAAGGTGTCGCCGCTGTGCAAAAGCGCCAACAGTACGGTCGCAAGCGCATGTGTCCCGGAAACAAAATGCGGCCGCACGAGCGCGGCCTCCGCTTTGAATACATCCGCCCAGATTTCTTCCAGTTTCTCGCGGCCGGGGTCATTGTAGCCGTAGCCGTTTGAGGGGGCAAAGTGAAAGGCGGAAAGCTCATGCTTGCGGAAAGCGGCGAGGATTTTTTCGGTATTGAAAAGGGAGATGTCTTTCATTTCGGAAAAGACGGGGGCAAGAAGTGTTTCGGATTCTTTTTTGATTTTGAGTAATTGAGAATTCATTTTTTCTCCTGTTTAAGCCTTCCTTTGAAGGAAGGTGGCGCGAAGCGCCGGAAGATAGAGTGGCGCTTGCGCCACAATTTCAGCGCAATCGCAGAAAACGAGAATGACTTTTTCGGTTCGTATCGATGATTTACTTTCGGAAGAAGTTATGCGGCTGCGCCGCATTCTATCTTCCGCCCCTACGGGGCACCTTCTTTCAAAAGAAGGCTTACGTGGTGTCGCCTGCGGCGACGATCTTTTTATATGCGTTGATGCGCGGATGCGTTGATGCGTTGATGCGTGCCCGGTGTCGCCTGCGTCTTGGCGCACCTGTTAGGGGAG
>CAVHIJ010000149.1:0-2242 GCA_963635945.1 bacterium | reverse complement strand
ACATGTTAAGCCTTCCTTTGAAGGAAGGTGCCCCGAAGGGGCGGAAGATAGAGTGGCAGATGCGCCACAAATTCGGCACATATAAATATCATTACTTATTTCGGCACATTTTGAAACTATGCTATAATGAAGAAAAAGAAATTTTACATATCGGGAAAGAGGTGTGAAATGCCGAAAAGAAAAGAAACCGCAGATGCGGATTACGGAGCGCGGAAGAAACTCTATCTGGAAATATTGAAAAAATTTCGATTGATGGACGATGACTTCATGGCCATCATATTCGAAGACATTCCATGCACCGAAATGCTCTTGAAAATTATTCTGAATCGCGATGATCTCACCGTCAAAGAAGTACGGCCTCAATATGAAATCAAAAACCTCGGCGGACGATCCGTACGGCTCGACATTTTCGCCCTCGACAAAAAAGGCCACGCCTACAATATCGAAGTCCAAAGAAAAGACAGCGGCGCCGTCGCCAAACGCGCAAGATACAACAGCAGCCTGATAGATGCTCACATAACAGAGCCCGGCGACGATTATGAAGCCCTGGCCGATACCTACGTCATCTTCATCACCGAAAACGACGTACTCAAAGAAGGCTTGCCGCTTTATCACATCGAGCGTACAATAAAAGAAACAGGAAAAGATTTCGGTGACGGATCACATATCATTTACGTAAATTCCACAATCCGTGATGAGACCGCATTAGGAAAACTCATGCACGACTTCTTCTGTACGGATCCGAATGAAATGTACTACAAAACACTCGCCGACAGAGCGAGATACTTTAAAGAAAACGAGAAAGGAGTGAATACCATGTGCCAAATGATGCAAGAACTGAGAGCGGACGGCTATGATGAAGGCTTTAAAGGCGGCTTGGCCGAAGGTTGGGAAGGCGGTATGGCAAAAGGTAAAGCAGAAGGTAAAGCAGAAGGAGAGAAAACGAAAGCACGGATGACAGCATGGAATTTAAGAAAATTGGGAATGGATTCCGTGACCATAGCCGGTGCTGTCGGGTACGATACGGAAACGGTGGAAAGCTGGCTTAGAGAATCCGGGGAACATCTTTCATAATTTTTTGGGATTTGAAAAGCGTCGAAATTTCGACGCTTTTTTGATTGAAAAAAATGCCGCGCAGCGCACATGTTAAGCCTTCCTTTGAAGGAAGGCGCCCCGAAGGGGCGGAAGGTAGAGTGGCGGCTAAGCCACAAGCAAAAAAAACGATGCTATAAAATATTTTGGCATATGCTATAAAAAATTTCTTCTTGACATCGTGACGGGGGGGGGGTGGTATAGTTTTTAGAAATTCCAAGGGAATTTGACGTGAGAATTTGTGCGTTGGATTTTTTGTTATATGAGCCGCATGCGAGGGAAGGTATCGAATTTGCATGCGCTTTATTCGGGGAGGTGCCGGAGGAGATTTTGGTGAATGGCCGTCCGTACCATGGTCAGAGCGTACGTCACGGTAAGGCTGCTTGCATTTTGGTCAGATGATGCGGGATAGCGTGTGTTTTCGGTGTTAAGGAGATAATGTATGAAAGAAAGTAAAAAAGCGTGTGAACACGCATCTTTAGTGTTGCCGTCTCTCGGAGAGAGTTCGGCGTTTTGTCGTGCATGCGTACCGGTCGGTATGATGCGGAACGGAAATGTTAGTTACAAATAATATATGGGAGGGTATAAAAATGAGAATGAAGAGAAAAACGAAAAAGAAATTGCGCCTGGCATTGGCGGCACTTGTGATTTGCGGTGTTGGATTAACTGGGGGAGAATATAGCGTAAAAGCGCAAGATCATAGTTCTGACAAAAATCCTTGGGGATATGGTTATGATTCAACTAGCGATTATAATGGTGGTGACGAAGTGTATTCTTTTTGGTCGAAGGATCGCTATGTTAACGTTAAAGTTGAAAATTATGACGCTGATTCAGGGATCACTTCTATTGGAGCTAACGGAGGAAAAAGTAATGGATATTTTCGACCTGTATCCGGTTATTATGCCTATGCGCAAACATTGGTCGGGGCAAATACGTTTTCACTGGGCGGTCATAATGCTATGATCGGTGCAAGTTCAGTTGCTGCAGAGGGTGGTATTGGCGTTGGATATGACACAAAAGCATCGTATAATTCGGTCGCGATAGGGAATAAGTCTAAAGCTGGATTAACCTTTAATTCTAGTGCTTCATCGCTAAATCCTAATTCCAGCTCATCGTACACAATAAGTGGGAATTATGCAACTGCTGTTGG
>CAVHIJ010000148.1:411-2289 GCA_963635945.1 bacterium | reverse complement strand
ATACCGTCATCCGTAAGCTTGTTTCGGGATCCCCCAAGCGCCCCAAATGACTCACATACACCACCATATCATGCGTCTGCCGTTTTTCCGATGGAGGCGAAGCATCCATTTCCCTTGTCCTATCCCCTTACGCCAGGTTTACCTTCTTTATCCATTCCATGACTTTATACATTTCGGTACTCGGCATGTATTCTACGGTATGCGGACGCCACCCGTTTTCTTTGCAATATATTTCCAATTTCCGCGCATTTCGGATCGCCGTTTCTTCTTTTCCTCGCAAATAATCGCCGTATATATCCTTAGCTTTTTCATATCCGGGGACGAAACGATGCAGCTCCTTTATGAGTTCCCCGGCATTCTGATACGGTTTTGTGGAATACACAAAATGGCAAAGATACCACATTTCAAAGCTCGGCGCGGAAACAATCAAGTGTACCGGCACGCCCTCTTTTCTCGGTATCGTCTCTTCTGCCACACGAATGGCGGAATTTCTTCCCAAATCAAAATCGGAATCAATCAGGCAAACTGCCATATCCCCTTTATCAAGTTCCTCGACGGCATCCGCCAGCCTTTGCATCAAGCGTTTCGGATCGGTTTCATTCCCAAGCACAAAACGAATTTCCAAAGAATCTCCCTTGAAATGTTCCAGATAGAGTCTTTCCGTCTTATTATTTCGATTCCCTTCGACGGAAACGAGCAGAATCTTTTTCATCCGACGCTTCCGAGTATTGCGCTTCTTCGGAGTATAGGCGTTTTTCTTTACCATAAAAGATCACCGCCCTCGATATCCGGAATCGCTCCGAATCGTCCCAGTAGGTAGGCTTTACGGATATTCGTTTGTTTCCTGAGCGAAAATTCATCCAAAGAATAAAGCTCTGATTCACCCGTTTCCTTTCCCTTTTCAACGAAATAAATTTCGTCGTCTCTGGAAACACGATGGGAAAGGAGCGTCATGGTATGCGCGGAAATAATCAATTGTGCATTTGAGATATTGATTTCAGGAGCTCGGAAAAGGGAAACCAGATAACTCACCAAAAGCGGATGCAAGCTGGCATCAAATTCATCAATACAAATAATTTTTCCGTTTAAAAAAGCATCATAAAAAACAGGGCTCAACATGAAAAGACTGTTTGTCCCTTTCGATTCTTCTTTGAGGTTGAGCCTCCAATCTTTCGTTTCCCCATTTTCGGATTCAATTCGATGCGTCACAAATATATCATACTCCTTATGTTTCCCGGATATGATTTCATCACCTGCGACGGCACGGAGCACCGGGGGCAATCCCAATATCCATTGATCGGTCGGCACATCGCGAATTTGCAACTCATATTCGGAAATATTCATGTCGGCTTTTTTGAGCAAATCGCAAATAAATCGATTCAATTTTTTATCGTCATCATTTTCAAGCATGGCCACGTCTCTGGGTATCAGCTCTCCGTAATTATTTGAAAAAGTATCGATTTTATCAAACCAGAGGCAAGGCTCTTGTGTGGATTTCGCATTCCAGGCGGTGGCCGTAGCCAAAAATAATTTATTGGGCGTATTCCTTTGTACAATCGGTTCCAATTCTTTTTTTACAGACGGCGTAGTAAAACGATACGTTTCTTCCTGTCTCTCAAAAATCGTGGAAGCCCGCGGAGAATGGTACACATACAAATATTCGGAAACTACTTTTTCTGCGGTCGCCGAAAATCCGTATACGTATTTTTTCCCGGAAACGATAAAGACAAATTCAAAGGAAGTCGGCCGCCGGCGCGTCTCTTCGGAAAACGCAAAAGGAACCATCCAATGAATCGGATCGGTCACCTGTCTGCTATTGGAAGAACGAATAGTCAGGATGGCTGCCGTAAGCGCCATAAAAATATTACTCTTCCCGGA
>CAVHIJ010000148.1:0-352 GCA_963635945.1 bacterium | reverse complement strand
TCCCGGATGCATTGGCCCCGAAAATCACCGCCGTTTTCAAAATTCTTTCTTTTCCGACGGCCGCTACATGATCCTCTTTCTCGGTGTCCTTGGACGCTTCCATGGAAAGAACCGCTTTTTCTTTGAAAGAACGAAAATTTTCGACACTGAATTGAATCAGCATATCCTCACTCCTATCATTATGTCAAAATGGTTTTATTGTCGATTTTTAATATTATAATTCACTTTTATGACATTTCGCAACAAAAACAAGGATTTTATTTCCGAAGCAAGCTATAAAAGGATGGGAACTCAATCCCATCCTTTTGCTCTTCCCTCATTCTTCCCTCACGTACACCACCATATCATGCGT
>CAVHIJ010000147.1:0-2398 GCA_963635945.1 bacterium | reverse complement strand
AGACTGTGAGACTGTGAGACTGTGAGACTGTGAGACTGTGAGACTGTGAGACTGTGAGACTGTGAGACTGTGAGACTGTGAGACTGTGAGACTGTCAGACTGTCAGACTGTCAGACTGTCAGACGTTTAGACGGTAAGACTGTCAGACTGTGAGACTGTGAGACTGTCAGACGGTAAGACTGTGAGACTGTGAGACGAAAGACGCGCGCTCGGCCGGATCCTCGGGGGCGGCTTACGGCTTACGGCTTTAAGATGTGCCCTTCGGCGACGATTTCTTTTTTAATCGCTCGCTTTGCTCGCTCGCAGGCAAAGCCGGCATAAAAAATGCGCGAAGCGCTACCGGTTAAGCCTTCCTTTGAAGGAAGGTGCCCCGAAGGGGCGGAAGATAGAGTGGCGCAAAGAGCCACAACCATGGCAGTACAGCTGAGAGCGCAAGATGTTGTATTCGGCCACGCGAGATTTTAGGCTTTCGGAAGAAGTTATGCGCCTGCGGCGCATTCTATCTCCCGGCGCTACGCGCCACCCTCTTTCGAAAAGAGGGCTTATCAGGTGGCGGCTTCGCCGCATTTTATGAAAAATGCCGCACGCAGTGCAAGGCGCCATCGGCGCATATAAAAAATGCCGCGCAGCGCTCCGCTTCCCGCTATGCACTATGCACTATGCACTGTGCACTTTTAAAACAGGAATATGCGCGAAGCGCATCCTGCTCCTCTTTTCCCTTTTCAGTGCGAATTGCCAATCCTATACCCCCCCGTTTTGAGGACTATGGTATAATAAAGATATCCGGATCCCAAATTCGGCACAAAAAAATTCCCACCTTGTGGGGTGGGAATCTTTTATCTCACGCACGCGGCTTTAGGCCGGCGCTCGGAGATTTCGGAGCTTACTCGGTAAGCTCGTAGAGATCCTGGATACGATAATTTCTTACCGTACGCTTTTGCAATTCGCAGATACCTTGCGCCGCAGTATACAGCTGCTCGGCCGTCGCATTCTGATCGATTTTGGAGAGTGAGAACTTGGCGGTGTTTCCGTCATTGTCCTTTTCGACGATAATCTGCAATACTTTTTTGATCAGTGTAAGAGCACCCATAGTCCTATACCTCACTGAATTTTCTCGACATCGGTCGTCGAATAATAAGCGGATTTGAGCGAGAGCGCTTTTTCTCCGCTGCTTGTCACCAGCACCGGGATGATTTTGGCCGCTGCGGCCTGCACGGTTTCGGGCGTGAGACCCTCCACCGGATCATCCAAGGAAAATTGGATAGTACGATTCCCCGTCGCGGAGAATTCCAATGTTAATTTTTTACTCATATCGATTTACTTTTGTTCCTTTCTGTCGACTTTTCGTCGACACCATTTGATATTTTTGATGTCGGGGTAAGCCTCCTCTCGCATAGTGCCGGTATGCGAGAGGGCGCACTTTCCCCGGGGAGCCGCCCTTTGCGTTTTCCGGAAGGACGCTTCGCGCGGCGAATTGAGTTTGTTTTGAGAAGTCTTCGATTCCGAAGGCTTTTTTTGATTGGCGTCGAGCCCCGACCTTGGCGATACGGTTCTACCCCTGCCGGAGAGGTTATACCCCTGCGGTAGGGCTGTGACGGTACCGGCAAATGGGCCCGGTGAAGCCTTTTGAGAAACCTTACGAAACCGGAAACCGGTTATCGACTCGGTACCGTTTGAGAAAGAGTCGATTCATTTCTCGGCGATACCCGATGGAATGACACACGCCCGGGAGATCTCCCGCCTCACGCTGCTCCTGTCTGTCGTTGCCCGGCCGGGGTTGATCATCAAACGCAGGTTTGCATTGTGGGATTACGGTCCGAAACCGGACGCGCGTCAATTCCATGGTTAAATATTAGCAGAAGTGCAAGAGGAGTGCAAATAATAAAATTTTCACAAACCGCAATATGTAGTATTGCAATTTTAAAAGTTTTGTGATTTCAATCAAAAAAGACCGACAAAATCTTGACGCATCCTGTGAATAACTCGAAAATATCGCTTAAATTCGCCATTTTCCTGTGGATAACCGATCGGTAAGTTTCAAAAAAATTTAAACAAAAATTTTTAAAAAATTCTCCTCTTGTGGTATAGAAATATTTTATGGCGGACAAAAGAGGACATTTTCGGCTTGACACATGCATTTTCGTCACGAAAAAAGTGACGTCATTTCCGCTTTTGCGAAAAGAAAATATATTGTTCACCGTATCATAGTAAAGAATACGGAAAAAGAGAAAAATTTCGTCGAAAAAAATTCTCAATCAAAAATAAATTATCCACAGATAATTACGACCTCCATAGTTTCTGAAATCCGAGTCTTCCCTTTGCAAAAATGAACACGAAAAGGGAAGAAATCATACATTTCGTTTCCGACATACATCTTGTGATAGCGGCGACAAAAGGC
>CAVHIJ010000146.1:0-2417 GCA_963635945.1 bacterium | reverse complement strand
GGGAGCCTGTCATGATTTCGCGCGCTTTCGGCTCTCGTTTCTTCCCTTCTAATAGATATATGACAGATATCCGGAAAAACGGAAGTACGGAGACAAAATAATTTTGTGCTACATTTGTGCCTGACCCGGGAGGCGCTTCACTCCGTTCGTGACAGCTCCCCTAACAGGTGCGCCAAGAAGCCGGAAGAGATCCCAGATCAAGTCCGGGATGACGGATGGGCGGTACGCCAAGACGCACTATGCTAAGTGCGCCCATTTCCCCTTTCCCCTTTACTCTTCCCCATTTCCCATTCCGATGATTTGGGGATCCTGAAATAAATTCAGGATGACAGATAAATTCTTCATTCCGATGATTTGGGGATCCCGAAACAAGTCCGGGATGACGGAAAAAGCAGAGATCCCGGATCAAGTCCGGGATAACGGCCGGGGGCGCCGGGATAACGGTGATACGCCAAAAAAACGGACGCCGAAACTGCATTGTCCGTTTTTTATTGGCTTTATAAGTGAAAATCGGTTACTATAATACTATGGGGTCTGTAGACGACGGGCTGCTTTCCGCTCCCTATCTATTTAGAAGGGGGTGATAGTATGGAATATATCATAATTTTTATGATCATTCTTTTAGCTATCATCATAGCTATCAAATACTAAGGAACCGCTGATTAAATCGAAGAATCTGATTTTGCGGCATATTTATACAATGCTTCGTCAAAGGATTCCTTAAATAGCTTACTATTCTCGTCATCCTTTTCCTTGCCTTGCATAAATATGCTTTTCGCAAAATCAGATAACGCTTTAATCAGCGCTTCCCTAAGAAAAGGAAAAAGCCGCCCGTACTTCCACCACGGCGGCTTTCTCCTTTTAAAATAATCTTTTAACGGGAGCCGGCACTGTCGTGACAGACTCCTTTTCTATTGCCATTGTAACACAATCAGACATCCTCTGCAAATCCACACCGCCATCTCACTCTATCTTCCGCCCCTTCGGGGCACCTTCTTATCAAAGAAGGCTTGGCCGGTGTGCGCTTCGCGCATTTTTTATATGCGCCTTCGGCGCGCCCTATCTTCCGGCGCTTCGCGCAATGATAAAAAATGGGGCGAAGCCGCCACCTCTTCCCTCTGCACTTTGCACTTTGCACTTCCCTCTTCCCAACGCAAAAAAGCTGCGAGGACTCTGTTTCCTCACAGCTCTTTAACAGTTTCTGTTTTTTATTGCTGCATCCGCTTTTCCAAAATTTCCGCGACGCTCTCCGTCGGCATATCGTCGCTGTCGTAGAGAAGGCCGCGCGGACTTTTGATGATGAGCCGATCCATGAGATTTTGCGCAATTAAATCCTTCGTCGCCGAAAGGAAAGAGAGGCACGCCGCGTCGTGATATTCTTTCGTGATAATTCGCGAAAGACCCGGCGCTTTGAGCCGCTGCTGAATGAAAAGTTGGTGAATCGCTTTCCAGCTCGTTTTCCCCGGACACGCCCGCAGAAGGACGACGATATGATAGCCCAAATTTTTCAGCGAAGAAATCATATCCAGCGTATATTCCACATGATTCAACGAGCCTTCCTGCAAAATGTGATACCGCCCCGCCGCCGCTCGATGCAGTGTGAGGTCGGAGAGAAAATTTGCCTGCGGCATGGTGAAATATGCACAATAGGACCCGTATTTCCGCATGAGCTCGCGATAGCGCGGATGGAAACCGCGGAAATTATCGCCCATGGATTGGACGATATCTCCGTCATGCTTTTCGATGATGACCGAGGACATAATCGTCTTTCCGGCGCCGGGCTGTCCTGCGACAATGTAGGCAGTGGGATGCTCGATGTTTCCCGTTTTCCCCGCCGACACCGCCGGCCACACCGTGCGCTCGAAATACGCGCGCATTTCCTCTTCATCGAAAGCACTTTCTTCCTCGATGAGCTCCGGCGTCAGTTTCATGCCCGAAATCGCGTGGAACACCTGATCACCAATATATTTATTCTCAATAGAAAAAGCTTCGCGCAGCATTTCCACCTGCTCGTCCACGGTAAAACCGCGGGCACGACGAATTTCCACGCGCGCCATTTCCCGGACCGTCTTTCGCCACAGCGCATAGAGCGCCGCGCGATCCTCGGCCGACACCGCCGCTTCTTCCGTGAGCGCGGCGAGCAAATTGTGAATCGTGGTAAAAATTTCCGCATTGACTTCGAGCTGAATCCCCATCGGGGTCAGTTCCGCGGAATCTCTGAGTTCTTCAATCGTTCGCTCGTCATAAGGCATCGAGGTACCACATCCTTTCGCAATCCGTTTTTTGCACTGCTTTTATCATACCATAAGTAAAAGAATTGATAAAGAAACAAAAGAAACTCCCCTTTCTCCGCGCGCGGGCACTTTCAAAATGGGCGTATATGTACTATACTGAGAACAGTGCACAGTGCATAGGCG
>CAVHIJ010000145.1:0-2421 GCA_963635945.1 bacterium | reverse complement strand
GAAGATTTCAGCTTGCCTCGCTCCGAATGAAAGGGGGGATGGGAGACGGGGTTTGAAAGAGGAATAATGATAACCGTCAAAAGCGGAAATTGCTCAATTTTTTTGTACACAAAGGGAGATGTATTACTAGTCATGAAACAAAGGGAGATGTATTACTAGTCATGAAAAAGATTAAAACAAAAAGAAAAGTCTCGAAAGCATTGCTTCTTGCAAGCTTGCTTTCCGGCGCTGTGGGCGTCGTGTTGCCGGTATTTACTGTGCCAAATTTGGCTGCGACGGAAGATGTTTCAGATGTTTCAATCATCGGCCATACCGTTTGGCATTGGTTTGATTTGAAATGGAACGATGGGGAAGATGTGAAGCGCGGATCAGAGTCTTCCGCTTACGGATATCTGGCAAACGCCAGCGGAAATATGGCTTCCGCTTACGGATATATGGCAAATGCCGGCGGATATATTTCTTCCGCTTACGGAGTCAGTGCGACTGCCGTCGGAAAAGCATCTGTCGCTATCGGATCTTTTGCAAAAGCCTTGTCGTTGTCTTCTTTGGCGATTGGTAGTGGTGCAACCTCCGGTTATGTCGGTGAATATACAGATGGAGAAGGGGTGACACATGGCGTTAGCGACAGTCTGACCGTGGCTGTCGGTTGTGGCGCTTCGGCAGTCGGGTTGAGGTCTATTGCTATTGGGTCTGAAGCACATGCAGGTCAAGCTGTAACAAATGATGACGGGAGTATTACTCTAAGAAATGGTATTGCGATAGGTGGAAGGTCCGAAGCCAGCAATGATTCGGTTGCTTTGAAGGGCAAAGCAACCGGTATTGAATCTATGGCACTGGGTGGAACGGCAAGCGCTCGATGGGCGATATCCCTTGGGATTGGTGCTTCTGCAACCGAGGATCGAGGAATTGCTTTGGGACCCGGCGCAAATGCGAATCATTCCCGCTCGGTGGCTTTGGGGTTTGGATCGGTTACAAGTGAGGCGAATTCCGTTTCCGTCGGTGACAAGACCAGTAGTGTTGTTGGCACACGTAGGATCACGGACGTAAGCGCCGGTGATTCGGCTAATGATGCGGCGATTTGGGATCAGATTGCGGCAGAAGGCCAAGCGGTCAGCCTGACGGCATCGACACATGAGGTGAACGGGAAGAATATTCAAGGTAATCAAATCTCGACCAATAACGGGACAGTCCTTGCGACATTTACGGCTTCGACGGCAGCCAATGCATTGGCATCGAAAGATCGTGCGACGACTGAAGCGAAAAATGATTACGGATTCGTTTCCGGGAATGTGCTTTACGACTACACGGCACCTGTCATTTTCGGCGCGGCAAGTGCGACGACAGGCGTCACGGGCGCGCTGAATTATGTTGCTACAGATAATAATGTCGGCACAAACCTCGGTATCCTCGATTCCAAGATCGGAAAGATTACGACCGAAAATACCGTCAAGCAGGCGAATACGATTTCCAAAAATCTTGAACTTTTGGATGCTGCCATTCAAGATGCGGCATACACCGGCAGTAATACGATTTCTATCGATACGGATAATAACAACTCCATCAGCGTCAAACATATGGCGATAGGGACAGATGTGTCAGGGGTAACCGGTGCGACTTCTGCGGCGGGTATGGGTTCTTTGGCTTGGGGACAAGCTGCGAATGCGGGTGCCGATCTTGCGATTGCCATCGGGGCCGGCACGTATGCGAGCGGGCAATATACCATCGCTTTAGGAAATACTGCCAGGGCATATGGACAATGTTCTTTGGCACTTGGGTACGGATCCGAAGCGGGGGAAAGCACCAAGAATACAGATACCATAAGAGCGACAGCCGTCGGTACGGGTGCTAAAGCAACCAAGCTGAATTCGACGGCACTCGGGTACAGCGCGAAAGCAAAAGCGGATTATGCGATTTCCATAGGCGAATCCCTAGCGGAAGCTTCTTATGCCATCGCAGTCGGGACACAGGCGACAGCAAGAGGTGTAAATACGGTTTCCATCGGACGCGCGGCTATGGCAGTAGGTGCCAGCAGTATCGCTATCGGCGGTGTTATAGATGACGGTAATGGAAATGAGGTTGGGCATAGGACATGGGCTACAGGTGATTATTCCACATCTGTCGGTACGGGCGCTTGGGCACTTGGGGCTTCTTCCACGGCTCTTGGAAGAATGGCTCGTGCGGATGATGATTATTCCACGGCTATCGGATATGAATCTACGGCAAAAGACAGCCGGACGGAGGCCGAAAAGACCGCAGAACAAGCAGACGGCGCAACTGTATTTACGCGAACGGTTTCTTTCGGGCACCAAGCAGGAGATACTTCGGCCGATTACTTTAGTTCTCCATATACTACTACCGTGCTTTCCCGCCTCACGAATGTAGCCGACGGTACGGATAATCACGATGCGGCGACATATGGGC
>CAVHIJ010000144.1:0-2441 GCA_963635945.1 bacterium | reverse complement strand
GCGCGAAGCGCCACCTGTATCTTGGCTCCCCTGAAAGGGGAGCTGGCGCGAGCTTGCGAGCGACTGAGGGGTCAGGCACGGACGACTCTGTCTTATAGAGGGCAGTCCTCTACAATTGCCTGCACACATAGTGCGCGACCCCTCAGTCAGTCACTGCGTGCCTGGCAGCTCCCCTAACAGGCGCGTCATCCCGCGCAGCAGGATAAACTTATGTCGCACTACAGCGACGCGGGAACTCTTGTTTACAAAAACCGAAAATATATTCTATAATGAGGTAGATTTTTTTCGGAGGTTTCCATGTACATGACG
Organism: bacterium; assembly: GCA_963635945.1. Taxonomy (GTDB): domain Bacteria; phylum Bacillota; class Negativicutes; order Veillonellales; family Dialisteraceae; genus UBA1822. The sequence continues at coordinate 2,132 of CAVHIJ010000144.1, read as the reverse complement.
AGGCAGCGTCGGGATCTGCTGACATTTTTCAGTCGCCATCCCGACGAAAATTTCAGTGCGGCGGACATCGCGGCGGAGCTGGAAAAAACCGCGCGTTTCCCCATCAGTATCAGTGCGGTGTATCGCAATATTTTGCTGCTGGAAAAAGAAGGCTATCTCGTGCGTTCGGCCGGGGACAAGCCGCGCGAGAGCAAGTATCGCTATGTGTCCGCGGAAGATTGCGCGGATAAATTGCATCTTGTGTGTGATGTGTGCGGCAGCGCCATTCATCTGGACGAAGCGACGGCGAATCGCCTTATTCAATCCACGGCGGAAACGGACGGTTTCACCATCGATCTTTCCAAGACGACGATTTACGGAATTTGCAAAAATTGTAAAGATAAAACATGAGGATATCAAGATGTACGAAGATACGACAATCGCCGCGATTGCTACGGCGCCGGGCGCGGGGGGCATCGGGATTATCCGCATAAGCGGGCGTGAGGCGCTCCGTGTCGCGGAAGATATTTTCCGGCCGGCGCACGGGGATATCAAACATGCGGAGCCCTATCGGATGATGTACGGCCACGTCGCAGACGGTGAGCGCATCATCGATGAGGGGCTTTTTGTGTACATGAAAGCGCCGCATTCCTACACCGGCGAAGATGTGTGTGAAATCCAAATTCACGGCTCGGCCGAGGCGCTGCGGGAAACGCTTGCGCTTTGCTTTTTACGCGGCGCGGAGCCGGCGGCGGCGGGCGCTTTCACCGAGCGCGCGTTTCTGAACGGGCGCCTCGATCTTGCGCAGGCCGAAGCTGTCATGGACATCATTTCCGCTCGCGGCAAGACGGCGCTCCGCCATGCCGAGAGCCACCTTGCCGGTGCGCTTTCCGGCTACGTCCGCGGCGTGCGCGCCTCCCTCAAAGACCTCATCACGAAGATCGAAGTCACCGTCGATTATCCCGAAGAAGACATCGAAGACATGACGCGGGACGAAATCGCGGCCGAAGTTTCAAAAATCGTTTCCTCCATGGAAACACTCCTGGCGCGCTCGGAAACGGGGCGCATGCTCCGCGAAGGGCTCCGCACGGCGATCATCGGCCGCCCGAATGCGGGGAAATCCAGCCTTCTCAACGCACTTCTCCGCGAGGACCGCGCCATCGTGACGGACATCCCAGGCACCACGCGCGATACGATCGAAGAAACGGTGAATGTCGGCGGCGCGACGCTCGTCCTCATGGACACGGCGGGGCTGCGTCGGACGGAAAACGAAATTGAGCAAATCGGCATCGAGCGCGCGAAACAATCGATGGAAACGGCGGATTTGATCCTCGCCGTCCTCGATGCGTCCCGGCCCGTTTCCGGTGAAGACAAAGAGATTTTTCGCACGCTCTCCGGCCGCCGCGCCATCATCATTTTGAATAAATGCGATCTTGAGGCCCGCGTGTCCGAAAAAGAAATCGAGGCCGAATTCCCGGGCATCCCCGTGCTGACCCTTTCGGCGAAGACGGGCGCCGGGACGGACAAATTGGAAGATGCGCTCACGCGCCTCGTCGAGACCGAGGATATGGAAACGGGGCGCGCGCTGCTCCTCACGAATATGCGCCACGAAAGCCTCATGCGCCGCGCCGCCGCCGCCCTCTCCCGCGCACGTGATGCCGCGGAAGCCGCCATGCCCGCCGATTGCATCGCCGTCGATCTTACCGAAGCTTTCACGGCCTTGGGCGATATCACGGGGGAAACGGTGGATGACGAGCTCATTCACTCCATTTTCGCAAGGTTTTGTGTGGGGAAATGAGAAAGTGCACAGTGCATAGCTAAGAGGTGTCGCTTCGCGACGATTCCTGTTTTAATCGCTCGCTATGCTCGCTTGCGCTGCGCGCATATTCCTGTTTTACGCCTCAAACGCCGGCGGGCTTGCCCACGTTCGAAGCGTGCGAGCGAGCCATCAGACAGCAGAGATTCCGGGTCAAGCCCGGAATGACGGGAAAAGGGTAGTGCGCCATCGGGAAGAAAAAATCTTCGATGGCGCACTACCCCATAACCGTCATTCTGAATTTGTTTCAGAATCTCTGCTGAATGTGTCTTCGCTGCCCGGCTTCGGGCATGGGTGGTTTTCCTGCACAAGGGAGCGCCTCGTGGGCGCGATAGCG
>CAVHIJ010000143.1:0-2446 GCA_963635945.1 bacterium | reverse complement strand
CCACACTCTTCCCGCCTCGTAAGCGGTCAATACGCATTCTAAGATTCTTTCTTTTTTCACGTATTCCATCTATTCACCCCCTTTCCGGTTTACACATTCCCTTCTTAAAATTCGGCTTGCCATCATCAGACGGAGCGGAGCCGCCGCTTCCGTGACGGTGGACAAATCCACCGTTTCGGCAATTAATCCCTATTTAGTCTATAATGCTTTCAACGCCAGCTCCTCTTAATGCGAAGCTCTTTCAACTTCGCGAATCATGCGGGCAATAAGTTTATTGGCAAGGTTGCGCGACATTTCCCAGTTATCGGCAGTTATCTTTTCGGCAGCAAGCTTGCCGAGCGCGTTGTATTGGCGGGCAAGTTTTTCGGGAATTTTCGCTCCCGTCAAATTTCGATACCCCGTGATGATGATGTTATTTCGGAATTCGTACGCGCTCCAGTTCCAGCCGAAAGTGCCGGAATTGTAGCCGATTTTGTGCTCCTCGCGGAGAAGGTGTTCCAGGCCGCCGTATCCCACATAGAACACCTTCCCCCCGTAGAGGCGTGCCACTTCGTGTGCGCTTTTTCTTGTCATCATAATTTTAATCTTCCTTTCTTTTTTCTGGGGCTTTGCCCCAATACATTTATCGGCTTGCCATCATCAGACGGAGCGGAGCCGCCGCTTCCGTGACGGTGGATTTATCCACCGTTTCGGCAATTAACGCCTAAGTATTTCTTTGAGTTCCCCCCAGGAGATGGGGCGGTCTGCGTCGCCATCGTCACAAAGGTATGTTGCAACGATAGTATAGTATTCATTTCCAGTGCCCGGAGAAAATCTCTAACGGAATGAAACCATTCCGTCGGTTCTTCAGAAATCGCTCTCAAATTCAACGAAAGAATCGCCCGCTTTTAATGCGGAAAGGAGCCGGTCAAATTCTTTTTCGGCTTCGCTTTCGTCAATCCACCGAAGGCGAAGCGCATCGCCTCCGGCCGGGAAAAAGTCAATCCCATTTCCAACAAAATTTATATTTGTTGGATTTACTAAAATTTGCCCGTTCATCTTATCCCAAATTATAATATTTTTCATCTTTTCCTCCTTGTTTTTCGTGAATTTCGATATGCACATTGCCATCACTGATAAAAAGTGTTGTGTCTTGATACGCATCGTGCATCAAGACACGTATTTTCCTTTCCATCCCTCCTAACAAAATTTTGAAATAATGCGTTATGGATTTTCCTTCCGGGTGCTTTGCACCCATCCATACAATTCCGCAGTTTTGATACATTGCCGATTTCTCCAAAACGGCACGTATTTTCTGTGCCTCTGAAATTTCCGGGTTACCGCTCGCAAATGTAGCCTTGCGAGCGGTAACTTTTACATTTACGCATTCTTTAACAGTTAACATTTTCGGGTTTCCTTTCACACAAGAACATATACAGAATCGTACGCTCCGTATTGTTCTGTTTTCACCGTGAATTTTATCCCGGTGGCGTATGAAATTTCATACGCCACCTCATCAATCACGGCATCCCACCCTTGCCGGACGTCAGCGCGGATTGAGTCACCTTCGGCGGCAGCATCCCTAATCTGTTTATTGAAAACTCTAAGAATATTTTTCATCATTTCTGTGGCCGTTTCTGCGTCCATGCTTCCCTTCCGGGAATACGCTGTAACGTCAAACAGATTTTCTGTCATGATTTTTCCCTCCTTATTATGATACTCTTTCACCGTCGGCGAAGTATAAATAGTCTTCGCAGATTCCTTGCGCATGTCCTGCGCTGTCTAAATATGTCATTTCGTCTCTAAGTACATTGTAAAGTTTGCCACACATTTCATTTTTCCATTTTTCAATGGCTTCCTCAAACTTGTCCATAAGGTTTTCGTAAAATTCTTGACGCTCTTTCCCAGTGGGAAAGTCCCAAGTGGAAAACGTTACCGACACCGTATTTTCATGAAAATAATTCCATGAGTCTCTTTCAATCCTAACTCCGTAGAAATACTCCCGGATGGCGGATTTTTCTTCCTTGGAAAATTCCGCATACCATTCGGCACATTCCATGGCATCCTCTACCGAGTCGAATTCTCCGGTAAAGCTTGCTCCGTTACCTTGAGAACACGACAAATCATAATTTGCAGCATCAAGCGTAAAGCCTTCGCTTAAAAGTGTTTCCTCGAACCAGTCAAGGACAAAATCAAAATCGTATCCAAGGGATTCATGATATTTTTGTAAATCTTCCATCTTTTCGGCGATAATGCGCTCCCGAACGTCATCCGACAGCTCAGAGAATTCAAAAACTTCTTCTTGCACGCGCCGATTCAAAATAATCGGCTTCTCTCTCCATGCTGTGTTTCTTGTTTTCATGATTTTAATCTTCCTTTCTTTTTTTTCTGGGGCTTTGCCCAATACATTTATCGGCTTGCCATCATCGGCTTGACCTTACGACCATAGTTTAATTCATCCGTGTAC
>CAVHIJ010000142.1:1850-2482 GCA_963635945.1 bacterium | reverse complement strand
TCCGTCGTCCCCGCAATTACAATTACAATCGCAATTATACTTATTCTTATTTTGAATAAATTCGAATGTCTGACTCCGATTAACGAGCTGCTGAAGTATTTGTTTCAGCGTATACGTCCCGGCGGGGAGTCCCGTATGCTGTTTAACGATAACGTTATATTCGGAAATATTCCCCGACCCGCTTTCCTCATATCTGTCATAGGACGAAGCCGTCCCCTTTGCCGTAAAACCTCTCTCCCGCTGCGTCGAACTCGTGACCGATACCGTCGCCTGGTCGGGAAGTCTGTTATCCACCAGGGTCCCGATGCCGTAATAGGAAACGATGACTTTCTTTCCGGCATCCGCCGCATTGAAAAGTAATGTCCCCGTATTCCAGTCGGCAATCCCATGCGCCGTTGTGTTGTAATCCGGCCAATACTGGCCCTGCGACGGCTGCGCCGCCACTTCCGTCAAAACCGTCCCATTCTCGAATTTTACGACAAGAGACGACGGATCGGATTTTTGCGGCACTTCGGTAAGACGCACAGTATACGGGCTCTGCGTCGGAATTCGATGGATTTCATTTGAGATTTTCTTGGCGTCCATCACATTCAAAAACGGGTCCAGCCTGTAATCTACTATCGCCATATTCT
>CAVHIJ010000142.1:0-1808 GCA_963635945.1 bacterium | reverse complement strand
ATCCCGGCCAAATACGTATCCAAAGCAAAGACCGGTTCTCCCAAAGTCATCTCCGCCGAGATACCCGTTGATGCGGATATCGTGTATTTCACTTTCGTAATGGGATATTCATGCGTCTGACCCGAAAGCGTCCGAATCTCGGCCTGTCCCAATGTGGTTAAATGCCGCACGTTAAACGTCCCATCGGAGAGCGGATATTCCAACCTCACGCCCGTCACTTTCGCCGAGCGTATCGGATTTTTATACTGCGCGATTTGGTTCTCGCCCCAGCGCCTTGCATCGGCAACCTCATAGGCCGAGGGAAGCGTAAGTACTTTATCCCGTTTGCCGTATTTGGCGATGCTTGCGGTATCTTGCACGACGCAGAGCCATTGCTCGCCTTCATCGTCGATATTTCCGCCTTTAACCCGCGCCCAGTTGTACATCTTCTCCGTATTCCACGAAGGAACGTATTTATTGACGTGCTTTCCGACGGTAAGACGCGCTTCTTCGTTTATCCCCTTTTCGCGGGATTGGAAGTACAAACTTCTGTATTCATCGACGCCGTAGACGTAATCCAAAGCAAAATCCGAAAGCGTCGAAAGGGCTTCTTTAGCCGTCACGCCGTCAAATACCAGTTTCGTCACCGTATATCCGACATCGGCTATTTTCGTTGCGTTATACACCAGCCCGTAATTTTGCTCGGCTTTTCGCGCGATGTCTCTTGCGATTTCTCCGACATCCATGTTTTCGTAGGTTTCAAAGAGAATCATCGTCTCGAGCCGGTTATAGTAGCCGTGAGCTGTGAATTTGTACTCCGTCTCCGTCGTCCCTTCCACAGGTCTTGAGATGATATACCCGGAATACCAAGGTTTCTCGTCGCCGAAAAGATGGATGTCGATGCGCTGCATGTAATTCAGCTCGCTCGTCGACGGAAGCACCTTGAACGTCAGCTCACAGTTTCCGCATCCGGTTTGGGAAATCTCAAAAGTAAGTTTATACAGCGGATTTTTCTCAATCCCACTCCCGAAGAATGCCGTCTTCGTCCCGTCTTCCGCATAGGCAATGACGGTAAACTGCCCCTCGTAATATTTCTTTATCTTTCCACGGTCACTGTCGCCATCTCCGCCGTTTCCGGTTTTTCCTTTGAAGATATACCGCCCGAAGAGCCCGGTTCCGAATAGGATATTCATATGAACCACCTGTTCGTAAAGGTAATCTCAATCCGCCCGGCGCCGCCCGTGTAATACAGTGTGTTTTTACCGGGAACAGCGGACAGAAACTGACCGCTGAAAGTATTGATGGTATTGGCACTGTCGCGCCAGACGGTTCCTTCTTTCGTATTCACGACAGAAACCTTTGGCGAAATAAGCTGGGCATCACTTAATTTGAACTGCTTCCGTGTTTCTTTCTGCCAAACGGTAACCGACGTCATCCCCTTCTTTGGGATAAACCGAAACGTCATCGGGGTATCGACACTTCCGAGATTGTGCACGACCATTTCGGCCTGCGTCACATTCGTATCGAAGATTTGCACCACTTCGGTTTCCTGCCCCTGATAGCGGAATGGATCGGCCAGAAGAAGGCTCACTTTCACCGTGCTCCTTCTCTGCTTGTACCCTTTGACGTATTCGTGGGTGAATTTGGAAACGCCCGCCACGTTGTAGCACCTGTCCATCCGCCCGCAGTAAAGCTTGTAATCCGTCTGGTAGAAATAGCGATACGCACGATTCAAAATTTCATCATGATCGGCTTCCGTTGCGCCTTCCATTTGGAATTCCACTTTGACGGTATGCCCTTTGACGAGTCCGTCACCCACAACGTCTCCG
>CAVHIJ010000141.1:0-2487 GCA_963635945.1 bacterium | reverse complement strand
CAACAGGAATAATCGGAAAACATGCGGTTTATTTTGAATTTATATCCGATGAACCTGGTGCAATAGCTGAATTCGACCGATTTACATTTGACTGACGAATGTCGTTTGGGCCTTGATTGATTGGATTATCGCCATTATCAATGAGTTCATAAAGGTCATCTATGAGCCATTTCATAATGTTAAGATTGCCAAAGAAAGCGTTGAGACGGATTGAAAAAACTGTGGATTTGACCTTAAATTAATCGGATAGTAAAGATAAAGATGATTACGGAGGTGACCCATGTCACGAGGAACAAATCAGAAGTTTAAATTTATCTGTCTGATGAAAATGATGCTGGAAAAGACAGATGATGAGCATGCGCTCACCATGCCGCAGATTATGAATGAGCTTGCGAAGTATGACGTTACCGCAGAAAGAAAAAGCATCTATGCGGATTTTCAGGATATGACCGAGCGGTTTGGCATCGAAATCATTAAAGAGCAGATTGGCCGTGAGACCTACTATCATGTCGGAAGCCGAGAATTTGAGCTTGCCGAGGTGAAGCTTCTGATTGACGCAATACAGTCTTCCAAATTTATTACGCAGACCAAATCGCGCGAGCTTATTACAAAGCTCCGTCGCTTTGTCAGTGAATACCAAGCCAGGCAGCTGCAGCGACAGATTTACATAAACGACCGCGTGAAGACCATGAATGAGTCCGTTTACTACAATGTGGATGATATCCATACGGCCATCGGTCAGAATAAAAAGATTCGTTTCAAGTATTACAAGTGGGACATAAGCAAGAAACTTATCCCGCGTCATAACGGCGATTGGTTCGTCACAAGTCCGTGGGGGCTGGTCTGGGATGACGAAAACTATTACATGGTAGCCTTTGATAATCGGGATCGCAAGATCAAGCATTACCGTGTTGACAAGATGATGCGCATTTCCATCGAAGAGGAAATGCGTGACGGCAAGGAAGAATTCAAAAACTTTGACATAGGCGAGTACTCTAAGGCAACCTTTGGTATGTACAACGGTCGAAAGACCAAGGTGAAAATTGAATTTGCCAATTATATGTGTGGTGTTTTCATAGACCGGTTTGGCAAGGACATTTCTTTTTTCCCTGTGGATGATGAACACAGTGTACTTATGACAGATGTAAATGTCAGTCCGCAGTTTTTTGGATGGATCTTTAGCCTGGGAAAGGATGTAAAGGTGACAGGCCCCGGGGAAGTGGTCGAGCAAATGCAAAAAGCAGCCGACGATTTTAGAGCCAATTATTAAAAAACGCATCTACACTTTACCCGAATACGGGTAAAACGATATTGAAATATAAGCGACTTTGTTTTATCATCTTCTTAAACATGGATAAAGAAAGAAGATGACATCATGACGATTGAAGAGCTTAAGGCAAGAAAAAAACGACTAAATCTCTCCACAAAAGAATTGGCATATTTAGCTGAGCTGCCACTAGGAACCGTAAGTAAGATTTTTACCGGTGAGACGAAAAAACCTTCATATCTCACTATAGAAAAAATAGATGCGTGTCTTAGAAAAGAGGAAATGCTGGCCAGAATGCGTGCATATGAGCAGGCCATGAAACAGTATTTTTCGGAGCATCCCGAGGATGAAGGCAATCAATCCAAGTTTGAAGCAATCTATCGAAAAGAACATCATTTGGACAGTGCACCCATTCCGTATGCAGTGCCGGTAGAAGGCACCTTTGAGACAAGCGGTCATTTGGCATTACAGTATAGGAACATGACGGTATCCGATTTGGCAGATTTGGGTGAGCAGAAAGGGTATCAGCTGATAGACGGTCACATGATTGTGGCTGAGATGGCGGGAGTCAAACATCAGCGTATGGTCCGTCATATTGGAAGGCAAATCGAAAAGTTTATTTTAGACAATGGTGGCAGCTGTGAGGTATTTGATGCCGGAGTAAATGTGTTCTTGGACGAAGATGATTTAACTTTGGTCATTCCCGATATTGTTGTCGTATGTGACTCATCCATGATAAATGACAGGGGGATTCAGGGAGCACCTGACTGGATTATTGAAGTTGTATCGGCAAGTACCAGGAAAATTGATTATCATAAAAAGCTTCACAAGTACATGGATGCCGGGGTCAGAGAATACTGGATTGTGGATATCGACAGGCAAATGGTCACGGTATGCGTTAATGGAGAGCCAATGCAAATCAGTATTTTTAGCTTTGAACAGGATATACCTGTTATGATTTATGACAAAAAATTGTTAATTAACGTGGTTGCTTCGTAATAAATATAGAAGCACAAGCGCTTAGCCAAAATGATAAGAATTTCACCCAAGGTTTTTAGCAATTACGATTAAACAGGATATTTTGGATTCACCGCGCCAAGATGGCAAGGCTTAATTTAGCCTTGCGTCATTTCCTTTGTCATTTCAAAATACGGTGAAACAGCATAACCGTTTTTTCGGTATGCGTCGATGGCATGCTTATTTTCCTGTTCCACTTCAAG
>CAVHIJ010000140.1:0-2518 GCA_963635945.1 bacterium | reverse complement strand
ATAAAATTCCGTGCCTTCCGGATACATCGTTTTCAATTCGCGGATGGTATCCACCGTATAGGAAGGGCCTTCCCTTTTGATTTCGATATCGGAAACAAAGAATTTATCATTTCCCGCAATGGCCAGTTTCACCATATCGTAGCGATGCTGTTTCGTGATTCCGCCGCGCATCTTTTTTCCGGGCGTATCCCCCGTCGGAATAAAAAGTACGCGAGATAATTGAAATTCCTGGCGCGCCTCTTCCGCTATGACGAGATGCCCCATATGAATGGGATTAAAGGAACCGCCGAAAACTCCTATGCGTTCCGCCACCAGTACAGCACTCCTTCCAATACGGCAATCACAAAACCCATAGCACAAAGCCACTCCAAAAAATGATAGAGACCGTAACGCCCTTTCAAAGATTTTGTGTGGTATCGATACATCCATTTTATTTTATAAAAAATGGAAAGATTCTCCTCCCGTTTCATCAGGAGCGAATCTGCCCGTTTCCGAAAATTTTATATTTATACGTTGTCAAAGGTTCCAGTGCCACGGGGCCGCGCACATGAAGTTTTTGGGTGCTGATGCCGATTTCCGCACCGAAACCGAATTCGAAGCCGTCTGTAAAGCGCGTGGACGCATTGGCATAGACACAAGCCGCATCCACCGCATTCATGAAGAAACGAATCGTTTCCTTATCTTCGGAAACGATACATTCCGAATGTTTCGTCCCGTAGCGGGAAATATGTTCCACGGCTGCCTCCGCATCATCGACAATACGGACGGACAAAATCAAATCACCGTATTCCGTCTTCCAATCTTCTTCCGTGGCGGGTACGACGGTAGGATCGATTTCGGAAACTGCCGCATCGCCTCTGATTTCCACGCCTTTGGCACGAAGCATCGGGAATAATTTGGGAATGAAATTTTGGGCGATATCTTTATGAATCAAAAGTGTCTCCATCGCATTGCATACGGAAGGACGCTGCACTTTCGCATTTAAAATGATGGGAATCGCTTTTTGATCATCGGCCGCTTTATCGATAAACGTATGGCAGATGCCGCTACCCGTTTCTATGACGGGCACGCGCGCATTTTCGCATACGAAACGAATCAATCCGGCGCCGCCGCGCGGAATGACCAAATCGACGCTTTCGCGCATGACAAGAAGCGTATTCATAAGCGAACGGTCGGGATCGAGAATGGAGGAAACGGCATCTTCGCGCACACCGTGATCTTTCAAAATGTCCCGAATCAAAAGCGTCAAAGCTTCATTGGTAAAATGTGCCTCCTTGCCGCCGCGCAAAATGCAGGCGTTCCCGCTTTTGATACAAAGTGCCGCCGCATCGATTGTCACATTGGGTCGCGATTCGTAAATCATCGCAATGACACCGAAGGGTACAGCTTCCCTTATCAATTCCAATCCGTTTGCCAAGACGCGGCGCGAAAGGACGCGATGACACGGATCCGAAAGCTTAGCCAGCTGCCTTACGCCTTTCGCCATTTCCGTAATACGCTTATGAGAAACGGTCAGACGCTCGATCATGGCAGAGGACAAACCGAATTCCGGTGCTTTATCAATATCTTTTCGATTGGCAGCCAGAATCGTTTCTTCCTCCGATTCCAAGCGGGAAGCCAAATCCGAGAGGATGGCATTTTTTTCGGTTTCATCCAAAATTGCCAAATCGGCGGAAGCGGCTTTTACGGCCTTTCCGAGTGTGTAGAGCTCGCCCTGTGTCATTGCGGTGCCTCCCTTTCGTTTCCTCAATGCAAAACGTACAAATTATCTCTGTGGATGACGGTATCGTAAGGTGCCGGAAAACCTAACCGGGTATTCATATCGGACGTGTGGGCTCCGCGTATGTGCTCCACATCTTCGCGGCCGTAATGCGCAATACCGCGCGCCAATTCTTCTTCTTTGTAATAGACGGAAACGATATCCCCTTCCGCCCACGCTCCGTCCGTCCCGACAATTCCGACAGGAAGAAGACTGGATCCTTTATTCAAAATCGCATTGCGGCAACCTTCGTCCACAAAAATTTTCCCGTCGATACCTGCGCCGATTATAACTTCGCGCCGTTTTAATTGCGGATGTGCACTGTCGGCTCGGAAGAAAGTTCCTATCGATTCACCGTCCGTAATCCGGTACAACACATTCGGAAGTTCGCTTTCCGCAATAATCATATCAATACCGGAGCGTACGCAAATTTCGGCTGCGAGCAGCTTTGTATACATGCCGCCCGTCCCGCCTTTGGTCCCCGGGCCTCCGGCCATTTTAAATAAATCTCTCGTGAAATGCGGCACTTCTTCCAAAAGTTTCGCATCTTCATAAGCAGCGGGATTTTTATTGTACAAACCGGCCACGTCCGAGAGCAAAATCAGTAAATCGGCATCCGCGATACTGGCCACCGTCGCCGAAAGCGTATCATTGTCGCCTATTTTGATTTCATCGGCGGCCACCGCATCGTTTTCATTGATAATCGGGACGACACCGAGACTTAAAAGCGCTTTAATCATTCCGCGTGCATACATATAC
>CAVHIJ010000139.1:0-2563 GCA_963635945.1 bacterium | reverse complement strand
GGTGGCCGCTTATGAAGGAAATAAATTTGTCGCGGCGCTTCCCTACGACGGCCTCCGCATCACCTACACATCGATGAATCCGCACCCGATGCTCGGGACGCAAGTCCTCGATATCGAAATCAATCCGGAAACGTATCGCACGGACATCGCGGCTGCGCGCACTATCGGTTTCACATGGGAGCTTGAAGCCATGCGAAAAATGGGACTCGGGAAAGGCGGCACCCTCGAAAATGCGATCGTCTATTCGGAAACGGGATGCCTCTCCGAGCTACACTGGCAGGATGAACTTGTGCGTCACAAAATTCTCGACATCCTGGGAGACATTTCTCTCGTAGGCCCCGTCTCCGCCCACATTATAGCCGTAAACGGCAGTCACAAGCTGAATGGAGAACTCTCGGAAAAGTTGCTCGCGCTGAAAGCGTAAAGCATCTTGCCTCCTCTGAAAGGGGAGGGGGACCGCGTAAGCGGTGGAGGGGTCAGGCACGAACGCCTCTGTCTTATAGGGGGCTCCCCCTGCCGGCGGCAGCGACGATTAGCGAAGCGATATCGGCGCCATATAAAAATCCGTCGCCGCAGGCGACACCTCTTAATGCCGTCAGCCGTCAGCCGTCAGCCGTCAGCCGTCAGCTTTCTCGATATGTTTGCAGAAAAGTTTTACATCTTAATGGAGGAAACAAACTATGGAACTCGACGTCACACAGATTATGGACATTTTGCCGCATCGCTATCCGATGCTTATGGTCGACAAAATCACCGAACTCGTCCCAATGGACTACGCCGTCGGCATTAAATGCGTCACCGCAAATGAGCCGCAATTCCTCGGCCATTTCCCCGGGAAACCCATTATGCCCGGCGCGCTTATTTGCGAAGCGATGGCACAAGTCGGCGGCGTGTGCTTGCTCTATCCGGAAGAAAATCGCGGTCTTATTCCCATGTTCACCGGGATGGATAAGGTTCGTTTCCGTTCCCCGGCTGTTCCCGGTGACGTCATGGTGATGCGTGCGAAAATTGAGCGCGTGCACGGCCGCATGGGTCGCGTCCATTGTGAAAGTCATGTCGACGGAGAGCTCAAAGCCAGCGCGGACTTCATGTTCTACCTTGCGGAGTCGTCCGAACAATTTAAAAAATAATTTCTTCACAAGGCTGAAAAAGAAAGAAATTGCGAGATTTTAGACGAAAACAGAAGATAATCGTCTGAAATTTCGCAATTTTTGCTGTAGGAAATGGTTTTTAATTTCGTGACTATATAATAAAAGGGGGAAACCCCGAGTTTTCTGTTGTGTGTAAAAAATAATTATGAAAAGATTCTATACGGAGGAGTGAGGATAATGGAACTTCAATTGGTCAAGAAGATGGAACCGAAGATTCATGAAAGTGCCAGCATCGACCCCACCGCCGTTATTCACAAAAATGTTGTTATCGGTCCTTTCGCGGTTATCGGTCCGAATTGTGAAATCGGCGAAGGGACTGTTATCGGTGCGAATGCGGTCATCGCGCGCAATGTGCGTATGGGGAAAAATAATCATGTTTATCCCGGCGCAGTTATCGGTGAGGATCCGCAGGATTTGAAATATGAAGGCGAATACAGTACCGTGGTAATTGGCGACGGTAATCTGCTTCGTGAATATTGCACCATTCACCGTGCAACGGGAGAGAATTGTGAAACGCGCGTCGGGTCATATAATATGTTCCAGGCGTATACTCATATTGCACATAATTGCTGTATCGGAAATCATATCGTCATTTCCGGATATTCCGGTATTGCGGGTCATGGAATTATCGAAGATTATGCCGTCGTCGGCGCCATGTCCGGCATTCATCAATTCGTGAAAATCGGTGAAGGCGCGATGGTCGGCGGCATGTCGAAAATCGTGCAGGACGTCTGCCCTTATGTAATCGCCGACGGAAACCCCGCCCGCGTCGTGGGGTTGAACAGCGTCGGCCTCTCCCGTCGCGGCATCAGCCCGGAAACGAAGAGCGATCTCAAAAAAGCCTACCGCCTCATTTTCCGTTCGAATTTGAAACTGGTAGATGCCATCGCAGAAATGGAACAAGAGCTCGGCGCTTTCAAAGAAATCGAGCATCTCCTCCGCTTCCTCCGCAATTGCGACAGAGGGCTGTGCAGAGCAAGAGAAAGATAAGAATAAGCGAAAAGCCCCCAAGGTTTTATCACCTTGGGGGTTTTGTGTGTCATAAGTGCCGTGGCTTACGGCTAACGGCAGACGGCAGACGGCTTTTGACAGGAGCGCTGCGCGGCATTTATCATAATCGCTCGCTGCGCTCGCTCGCGCTGCGCGCGGTCTAAAATAGGAATTGTCGCCGAAGGCGACAAACATATTTTAATCGGCGCAAAGCGCCTTGCCGCCTTCGGCGGCAGCGACGATTAGCGAAGCGATATCGGCGCCATATAAAAATCCGTCGCCGCAGGCGACACCTCTTAAAGCTGTCAGCTGTCAGCCGTCAGCCGTCAGCGGCGGGGGGGCCGAGACGCACTAAGCTGTGCGTTCATTTTCCGAGTAACGTTTCCAAATATTTTTTGAAATTCGGTCCCAGATCCGGACGC
>CAVHIJ010000138.1:0-2628 GCA_963635945.1 bacterium | reverse complement strand
TTTTCATCGAAAATGTTTGAAAAAAGTTCTCCGTACATCCTCAAATGTGATATACTATAAAAAATGTTATCCATTCAGTAGTTAAAGAGATACGGGATGCCGTTTCCGAAAAGATTCGCCCCGTATTTCGGAAAAGAAAGGAGCCGCTTATGTTTGTTTCCAAATGTATGACGCGCAATCCTATCGTTGTCGCGCCGCAGGCGACGGTACCGGAAGCCGCCGCATTGATGAGAAAGCACAAGGTGCATCGTTTGCCTGTGCTCGACCACGATAAATTGGTCGGGATCGTGAGCGATGGCGATTTGGATAAGGTATCCCCGTCGGCGGCGACGACGCTTGCGGCTTATGAAATTCCAGAATATATGGATAAATTGCTCGTGAAAGATGTCATGAGCAAGAATGTCATTTCCATCCGCGACGATGCGGCACTCGAAGAGGCGGCATACCTCCTCGATCGCAACAATATCGGCGGTGTCCCCGTCATTTCCGATGTCGGCGTCGTGATCGGCGTCCTGACATATCGTGACATTTTGCGCGCTTTCATCAATATCATGCGTCTCGAGGACGGAAAGACACGCATCACGCTCGAAGTCCATGACAAAATCGGTGCCTTGCAGGATATCGCCGGCATTCTGGCGGGAGAAGGCATCAGCATTGACAGCCTTGTCACATATAAAGAAGACGGAGACGCCTATCAAATCGTCATTCGCGGCGACATTCCCAATGTCCTCGCCACCAAAGCCAAGCTCGAAGCCCACGGCTATAAACTCATTAACGCAGTCAGCATTCGATAATTTTTTACCGATACCCACTGCCGGGTCCTGAAAGGAAAAAATCCCCGGGAGATTTGCAAATTTGCTTTTCCCCCGGGGATTTTTTTACAAAATAGGAAACCGGAATTGATGCGAGGATTATAAGAAACAGGAGGAATTACGATGAAAAAAATGTGGAAAACCATCACCGCCGCAGCTCTTGCCGCCGCCCTTTGCACGCCATTTGCGGCCTTTGCCCGAGAAAAAGTCATTCTTGACTCCGACATGGTCGATCTTTTCGACGACGGCGTCGCCATGATGATGCTCGCCAAAGCCGACAATGTCGAACTTTTGGGCGTCACGACCGTATTCGGGAATACCTGGGCGGAAACGGGGACGGCATCTGCTATCCGCCAGCTCGAAGGGATTGATGAAAAGGATGTCCCCGTCTATATGGGCGTCAACGACCCCACGAAGAAAGACCGTTTCCCGGATATTTCCGAAGAAAAACGCCTCTTCGGCCGCGGCTTCGATTCGCATCTGGGATCCATGGGATATGCGAAACCGGAATCCTGGCAGGCCGAATATAAATTGCATTACAAAGCCGACCCCGAGATGAAACCGCAAAAAGGAAACGCCTCCGATTTCATCGTGAAGACGATTAAGAAAAATCCCGGCGAAGTGACGCTCGTCGTCGTCGGAAGTGCGGCCAATCTCGCCGAGGCACTGCATAAAGCGCCCGAAATCGCCCCGATGGTGAAGCGCGTCGTCTACATGGCGGGCGCCTTCTTCTGTGAAGGAAACGTCATGCCGAACGCCGAATTCAATGTCTGGATCGATCCGGAAACGGCCAAAGAAGTCTACCGCGCCCCCTGGACCGAACAAATTTTCCTTCCGCTGGACGTCTGCCGCAAAGTGCGCATGGACAATAAAGATTTCTTAAATCTCGAAGCGAGAATCAAAACGGATCGTTTCAAACAAATGTGGGAAAATCATTACGCGACCCCGCTTTTTCGCTCCGATCCCGAATATAAAAATTACATCTGGGACGTCCTGGCCGCTGCTGTCGTCATCGACCCGACCGTCATTCTCGAAGAAGAAAATCTGCCGGTCGATGTGAACGATCAATACGGTCTCGGCTACGGGCAGACGCTTGCCTTCCACGGCTTCGGCCCTGCCGGCACGCAAAATGCCCGCATCGTCTACACGATCGATCAGGCGAAAGTGTGGCGAATGGTCGAAAAAGTTTTCGACATTTTGTGAGATATACGTCCGGACGCACAACCCAAAAAGAGCAGCCTTGCGGCTGCTTTTTGATTGCAATATGTGTGACATCGGTGCAGAGGCTTGGAGGTAGGAGCTTACAACATAATTGTCGCGAAGCGAAAATTCTTTCAATGCTTCAGCACGAGGCGTTTCGTAAAATAATTCCAAATCGTCACGACGGCCGCGGCGCCGATTTTCGCAATCATGTACCAAAGCCCGGCGATTTCCACGAAAAACCACATGCAAAATTGATTCACCAAAAGGCCCGCCAGCGACGTCACCACAAACCAGAACGTTTTCGAAGCGCTCTGGTTTTTCGCGTGGAACACCACTGTCACGCACAGCAGATAATTCACGATGAGAGACACCGTGAAAGAAATCGCAGATGAA
Organism: bacterium; assembly: GCA_963635945.1. Taxonomy (GTDB): domain Bacteria; phylum Bacillota; class Negativicutes; order Veillonellales; family Dialisteraceae; genus UBA1822. The sequence goes on along the minus strand of CAVHIJ010000138.1, from coordinate 220 downwards.
ATGAGATACGGAAAATCATAAAATTCCGTCAAAGCAAAAAGAAGCCCGTAATCCAAGACGAAACAACCGCCGCCCACGAGCAAAAACCGTACAATCTCCGCCAATCGCTCCCGTCCCATTTTTTCCTCCTTACGTATATCGCCTTATTATAACACTTTTACCGGTTCTTGGCGCACCTGTTAGGGGAGCTGGCAGGCGCTTGCGCCTGACTGAGGGGTCG
>CAVHIJ010000137.1:1371-2660 GCA_963635945.1 bacterium | reverse complement strand
ATTGCATTTACAGGAATTGGGTATCAACACGTGGGTAATTCCGGAAGACGGTTCAGAACCGTATATGGTGATTCAAAAACTAAAATACACGAGAAGTAAAATGATTCAAAATTTGAGGGAATGGGGTGTAAGAGAAAAGCTTGCTGTTGAAACAGTAGATAATGGACGTTATGAAGAAATGTTGTACGAAGTACATCATTATCTTTGTGAAGATCCAATTGGGGAATTTGATAAAGCATGTATTGCTCATTATGGAGAAGGAGGACCGTGGATGTTGTAATTATGAAAGTATTGTGAATCTATACAACTTAATATAGCTTTATATGACTAAATTGTTTGCATCAAAACACTTTTGAATACGGACGAGAAATGAGCGAAATAGGGAATCGGAGACAAAATGACTGAAAAAAAGAAGGTGATTTTGGTGCTGTTTTTGTCTCCAACCTAATTCCCTCAAATCTATTTCCGAAGAAAGGATGGAATCATCATGATGAATAACGAAGATTGCAGAAAAATCAAATATGACCTTTTCGATACTTATTTGAAGTGGGATAAGGTTCTCACCCCGGAAGAAAAGGTTGAGGAATTGGTACACCGGGGATATAGAGAAGAATTCGCCGCAAAAATTGTGGAGAATCGTAGTTTCGTAGATGCGCTTACAAGGATGCATTTGTGGACGGTATTTCGTGCTTTAAAGAATAAGGGGAGAAATAAATGGTATATAGATCCCGTCAAAGGTCCTTGTATGAAAGTTTTCGAGGAGGAAATGACGCTTAAGGAAATGATTGAGTCTTTGATTGACGAGGGGCTTCCGAAGGATATCGCCACGAAAGAGGTTATGAACGGGAGATACGAAGAATCCTATAAAGCGCATTATAAACCGTTGTTTTAGGAAAGAGCAAAAGCAGAATAAGGAATTTTCGGAGTAAATCGGTATCGGGGTGATAAGCATGGAATTAGGCACGGTGTGGGACATATGTCTTTGGATTTTCGGGATTACGGTGGCAACTCCCATTGTGGTTATCGGCGCGGGAATTGTTTTAATGATTTTAAATTTTGGCTTAGTCATTGTTTATTTGATTGTGAAAGCGGTCATTTATGTTATTCGGTTTATCCATTACATGATTAAAGGTATATTTTGCGGATTTGATTCTATGGAAAATAAAGCTGTGGCGCAAGCAGCGGCTCCGACAGAGGAGCCACCGGCAGAAAATACAGCAGGAACTGAAGCTGAAGCGGCAATTCCCATTTCCGAAGAATTACGCAATTACTTTGAAATGCTTGGAGAC
>CAVHIJ010000137.1:0-1361 GCA_963635945.1 bacterium | reverse complement strand
GAATATAAGGTCTGTGATGAGTGGGTTCGGATGGAGAAAAAATTCGGAGTTTCGGAAAAGTAAGTGAGGTGTGAAAACATGTCGATTCATATTTTGTGGATAGGCGCCGTGGAATTAGCGGTTAATCTTTTTTTGAATTGTTTCTTTTGGTCTGTTGTGATGCCTGTTATCCCATATTTCAGTACGACCGTCCAGCAGTGGGTTGCAGAATACGGAATGATTCATGTGATCTGGGCGGCAACACTATTCACGGTACTTTCGCCTTGTCTGGTTTTACATTTCGATTTCGTCCAAGGCATGATGATGGATGGAACACGGGCAGAGGGGGCAGATAAAGAGCGCTTAGATAGAATTTTCGGAATTGTATGTAAAGCTGCGGGTGCCGATGTATCCAAGTATCTTCTTTACGTCATAGAAGACGGAGCTGTAAATGCTCTTGCTTTAGGGAAAAGAAGAATAGCGGTTTATCGCGGAGCCTTGACGAAATGCCACGATGACGAATTGGCCGGATTGCTGGCTCATGAATTGGGGCATCTTCGGAGAAAACATACGCCGTTTGGGATGTTTCAGTTAGGAATTCAGTGCTTTACACAGATTGTTTTGGCATTCTTTTATGGGTGCAGATGGTTTTTAGGTACATTAAGCGTTATTCCGTATATCGGTTGGATTTTCCTGTGTATCTCCTATGCGCTGTTTGTTGTCTATTACGGAGTTTGTTGGTTTTTACGATTTCCGTACTTTTATCTGGGGAGATTTTATTCTCGTCGGATTGAGTATGATGCCGATGCCTTTGCGGTCAATATCGGTCTTGGTGAATGCATCTACAGAGGTCTTTGCAAAATTGCCGTAGAAAATATGAATACTCCCCGTCCGCGGCCGGATGTAGATATTTGGGAATGGGCAAAATGGAAATTGGAAAGCGATCATCCCGATTTGGATAACCGTATTAAGAGAGTAAAAAAGAATTGCTTAAAATGGCGTGAAAAGAATAATTATTCCGATTCGAACGGGACGGAAGAACCGTTGCTTGACGTGGCTCCGACGCAGCAGGCATCGAAGGACGAATCGGGAGAGGAGTCCGAAACAGAGGAGGGATTAGAAGTGATGCAAGAAATGAGTGTGGTAGCTTCCGATGAATTTTTCGCAGAGGAAGATATCGAAGATGGAAATCGCTGCCCATTTTGTGGGGAGAGATTATATTCAAGAGTGGATAAGCGTGGAAATACGTATCTTATTTGCGGAAATAGCCGTTATTGGCATTTAGGAGGTGCATATTGTGATTTCCGCAGATACCCCAAGAAAGGAGGTGTAAAAAACAAGTAATTGTAAATTCTTTTTGTGGTTGGTATTATGTATAGTAG
>CAVHIJ010000136.1:0-2671 GCA_963635945.1 bacterium | reverse complement strand
AAGCGAAGACGCGATTCCGACTGAAAAATCATAAGTTTATACTATGGCAAAATCCAATACCCGAACTTAAATTTCCGTAAAACCCACGTGATTCCAATCGCCATCATGCAAATCAAAAACGGCCCCAGTACGCGATATATAATGCTATGCGTATTCCAATCCATGAAGCGGACGATCTCTTGCATGATGGGCCAATGCAAAAGATAAATCGCAAACGTATACGACGTAAGCCACGTGACGATGCGTCCGAATTTTCTCATAATCGCATCCGCATGCTCTTTGAAAAACAAAAACACACCGACCGAATACAAGATGCACGGCACATTCAAATATCCCTTATACACCTTCACAATTTTCCCCGCTTCCATCGAAAGCACATATGTCCCGCACATGTGCGCAAAAAGTCCCGCTACAGCCAACACATATATCGCATACAAGACTCTCTTCTGGGGGGGGGATAGAGTTTTGATTAAATATCCCAAAAGCATATACAGCAAGTATCCGCTCGCCGCATCCACATGAAAAGGCCATTTCAAAGTCAGATGAAATAGCGAAAAAAGAAACGGAATCACACTATGAAGCAAAAATGCCGTCCCGGCCAAATATGTAAAAATCTCTCGTTTCCGCTCCTCGGGAACAGCCGCCAAAAGAGGCATCGATAGATAGCAAGCAAAAAGCGGAATGAAAAACCAATAAATGCCGACAAAAGACGTATTCCAAATCCCATTCCAGACCCCGGTAAACGTAAGCCACGCCGCATCCGGCGCTCGCCCGTCCCGAAAGCAGCCATACAGCCTGTATCCCCACATCAAAAGGCTCCAAAAAAGAAAGGGAAATAACGTCTTTTGCACACGTTTCATAAAAAAAGTCCGAAGATCGTAACGCTTAGGATATTCCAAAAGCGTCGCTCCGGAAATCATAAAAAATACGGGCACCGCAAAATACCAAAAACACTCCAAGATATTGGCAGTCACCCAATACCGCTCCGTAGAAAATTGCCAAAAACAACCGTTCGCGTGAAGCGATACCACGGCAAAAGCGGAAACGACGGAAAGCAAAGAAATATAATTCAGACTTTCCGATCCGGTTTTATCCTTCATTTTCGTATCAAAATCCTTCTCTTCCACAGCACCACTGCCATCATCACTGTCACCAACGTCTCCGTCGCCAAAGCGGCCCAAGCCGTTCCGACGGCTCCGCCCCACGAAATGAGCGGCCAAATAATGATGAGATTAAAAACAGCCGAAATCATGAGCACACGACTGAAAACCTTCTCCATCCCGAGCGGAAGCATTGTCTCATACCCCAGCACATTACTCATCGCGACCACAAGCGGCACAAAAGCCATCACCTGCAGCGGCACAATCGAAGGAACATACCGCTCGCCCAAAAGCCAGGGCACGCCCCAAGGCGAAAGCGCATACAGCGCCACCCCGCCAAAAAAGCCGCATACCATATAGACCAAAAGCTGCCGGCGCAGGAAATAGAAACCGCGCTCACGATTCTCCGCCAGCACCCGGCTGATATACGGATACACCGCATCATTCACCGCACCGACCGCACGCTTGATACAATTCACAAACTTATCCGCGCCGCTATAGTACCCCACAACCGTCGCATTCGTAAGAAATCCCAAAATGACGACATCACTTGCCGTATACAAATTGATGGCAAGCGTCGAAAGAAATATTTCCTTCCCGTCCCGATACGCCTGCTTCATATCCGCCCACACCGGCGGCCGCAGCACCCCGGGACTTTTGCGATGAATAATCCACCACGAAAAAATCCCGGCAAACATCCCCGGAGAGCACAAAAGAAACGCCGCCAACACATAATCGGCAGGCGACCGCACAAAGACAAAAATCCCCAGCACCCCACAAAGACGACCCGCCAAATTCAAAATCGTGATATAGCGCATCTCCTGGATCCCCTGGAAATACCACACGGGAAATACCGCCGCAGCCACCACCGAAGTATACACAGCCGCGAAAAGAGCCCAATCCACACCCGCCGAAAAATAACGACCGAAAAAAGCATACAGCGGCACGCCGATCGCCGTCACGATCAGAAAAAGCACACACGTCGCCCACATATACGTAGAAAAAATCCGTGGAATTTTTTCCTCATCCGCCTGTGCCAAATCCCTGGGCGCCGTCATATTAAAACCATAATGAATGCAAAGATGGAAATACCCGCAAAGCCCCTGCATAAAAGCAATCGCCCCATATTGCGAAGGTCCCAACATCCGAAGCAAAAAAGGAACCATCAAAAAAGAGAGAATATACTCAGCGGCACGCAAAGTCACCATCGAAAATATATTCTCAATCAGCCGGTTCCCTCTCCTTTTCATCATGAAATGCCATCCTCTTTTTCATTATTTTTACCGAAAACATACACATACGAAAGCCCGAGCATTATCCACGTGCTGTAGAAAATATCAATATTATTATTGCACCCGGACGCCAGTGCGGAGACCAAGAGCAAAATCAAAGCCAAAGCCTCCGTGCTGTCTTTCCGCATCTGTTTAAAAAGAAGAAACCAGACATATAGAAACGGAAACAAAAATACACCGAGCCCCAAAATTCCGTTATTCGAAAAACGATTCACAAATTCATTCATTGCACCCGGTACGCATCGCTTCACGTCCAGCGGCCCGTATTCATGTTGGTAC
>CAVHIJ010000135.1:0-2708 GCA_963635945.1 bacterium | reverse complement strand
TTGTATAAATATGCCGCAAAATCAGATTCTTCGATTTAATCAGTGGTTCCTTAAAAGGCTCGAGTTCGTCGCTTTTACTTGACGAACTTGCACGGCGCTGATAAAATAGATGCATTGACGAGCTATGGGCCTATAGCTCAGCGGTAGAGCCACCGGCTCATAACCGGTTGGTCCCAGGTTCGAACCCTGGTGGGCCCACCAAAAATATGTCCGAACCCGTGCGGTTCGGATTTTTGTTTCCTGCACATAAGATTATTGTTTCCTGTATATAAAAAGATAGAGTGGGGGACGCTTATGCTTTCCTTATCGCCCAGACTTTCCGCCGTTTGCGATTTGATTCCGACATGCCGCAGCATTGCGGATATCGGAACCGATCACGCGTATGTACCGATTTTTTTGGCGGAAACGGGACGCATTCAATCGGCCGTCGCTTCCGATATTCATGAAGGACCGGCTAAACGCGCGGAAGTTGATGTGACACAAAGCGGATTTCGGGATATTATATCCGTCCGAATCGGTCCGGGTCTCGCCCCGCTGTCGCCCGGTGAAGTTGACGGTGCCGTCATTGCGGGCATGGGCGGCCTGATGATTATACAAATTCTGAAAGACGGAAAAGACATCGCGGAAACGTTGGATTTTCTAGTTTTGCAGCCGCAAAATCATCAAAAAGAATTGCGAAAATGGCTCGCTGAAAACGGTTTCCGAATCGATGCCGAAAAATTGGCGAAAGAAGATCGCATGCTTTATCAAATCCTGAGGGTACGCCGCGGGACCATGACCATATCGGAAACGGAGGCAGAAACTGGATTATTGGCTTTTCGGGAAGGCGATCCGCTGTTTCCCGAATTTTTGAAAGAATTGATACGAAAAAAAGATTTCATCATTCGAGGCGTTTCTCCGGACAGCAGAAATGAAAGAAATATAAAAAATCGAAATCTGGCTCTTCTCGAAAAACAAAAATTGGAGGAATTGTTATGGAATGTACCGTAAAAGATATTATGGAGCTCATGGAAACATGGGCGCCGCGGAAATTGGCGGAAAATTGGGATAATCCGGGCTTGCAGACGGGAAATCCGGAAAGGAAAGTCGCGAAAATTTTGGTTTCCTTGGATTTGACGGCAGCCAATGCGCGCTGGGCCGCCGACCATGATGTTCAAATGATTGTTTCTCATCATCCGTTTTTCTTTCACGGCATGAAATGCGTCGATACGACAACGGAGCGCGGTTCCGTTCTTTCGCTTCTTTTGAAACATGATATTTCCGCTTTTGCCGCTCACACGAATTTGGATACGGCAGACGGTGGTGTGAACGATGCATTGGCCGAAGCGTTGGAGCTTTCAGATTGTGAAGGATTTGTCCCCGTAGTCGAAGAAGCAATCGTAGGGCGTGAAACAAAATTCTACACGATGGGACGTATCGGAAATTTGCCGAAGGAAATGAGCGGGCGCGAAGCCGTTTCCTATATCAAAGAAAAACTCAAAATGGCGGCCGTGCGCTCTGCCGGGGATTTAAATCGGACGGTCAAAAGAGTCGCGGTCTTGGGCGGCGCCGGCAGCGAATTTGCGGCTCTAGCCAAACAGAAAGGCGCAGATTTATATTTGACGGGCGATGTGCGCTATCATGAAGCGCAGGAAGCCGCCGGGATGGGTTTCATTCTTGTCGACGGCGGACATTTTTATACGGAGCGTGTGATTATCCCGAAACTTAAAGCCTATCTTACGGAAAAAGCGCATGAAAAAAAGTGGAATCTCGAAATTATCGAAGATCCCACGGCTTGCGATATTTTTACCTATCAATGAGGAAACAATCAAAAACGCATTTCACCGAGTCGTGAAATGCGTTTTTTTGACGGAAATCATAAGAGGGTCTGGTACATGATCACTTTCCCGACAATTTCCAATTGCGGATCGTTGGCCGCATAAAAGAGCGGGTAATAAATCGGATCGTAACTGTCCGGCTGTAATATGATGCGATTGTGCTCGCCGTCCAAATAGAAACGTTTAATCGCATAATCGCCTTCACCGTCGGAGCACACGACGATATCGCCGTTTACGATTTGTCCCAGCGACACATCCGTCAGTACGGCGATCAAGGCGCCGTCCGGAATGATACGATTCATCGAATCCCCATTCACATACATGAATACGATTCGTTTTTCATGGGCATATTTACCCAAGAACATATCGGTAACATATACTTGCTTGAGCTTATCTGTGGTATCGATTTCCTGAAGTACGCCGGCGGAAACCCCTTCGGGGAGCAGGGGATATACATCAAGCCCTTCCGGAAGCGCCACGAGCTGCTTGGGATCCAACAGTAATTCATCCATATCCAGGACGCGGAATAATTCGTCAATGGTAATATCCATCGCATCGGCGATTCGTTTCATCGTTTTCACCGACGGGCGAATTTTCTTTCCCGTTTTGGAATCGTGATCCTTTTCCAACATGCAAATGTACGCACGGGACACACCGACACGTCTCCCGAAATCCGCAAGCGTCAAACCATTGCGTTTGCGATAATTTTTGATAACGTCCTTCAGTTCCATGGCAGCCACCTTTTGAAACAACGGCGTGTATTTCACATCGCCTAACATTAATATATATATAGTAAATGAAATAAAGGACAATGTCAATTTCTCGTATAAAAATATTTATCTTATGGGAACCATACCTTTAAAATATGGGCATATTGCTTAAATTGTGAAT
>CAVHIJ010000134.1:0-2727 GCA_963635945.1 bacterium | reverse complement strand
ACGGCTTTTATCGGAGCGCTGCGCGGCATTTTTATAATCGCTCGCTTCGCTCGCTGCCTTCGGCAGCATATAAAACGGAAATTGTCGCGTAGCGACACTTCTCATCGATAAGCGAAGCGATATCGATGCCATATAAAAATCCGTGCGCGAAGCGCACACCGCTTAAAGCCGTCTGCCGTAAGCCGTCAGCCGTCGGCAGAGACTACAGCCACGCGCGCCCCCTTTCCGCTTTCCTCTTCACACTTCCGAGACCCGTTTCACCATGTCGTACATATCCGCAAACGGCATCCCCGTCATTTCCGCCAATTTCTTTACGGATTCGTATTCGGGATAAAAGCGGATGGCGTCTCCCAGGGACACGACTTTGACATCCGCTTCCCCGTAGGGCGTCACGACGCGGATATCTTCGCGTGGCAGAATCGTGCGGCGGATCGGAATTTCGCGAATCCCGATTGTCGTCGTTTCATGGAACATGAGTTCTTCGATTTCTTCTTTTTTTGCGCAATCGCACAGGACGGAAAGCTCCCAAGCCGGCCGTCCTTTTTTCATGAAAACGGGACTGTAATGCACATCGCGCGCACCCGCTTTCATGAGCCTTTCGGCCGCATATCCGAGCGCCTCACCCGTCGCATCGTCGATATCCGTTTCCAAAAGAATCACGTCGTCCGTATCTTCCGCGCCGCAGATTTCCTCCGGCTCAATCAGCATCGCGCGCAGATAACCCGGACGCTCTTTATATTCCCGTTTCCCGGCTCCCAAGCCGACTTTTTCGATTTTGAAACGCGTGGGCAGCGCATCCGATGTGCAAATGGCCGCTGCAATGGCCGCGCCCGTCGGCGTAACGAATTCGCCCGCCACATCCATGATTTTCAAATGTAAGCCGTATGCGCTTGCGATATTCGTCGTCGCGGGGACGGGAATCGGAAGTACACCGTGTTGGCAGCGGACCGTCCCTTTTCCTTCGCAAAGTTCGGGAATGCAAACGTCCGTGATGCCCAAATTGTCGAAACAGACGGCCGCGGAAATGATATCGACGATCGAATCGATGGCGCCGACTTCATGGAAATGCACTTCATCTGTCGGCAGGCGATGCGCTTTCGCTTCCGCTTCCGCCACAATTTGAAACATGCGGCGCGCGAGAATTTTTGCGCTTTCCGTCATATCCGCCGCATCGATGATTTTTGTCACGTCGTCCAAATTCCGATGCCCATGCGCATGTTCGTGCCGACAATGCCCGCAGCCGCATTCATGACCTTCTCCGCCGTGATGATGCCCGCAGCGGCATTCGTGTTCTTCGCCGTCTTCGTGCCGGCAATGCCCGCAGCCGCATTCATGCTCCGTTTCCTCATCGTCATGGCAATGCCCGCAGCAGCAGCCGTCATCCTCATCGAATTCCACGGCCTCTTCGCACGCGCGGTGGAACGCTTCGACTGCGGCCGCCGCTTCCTCCTCCGTACCGTAGAGATATTGCATATCATCGTCAAAATTTTCCAAATCCTCGTCAAGATACACATCGAAATCGACACAATCGACGCCGTTTTTCTTAATGCGCGCCACATCGACGCCAAATCCGTCGTCCTCAATCGATTCGATCGCGCGCCCCAAGACATCCAAATCCGCGCCCAAATCAATCATCGCGCCGACGAACATATCGCCGCTGATGCCGCTCGTCCCTTCTATGTATAAATATTTTCTTTCCATTATATTTTTCCCCTTTCCGCGAGCCGATTCATTTGCGTCGCCGTATACGCCGCGCCGAATCCGTTATCGATATTGACGACCGTGATGCCGTTTGCGCAGGAATTCAGCATCGCAAGCAATGCAGACATGCCGTGGAAACTTGCCCCGTATCCGACGGAAGTCGGCACCGCAATGACCGGATTTTTCACGAGCCCGCCGATGACGGAAGCAAGCGCCCCCTCCATCCCCGCGACCGCAATCACGCAATTGGCGGCGCGAATTTCTTCTTCCTTCGAAAGCAGCCGATGAATCCCGGCGACGCCCACATCGTAAATCCTGGTGATGCGCGTCCCGAAAAATTCCGCCGTCTGCGCCGCTTCCTCAGCGACTGAAATGTCCGACGTCCCCGCCGTCACGACCGCGACATTTCCAATGCGTTCCTTTCCCGGTTTCTCCTTTTTCAAAATACGGGAAATCGGATCATAGGAAACATCCGGAATCCGCTCGCGCACAATCTCCGCCTGATGCGCAGACGCCCGCGTGCCGAGCACTTCACCGTTTGTTTCCAATAGTTTTTCGAAAATCGCCGCCAGATACGCATCCGGTTTCCGCTCGCAAAAAATAACTTCGGGAAACCCGGTCCGCGCCAAGCGCCCCGTATCGGGCTTCGCGTACCCCATTTCTTCGTATTCCTGATTCTGCATACATGGACTCCTTTTGAAATATGTGTCATTTGTGCCGTAAGCGTTGATGCGTTGATGCGCGGCAGGTGTCGCTTCGCGGCGATTTCTGTTTTAATCGGACCTGCGCGCCACCTGTTAAAGCCTTCCTTTGAAGGAAGGTGGCGCGGAGCGCCGGAAGATAGAGTGGCGGCTGCGCCGCATTCTATCTCCCGGCCCTACGGGCCACCCTCTTTCGAAAAGAGGGCTTGACTCGTATCGCTTTGCGACAATTCCTGTCTTAATCGGCACGAAATGCCTCGCCGGCTCCGCCGGCATAAAACACGATATGCGCGCAGCGCATCCTGACCGCATCAACGCATGACGC
>CAVHIJ010000133.1:0-2728 GCA_963635945.1 bacterium | reverse complement strand
GTGACACTGGAAAGCACCGGCGCGATGACACTGGGCACGATCACCTCCGGGACAACTGTCACGGGCGGGAAAAACGTTTCCGCCAAATCGGACAGCGACATCACGGCGACGACGATCACCGGAAAAGATGCGACACTGAACGCGGGCGGAAATCTGACCGTCACAACGCTCAACCTGACCGGCGCGGCGGATCTCGACAGCGTGGGCGATCTTTCCGTGACGACGCTCAAAGCCGGCAGCGCGGATATCGATACGAATGTCGACGCAAAAGTAGATAATGCAACGATTGAAGGGACACTTACCATCGATGCTGACGAAGCTATCACACTTGGTACTGCGACGGCCAAAGATGCGACACTTACCGCCGGAAGTACGATGAACGTCACGAGCCTTGCGACGACCGAAGGCGACGTTACACTGACAAGCGGTAGTGATGCGACACTGGGAACGGTGACATCGGCCAATAATCTTACCATTTCGTCCGGTGGCAAACTGGAGGCTGAAAACCTTTCGGCGAATGGAACGGCCGATCTCGACAGCAAAGGTAATACGACCGTCGGAAAACTCACGGCGGGTAGCGCGGATATCGACAGCAAAGCCGATGCGAAAGTCGATGAAGCCACCATCGAAGGCACGCTGGATATTAAAGCCGACAAAGCCATCACACTTGGCATCGCAACAGCCAAAGATGCAAAGCTTGATGCCGGGACAGTGCTGAATGTCACGGGTCTTACAACGACCGAAGGCGACGTTACACTGACAAGCGGTAGTGATGCGACACTGGGAACGGTGACATCGGCCAATAATCTTACCATTTCGTCCGGTGGCAAACTGGAGGCTGAAAACCTTTCGGCGAATGGAACGGCCGATCTCGACAGCAAAGGTAATATGTCCGTCGGAAAACTCACGGCGACAAGCACGGATATCGACAGCAAAGCCGATGCGAAAGTCGATGAAGCAACCATCGAAGGCACGCTGGATATTAAAGCCGACAAAGCCATCACACTTGGCACCGCAACAGCCAAAGATGCAAAGCTTGATGCCGGGACAGCGCTGAATGTCACGAGCCTTACGACGACAGGGAAGTCGGAACTTATTTCCAAAGATGCCATGAACGTCACGACGCTCCAATCCGGCACGGCCACAATTAATGCGGGCGGGACGCTGGATGTCTCGACGCTGACGACAACGACAGGCGATGCGACGATGGAAAGCACCGGAGCGATGGCGCTGGGCACGATTACATCCGGGGCAAATGTTTCCGCCAAATCCGGCGGCGACATCATGGCGAATACGGTCACAGGGAAAGATGCGACACTGAACGCCGGCGGAAAGCTGACCGTCACAACACTCAATTTGACCGGCAAAGCCGATCTTGATAGCGTGGGTGATATGTCCGTCAAAAAACTTACGGCGGAAAATGCGGACATCCAAACAGAAGCCAATGCAAAAGTAGACGAAGCAAAGATTGAAGGCACATTGGGCATCCAAGTCGATGGAAATATTTCTCTTGGCACCGCGACGGCTAAAGAGGCCGCACTCGATGCGGAACAAAATCTTACCGTCACAAATCTCACGACAACGGACAACGCGACACTGAAATCCGGGGGCACGATGGATATCGATTCGCTTAAAGCGAAGAATGCGGATCTTTCTTCCGGCGATACGATGACGGCGCTGGATACGGAGATCGGGGATACACTTTCGATGAATGCCGGGAAAGACATTGTCGTGAATCGCACGGATGCCGTCACCACGACGATGACAGCGAAAGGCTCGATTAAGACGACGGGCGAAAATGCCTCGATTTCTTCCGATACCGCAAAACTTTCGGCCGGCGAAAACATCGAGCTCACGAGCCGGAATCCTGTAGAAAAACTTTCCGGCGTCGATACGACGGAAGCGGCCGGAAAAGTCACCGGGACGGGGCATGTGGGTATCATTTCTTTCAGCGTGGCCGATTCTTCACACTACGATGAGACACAAAAGGGCAGCGCCGTTCTCTCGGTGAAAAATCAGCTCACACTTTCCGGAAAAACCGTTGAAGCGGATACAATCCAAATCGGTAGCGAAGCGGATATCACGGCGGATAATCTCGGTATTGACGATTTGCAAACGAAGGCCGAGAGTACGGAGCTTACGATTCGCGGACAAAACGGAAACCAGACGCATTATGTCGGCATTCACACGACGGCGGACGTCCCCGTCACGGTGAAAGACAGTGCGATTGAGCATCTCGATTTTACCGGGAAAGACGATATAGGTCTTGTCAATACGGCACTTGGCGGAGACAGCTCGATGCAGACCGATTATCTTCGTTTCGATTTGAAACAAAATCCCAAGACGACGATCGCCGAATATATCGGGCTCCTCCGTCTCAAAAGATTCGGTATTTATACGGATGTCGATTACACCCGTGTCGATGGCGGTATTCCCGTAAATGGAGATTCGCAAATACCGACTCCGTACGGGCTTATGCGCGAAAGTCTCTATGGCACGGATTATCTCGGGCGCGATGAACGCGAGAAGGAAGAAGAGGAAATTTCGAAAACGCCTCGCGGCATCCGATTCGGGAAGGTGAGCGAAAAGGAAATTTTCGGGATAATTTCATGATTGTGAAAAAATAGTAATTCGGGTAGCGCTAAGCTCTCTTTTGAAGGCAACCTTCCGGTGGACGGTCGCCGGTGCCCCGTAGGGGCGGGAGATAGAATGCGCCGCAGGCGCATAA
>CAVHIJ010000132.1:0-2769 GCA_963635945.1 bacterium | reverse complement strand
CGGGGAAACCAAGCGTTTTCAGAATGACGATTTGCCCGAAGGTGGATTCCAAGAGATCGTTTCCGCGGAAGACGTGCGTGATGCCCATGGCGCCGTCGTCGGCGGGTGCGGCAAGCTGATAGGCCAGCATGCCGTCGGCGCGAAGGAGCACGAAATCATCGGCGCCGGCGCGGAGTGTCCTTTCCTTTCGGCCGCCAAGTAAATCGGTAAAGGAAACGGTTTCTTCTTCCATGCGAAAGCGCCGAGACGGTGTCTTCGTTTGCCGCGCGCGCTCGGCTTCGGTGAGATTTCTGCATCTGCCGTCGTAGGGCGGCGCGGTTTCGCCCGGATGGGGCGCGTTTGCAATGCCGCGGAGGCGCGCGCGGGTGCAATAGCAGGGATAGAGGCGGCCGGCTTTTTGCAAGGCATGCATAATATCATTATAAAAATCGCCGCGCTCGCTTTGGATCGCACTTCCGTAGGCATGCGAAAGGCCCGGGCCTTCGTCGTAATCGAGCCCGAGCCATTCTAAATCCTCCGCCGCGGCGGAGATGAATTCTTTTTTGGAACGCTGCCGATCGATGTCTTCGATGCGGAGCACGATTTGCCCGCCCCGCTGCCTCGTCCAAAGCCAATTGGCGAAGGCGACCCAAATATTTCCCAAATGAAGGAAACCGGTGGGACTGGGGGCGAAACGCGTACGGATCCGTCTCATTGCGGAAGCGGCATCACGACGTCGAAGAGGTCGCTGTTTTCGCGGATTTTTCCTTCGCTCCCCATGACGCAGATGTAGGGCGCGGTGACGACCGATTCGACGAGGTCGGCGAGGCTCCGGATGTCTTCGACGCTGCAATCGATGATTTCGCGGCGCATCCGGAGGCGATCTTCGAGCGTCGTGCCGGAGAGTTTCAAAAGGATGGCTCTTTCGGCCAGCATGTAGGGCGTGTGCTGTGTCTCGCAAGCGGCCATGGTGCCGATGACGTATTTGGTCATTTCACGTTCGGATACGGAGAAGCGGCGCAGATATTCGGGAAGCTCGCGGTAGGCTTGTACCGTTTCCGAAAGATTCGGATCGCGATAGGAGCAAAGGAGTGCGTTTCCATTCGTCCCAAATTGGGTGAAGGCGCCGTACGCACCGCCCAGGACCCGGATTTTTTTCCAGAGATATTCGTAGCGTAGCACCGTTTCCATGACTTTGAGCGCGGCGGTGTACTTGAAACCGGCGCGGCGGAAGTTTCCTCCGCAGCAGACGTATTGGACTTTGCCGGAGGAGAGGATGCCTTCATTTTTCGGCTTTTCGGGGAATTTATAGGAAACGGGGCCCGCGGGCGCGCCTTCGGGGAGATCCGCAAAGACGGCGGGCATGTATGTCTCGGTGAGCTTTTTTTCTTCGTCTTCGCCGACGGAGAGGAGAAACGCATTTTGCCGGGTGAAAATTTTCGCACAGACTTCGGTGAGGCGCCGGATGAATTCGGGCGCTTTTTCTTCGTAGTTTTTCAAAATGTCCGTGAGGAATTCGTAAATATCGAGATTTTGCACTTCGCCGTATCTCGCCGCTTCGGAGAAGTAGGATGTGAGGCGGTTCATGACGATGAGGTGTCCGCGGGCGAAGGCTGTCATGTCCCAATTCACTTTTCCTTCTGTCACGATTTCTTTCACGCGGGCGGCGTCTTCAAATGTGGTATTGTCCAAGATGTCTTTCAGGATTTCGGCCAATTTATCGACGCGGGTATTGAGCGCTTTGCCGCGTGCCACGATGACGGGTAGATATTTTCCGTCGTCGTCTTTGTCGGTGAAGGCGCTCATGGTGAAACCGATGCCGCCGGTATAAGCGTTTGCCAGTTTCGTGATTTCGCGGTAATCGCGGTTCGTCGTATCGACGGAGCCCATAAGTTCGACGAGGACGGCCGCGTAGGGCAGCTCTTCGGCAGACAGATTATTGAGTTTGAAATAGAGATTGATGTAGGTGATGCCGCCGGTGTGGACGCGGTAATGCCAATGCGGAATGCCAGAAAGTGTCGTTTCTTCCAAGACTTCGTCTTCGAGGTCTCTTTCGAGATCGGCGCGGCAAAGGAGCGGAATGGTCGCAAGGGCTTCTTCCGTCTCCGAAGAGGATTGACGCTCTTTCAATATTTTCGTTTCTTTGATGATATCGTCCAATTGCTCATCCGTTAGGCAGCTCTTGTAGACGGCGAGTGTATCGGCGGTCTGTTTGGCTTTTTTCTCATTGAGCCCGGGCTCGGGCTTCATGGTGAGGAGGACTTGGTGCGCGTTTCTGACGACGAAACGGTGCAGGAGGTCTTCAAAGAAACCGGTTTCCAATCCTTCGCGCAGTGTGCGGACGATGTCGTTGTATTTCAGGGCTTCCATGGGGTCGCGGTCGTAGAGCCACATGTCCATGGCGCGGATGCCGTAGAAGAGGCCTTTGGGGCGCCCTTGGTAATCACTTTCGCGCAGGGTAAATTCGATACGGTTCAGCGCGGCGGATAGCATTTCGCGATCGGCGCCGTTTAGGACGGTGGTGCGGAAGAAAGAATCGAGTAGTTCGGCGAATTCTTCCTGTTTCTCCGGGTCGCTTCCGGTGACTTCGATGCACCAGACGGGCTGTTTGAAACAATCGTTGTAGCTGCCGCTGACGTCGTTTCCTATACCGGCGTCCAATATGGCTTTTTTGAGTGGCGCGCCGTCCATTTCTATCAGGGTGTAATTCAAAATTTTGAGGCCGAGGGAGTCGAGCGCGGTCATGCGGTCGTTCATCGCGGTGTAGAGGGCGTGGATGGTCTTGTGCTC
>CAVHIJ010000131.1:1320-2846 GCA_963635945.1 bacterium | reverse complement strand
GTCACCCTGAAGAAGGAGTGTCACCCTGAACTTGTTTCAGGGTCCCCGGCTCATCGATATGTGGTTCTATGGCAAGAAGATGTGAGGGAAGAATGAGGGAAATGAAAATTTCGGAATCTCGCGTGTGGGGATTGGATGCGCTGCGCATATTGGCGATGGTGATGATTGTGGGCTTGCATTATTTGCTTTTCGGCGGAGTGCTGGCTCATACGTCGGGCGTGAATCGTTGGTTTGCGTGGCTGGTGGAGTCGTTTTTATTTATTGCGGTGGATATTTATGTATTAATCAGCGGCTATTTTTTGGTGATGCAACGCAAATTTCGATTGAAGCCTTTGGCCAAAATTTGGGGAGAAGTTTTCTTTTATGCTATGCTTTTTTATGTGTGGCATGTATATACTATGGGGGGGGGTATACGGCCTAAAGAACTTCTTCGATCGCTGTTTCCGGTGCGGTATGCCTTGTATTGGTTTGTGACGGCATATGTGGGGATGTTTCTTTTGTCGCCTTTTTTGGCGCGTCTTGCGCAGTCATTATCTCGCCGTGAGTATTGGCGCTTTTTGATGGTGATGACGGCGGCGTTTTCTTTTTACAGTTTCTTTCGGCCGGAGTCGGATCCTTTTAAAATGGTCGGTGGGTATTGCGTATCTTGGTTTATCGTACTTTTTTTCTGGGGCGGCTATATCCGTCTTTGGGGGATACCGGTCGGGAAAGAAAAGGCGTGGTGGGTGTACGTCGCAGCGTCTATCGCGACGTTTCTTTTATCGATCCCGGTGGAGTGGATTTTGCTTGCCGAGAGGTTTAAGGTAAATACGCTGGGGTTACAGGGATTTTATCAATATAATTCGCCTACGGTGCTCTTGGCGGCGCTGGCTTTGTTTCTTTTCTTTTTGCAAATGGGAAAGCCGCATGGATTTTTCGGGCGCGCGGTTTCGTGGATGGCGCCGCGTGCTTTTGGGGTGTATCTCATTCATGAGAATGTGTATATTCGGAAGGAACTTTGGTATCATTGGATTTCGACGGGTACGGCGTGTGAAAGCAGTGTATGGTATTTGGCGGTACATATGGCAGTGACGGTTATTGGCGTATTTCTTGCCTGTATCTTAATCGACGCCGTGCGTGCAAAGCTTTTCAAATTTTTAGCGCCGGCAGCGGATGCGGTGTGGAGTCGGTTGGCCGGGAAATGTGCGGCTTGGTATTTGAAATGGGAAGAGCGGTGGATTGGAAGGAGCGAATGACAGAGGGTGTCCGTTTGGACGCCTTTTTTGTTGCCTTTAGGTTCTTTGTTAAATGGAGGCGGGAGTGGATTTTTGCTTGAAATGGGGTGTGTTTGCTCCACGGGCGGAATACGGGGTGGGGGATTGTGGCGGAAAGTGGGTGAACGGTGGTGAACGGTGGGGGCTGAAGATGGACGGCGACATATCGAAAATTTTGATAATAAAAATTTTTGTTAAAAATGGCCTTGACAGTCATTTACTGTTCGTGTATAGTACAGACACCCGGACATTGTTACTATAAGTGTTAAGTGT
>CAVHIJ010000131.1:0-1282 GCA_963635945.1 bacterium | reverse complement strand
GGGAAGGAGGCCGAATTTATGTGGCCGCCATACAAAAAATTGTCGCGTAGCGTATCCTGCAGCTCATGCCTCATGACGCATCGCCGGGTTTTGAATAGGAGGTGGATGAAATGGAGGTTTCAAAGGAAGAGAAGCCGGGGATTCCGATTTACGGGATCGATGCCGAGGGGCGCAGTTGTAAGATTGCGATTTGCCGCTGGGATGCGGAGCGCAAGGAGTTGTATTTGGAGGTGAAGCAGGGGCATCGTTTCATCCGGGCACCGCTCAGTGTGATTCACGCACTGATGGAGCGTTTGCCGAAAAAATAGGTTTCGCTACCGAGCGAGGACCCGAAGAGGTACCGAAAGCCGGAGCTGAGAATGTATTTTCTCATGCTTCCGGCTTTTTTTAGTGCCGGACCCCTCCACCGCTGCGCGGTCCCCCTCCCCTTTCAGGGGAAGCGAGATATCGGTGGGCAGACGGCAGGCGGCTTACGGCTTTAGCCGGATGCGCTGTGCGCATATTCCTGTTGTATGCCGGCGAAGCCGGCAAGGCGCCGATTAAAACAGGAATCGTCGCCGGCGGGCACCTCTTAAGTTGTCAGCCGTTAGCCGTTAGCGTGTTTACGCGAAGCGGAAACAATTACATATTATTGCCAAAGTGTACATCATGGCAGGATTCGCGTCTCTTCCGGTGGGAAGGGGCGCGGGCTTCCTTGCTTTTGTGTGCACTTTTTTCGTGCGGGAAGCCACCTGCCATGGTCTTTGGCCGAAAGGAGAAGATCATGGAAAAAGAAAGAAATTACCGCATTCCGATGGAAATGACAGAGGAGGCGATCCGCGATTTCGGGATCCCGCGCGAGGAGATTGTGCCGCTCAAAATCGGCAGCCGGCGGACGCGCGGCATTTTGGTGGCGGCGACGCAAGAGGAGTACGAGGCGTACATGCGCCCGCTCTGGCGCGAGGAGAAGCGCCGCGAGCGCCACGCCGGTGAGGTATCGGCCGATTACGCGGCGGATACGTACCGGCTGGAGATCGCAAGTGAGACGAATATCGAGGCGGAGACGGAGCAAAAGGAAATGAAGGAAACGCTTCGCGCGGCGCTCTCCCGTCTCTCGGAAGCGGATCGGGAGATTTTGCAAATGGTGGCGGAGGGGAAAAAGACAGCAGAGATCGCCGCGCACCTCTCCGTTTCCGCCCGCGCCGTCCGCTATAAAAAAGAAAGTGCTTTTGCAAAAGCCAGAGCAATCATGGAGTGAAATGCTTTGAAAGACATCAGACGAAAAGACGTCAGACGAAAAGAC
>CAVHIJ010000130.1:0-2912 GCA_963635945.1 bacterium | reverse complement strand
CCCCTTCCCTCTTTCCCCTTCACTCTTCCCTTACAAAACAGGATTGTCGCCGCAGGCGACACCTGAATTGCTAATTGCTAATTGCTCACTCCACCCAAAAAGCTGTGATCCCCAAAAGGTCACAGCTTTTATTCTTGCAAAAATCTCAATCCGCAAAATCTTTGTAGTTTTTAATAATGACAATCGGCGTCTTCTGACTCGCGTTTCCGAAAGGATTATCGATGAGAATTTTGGAAACTTCCTTCGGATCGACGCCCTTACTCTTTCCGAGGACGGCCGCACGTTTCAAATCATTCACATCCGCGACGACAGCACCGTAGGCACCCGTTTCCTTTACGATTTTCTCGCAAACTTCATCGGCATCCGCCGGGCCGTAGACGATACATTTATCGAAGGGCGGCATCGTGCCCGTCACATCATCGCAAAGAGACGCCTGGCGGCATTTCGCATAAAAAATTCCGCTCTTTCCGAAAATTTTTCCGACGGCCGCCACGATGAACCAGAAAAACATTCTCCATTTTCCTTCTTCTTCCATCGCCGCCTGCATGCCGTAAATACTGGCCATCGAGCCCGCTGCCGGCACGAAACGATTCATGAGCCGCGCCTGCCAACAAGGCGATAATTCTTCCGGCCGCACATAACGCCCCTGCGTGATTGCCAGGACCGATTCAGCCGTACATACGATATCCCGATCCGTGATGTCTTCGGCATATTCGTGAATCACATCCGTAATATCATCTTTATGCGTCAAAATCCGGGTACGGACCGGCACCAATTCCAATTCCATTATGCGCGCCCTCCCGATACATATTCATACAAAGCATTCCGAAGCTCATCTGCTTCCAACCAAATGCGCCCTTTCCGATATTCCCAATCGCTGCGGCCGACCGTCTGGAAAATAATATCAATCGGCATATCCGGAAACGTTTCCAAATCGCGGAGAATATTCCCCGTCGTCGCCGAAAGAGTGAACTTCACACGAAGATCGACCGATTTTCCCGCATAGACGATGAGCGCTTCCCAATATTCATCCTCGCGCGGACGATTGACATCGGAAACGAGACCGCGCACCTTCGCCGCTTCATATTGCTCGCGCGGCAGATACGGGCGCGGGAAACAATCGATGATCGTGCCGCCTTGGCGACCGACATTTTTAATCGGCACCGTGCAGGAAAGAACCGCAGACATCTGATCCATTTTCTCTACGCGAAACGGCGTCTTTTTTGCTTTCAGCAAGCGGAAATCGCAATCACCCTGCTTTCGGCAAAAAAGCCAAAACCCCACAAAAGCAAGGCAGATGAGCGTGATGATTCCCATCAAAATCATAACTACATTCAGAATGAACATTGGCACACTTCCTTTTTCTTTCCCATAGCGGCTTCGATGATACGCGCCGCCGCCTCCATATCCCCGGAGAAATAAAATACGTCCTTGCCATGACTTTCCGCAAGCGTATTCCGCTCTTTCAGAATCGCCATCGTTTTTTCCGCCGTGACTTCCGCCGGATCGAGGAAATACGTGTCCGGTAAAAGCTCCCGGAATATATCAATCACGAGCGGATAATGTGTGCAGCCGAAGACAGCGGCTTTCGCATCCCACGCTCCGTATTTTTCAATGAGATTTTGCAAAAGTTCCCGAATTTTTTCGCGCGGCGCGAGGCGCTCGATCGCATTTGCCAATCCGTCGCACGGCACTTCGACGATTTTCGCCTCCGGCATCACTTTCAAAAGTCCGCCCTTATGCGCATGCGTCGCCACAGACGCCGGCGTCGCAAAAACAGCTGCCGTTTCCACCTGCGGAAGCGCCGAGAAATCGAGACTCATCCCGATGACCGGCACTTTTTCTTCATAGAAAGAAGCCGGCACGTTGAAGGTAATCGTATTGCAAGCCAGGACGAGAGCTTTCACATCTTTTTCCAAAAGGAAATGTTTGATCTGCCCGGCAAATTCGATGATTTCCTCCCTCGTGCGCTCCCCGTAGGGATTTCTCGCCGAATCGCCGAAATACAAAATACTTTCCTTCGGATACCGCTCCGCCAAGACGCGCGCCACCGTGAGCCCGCCGGCCCCGGAATCCATGACGCCGATCGGCCGATTATCCATGCTGTGCCTCCTTATCCGGCTCCGCCATAGCCATGAGCGCCGCCGCCATTTCTTTCGGAAGCCGCGTAATGCGCCCCGTTTCCATACTCGTGAAAGTCCCCGTCGACTCCGCTTTGACTAAAAGCGCGCCGTCCGATTTCCGAATCACATCGTAAGAAAATTCCATTTTCGCCCGGTCCGCATGCGTAAGATACGCCCGCACGAGGATTTCGTCATCGTAACGCGCCGATGCCAGATACCGCACATGAATATCGACAATAGGAAACACAATCCCCGCCGCCATCAAATCACCGAGCGTAATCCCGGCCGCGCGCAAATATTCCACACGCGCCGCCTCCAGCCAATTCAAATAATTCCCGTGATACACGACGCGCATTCCGTCCGTTTCCTGGAAATGCACCCGATGCGTCCACTCAATCATACTGCCTCCCGCGGAATCCCCGCTGCTTCTATGCGTTTATTGTACTACAGGAAGATGAAATAGGAAATAAAAAATAAATATTCCTTTTTTCTCCACCGCTTTGTGCGATATAAATGCGGCATAAATGCCGCAGCTATGGGCAATGGGCAATGAGCTTTAAAGATGCGCTGCGCGCTCTCGCATTTTTTTCATATATTCGGATAGCTGTTCTACATTTTGGCTCGCCTTCGCAAAACTACCGGAAAAATTAGCATTTAACGCCGCCGAAAGAATAAATCCAAACGCGAAATTTTTATCAGCCATTTTATATCCTCTTGACTTTTGAAAAATCCGCCCTTACAATAAAGACGGGTGATAAAAATGTGGTGGTTCGTATTTATTTATCTAAC
>CAVHIJ010000129.1:0-2935 GCA_963635945.1 bacterium | reverse complement strand
GAGCTATAGGATGGCGGCTCCGAATTATAAAAGCCGTCATATAAAATAATCGTCGCCGAAGGCGACACCCGGAGCTCATCGCTTTTCTCCATTTTCATATAGAAAAAAAGTATATGCTTAGATAAAAATTTTTATCTTGACAAATGGCGGGGGTGGAGTAGTATAAAAAGGCAAGAGGGGAGGTTTGGTTATGACGGAAGAAATAGGAATGTGTGCCGTCTGCGGGAAACAATTTACGAAGAAAAACGTGCGGCAGAAATATTGCTCGCCCGAATGTGCTCGATATGCGGTACGACATAACCGGACGAAACATGAGGAAAATTCGGGCGGGGAAGTGATCCGGACATTTCTTTGCCGGCGGTGCAAGACGGAAGTCATCGTCACGGATCCGCAGGATAAGCGCTTGAAATTCTGCTCGCAGCGCTGCGAAAAATTGTATTGGAAACATCCGGAAAAAGCGAAAGTGACATTCGTGGAGCGGATGTTTCAATGCAAAGGCTGCGGAAAAATCGTCGAAATTACAAATGCGTTCGACAGGCGGCATACCTTTTGCTCAAAAGCCTGCCAAATGCGGTATCACGCCAGAATGGTGACGAAGAAACAGGCGGAAGAAGCGGGCGAAAAAACATTTATTTGCGAAGAATGCAAAAAGCTCGTAAAAATCGAAGGCGTCGGCGATCGGCGGAGAAAATTCTGCTCGGAGGAATGCCGGCAGCGCCATCATGCTCATCGGGCGGCTCTGAAAAAAGCCGCATTGAAAGCCATAGAAAGTTGACGGAATGACGAAACTGAAAATCGCCGCAAGCCAAGCGGCGCAGTATATCATGGCGGAAACGGCTGCGCGGGACATCGTTTCCGCCGAAGCGACGGATTTTACGGATGTCGCCGCGCTCGTCCTTGCCGAGGGTGAGACAGAGATTCCGAAAGCGGCCGTCGCGTTTGGCATTCCCGTCATTCATGTGCCGGAAACGGCGGAACATATCGAAGCGGCAGCCGCGGAATACGAGCGGCGTTTTCTGCCGCCTTTTTTTCGTGATTTGAAAACGTACGCGGAAAGCGGATTTGCGGAATTTGATTGCCCCGGGCACCAGGGCGGCGATTTTTTTCGGAAACATCCCGCCGGCCGCGTTTTTACGGATTTCTTCGGCGAAAATGTATTTCGTGCGGATTTGTGCAATGCGGATGTCGCGATGGGCGATCTTCTCATCCACGAAGGGCCGGCGCTTGCGGCGCAAAAGCATGCGGCGCAGGTCTTTCATGCGGACAAAACATATTTCGTCCTGGGAGGCACGTCGGCGTCGAATAAAGTCGTGACGGGCGCCGTGCTGACGCCGGGCGACATCGTTCTTTTCGACAGAAACAATCACAAATCCGTTTTTGCCGGCGCGCTCCTTTTGGCCGGGGCGACGCCCGTGTATTTGGAAACGACAAGAAATCCCTACGGCTCCATCGGCGGTATTCCGGAAGATGCGTTTTCGGAAGAGAAAATTCGCCGGGCGATTGCGAAAATCGATCCCGAGAAAGCGAAAGCGCCGCGGCCGGTGCGCCTGGCGGTGATACAGCTTGCGACTTACGACGGCTGCCTGTACAACGCGAAATACGTCATCGGCAAAATCGGCCGCTTGTGTGATTATATTCTCTTTGATTCCGCGTGGGCCGGCTACGAAGAATTTATTCCGATGCTGCGGGATGCGAGCCCACTTCTCGGCGAATATACCGCGGAAGATCCCGGCATTTTCGTCGGCCAATCTGTCCACAAGCAGCAGGCCGGTTTCTCCCAGACTTCTCAAATTCATAAAAAAGACGCACACATCAAAGGACAAACGCGCTACGTGCCGCATGCGCGTGTGAATAATGCTTTCATGCTCCACGCATCGACATCGCCTTTTTATCCGCTTTTTGCGGCGCTCGACATCAATGCGAAAATGCACGAAGGCGCGGCCGGAGATTTTTTATGGCACCGGGCGCTTGCTCTTGCCGTGGAAACGAGAAAAGAGATGCTCCGCCGCCTGCATCATATTCGTCCTTTTGTGCCGCCCGTCGTGCACGGCGCACCGTGGGAAGAGGGCAAAACAGAAGACATGACGCGGGATGTTTCCTATTGGGCGCTCGAAAAAGATGCCGCATGGCACGGCTATCACGGTTTCGGTGAAAATCAATACGTCATCGATCCGATGAAACTTCTCCTCGTGACGGAAGGAATTTCTGCGGAAACGGGCATGTATGAAAAATTCGGCATTCCCGGCGCCGTCTTGGCGGCCTATCTTCGCGAGCGCGGCATCATTTGCGAAAAATGCGATTTGAATGATATTCTGTTTTTGCTGACGCCTGCGGAAACGGAAGAAAAAATGAAACGGCTCACGGAGGCACTCGTTTCCTTTGAAAAATTGTCGGACGACGATGCGAAGCTCTCCGATGCACTTCCCGGATTGTATCGTGCGTATGAAATGCGTTACGAAAATTACTCGCTCCGCCGGCTTTGCGCGGAGATGCATGAATTTTATAAAGAAAGAAATGTTTCCACGCTGCAGAAGCGATTATTTCAAAAAGAATATTTCCCGGAAGCGGCGATGCATCCGAAAGACGCAAATGTCGCGTATATGAAGGGGCGCGCGGTGCTTATGGATTTAGCGGAAGCGGAAGGGAAAATCGCGGCCGAAGGGGCGCTGCCGTATCCGCCCGGCGTCCTTTGCGTCTATCCCGGCGAACGCTGGACGAAGACGGCCGTTTCCTATTTCCTCGCTCTTTCCGAAAGCGCGAACCGTTTCCCCGGCTTCGCCCCCGAACTCCAAGGCGTGTATAGGAAAGGGGAAGAAGGGAAGAAGCGGATTTACGGGTATGTATTGAGGGAAGAGTAAAGAGGGAAGAGGGAAGAGGCGCGTGCGTCTTTATGCGATATTTATGCGCGAGACTGTGAGACGACGAGACTGTCAGA
>CAVHIJ010000128.1:0-3003 GCA_963635945.1 bacterium | reverse complement strand
AAGCACTTAAGTCGCTCTGTGCAGAGCGAGAAAAAGGACTTGCGCCGCAGGCGCGTCCTCCCGCGCAAGCGGGATAAAAGCGAAGCGTCCTCCCGCGCAAGCGGGATACACAAATGTCGCACTACCGCGCAGCGGGATAATTTTATGCATAAAAGATCTTGCGGAAAGTTTTTCGCAAAAAAAACGACGCTTGGCGCGTCGTTTCCTTTTATTTTATCGATACAAGCTCAATCTTAAAATTGAGCTCCTTCCCCGCCATTTCATGATTGGCGTCGAGCGTGACCGTTTCCTCCGTCTTCCCCGCAATCGTGACCGGGAAAGGCCCCATGGGACTGTTCACGTACACGCGCGCACCGACTTCGAATTCTTCGATGCCCGGCAAATTTTCGAGCGGAAGCGTCATGATATTGGCCGGATCGGCGATGCCGTAGGCTTCTTCCGGCATGAGATGAATATTTTTGATGTCTCCGATTTCCATATCTTTTACCGCGGCATCGAAACCTTTGATCATCTGGCCCTTGCCGACGGTGAATTCGATCGGCTCGCCGCGATCGTAGGAAGAATCGAATTTCGTGCCGTCATTGAAAGTGCCTTCATAATGCACCTTGACTTTTTTACCTGTGTTGTCCATGGAAACAGTCCTTTCTTTTACTCAATATCGAGAAGCTTTCGTACCGCATATCCGGCGAGGATCATCCCCGCGACGGGTGGTACGAAGGAAACGGAGCCGGGCGCGTGGCCTTCTCCCTGCGGTTTTACGGGAATTTCTTCCGAATAAACGACGGGAAGATGCGAAATGCCGCGGCTTTTGAGTTCGCGGCGCATTTTTCGCGCGAGTGGGCAGACGGACGTCTTGGAAATGTCTGCGATTTTGAGCAGCTCCGGATGCAGGCGGTTTCCCGTCCCCATGGAAGAGGCGAGGGGAATCGCCAGTCGGGCGCAGGTTTCTATCAAGGAAACTTTCGCCGGCACGTCGTCGATGGCGTCAATCACAAAATCGGCGCCGAGATTTTCGATGAAATCGGTGTCGCCCGGAGTGTAGAAGGAAACGACGGCGCGCACGTCGACCGCTTCATTCACACGCTGCGCGCGCTCGGCCGCGACCTCCGCTTTCGCCCGCCCGATCGTCGTGAGATCGGCGACGAGCTGGCGATTCAGATTCGTCACATCGACCGTATCGCCGTCAATGAAGACGAGATGCCCGATGCCGGCACGTGCGAGCGCTTCGGCCGCATACGAACCGACGCCGCCCAAACCGAAGACGGCGACCGTCTTTGCCGAAAGTGCCGCGACACCTGCCTCTCCGAGGATCCGCGCCGTCCGCGCAAAAATGTCATTCATATTATTTTTCAATTTCTATCAGGAAATAATTCTTTTTGCCCTTGCGGACGATGACATATTTTCCGTCTGTATTCGGATGGGCGGAAACGGGAGCCTCCGGATCTTTCACTTGGATACCGTTCACGCGAATTGCGCCGTTTGCGATATCCTCGCGCGCCTGCCGTTTCGATTTTTCCACGCCGCCCGCCATGAGCACATCCGTCAAATTCATTTCATCGCCGGAAATTTTGTTTCCCGCCGTATTACGGAAAGCCCCTTCGATTTCGGCGCCCGAAAGATCTGCGATATCGCCCGTGAAAAGTGCCTTCGTCACGCGAGCCGCCTCTTCGAGCCCTTCTTTGCCGTGGACGAATTCCGTAATGGATTCCGCCAGACGCCTTTGCGCATTTCTTTCTTCCGGGCGTTCTTTAGTTTCTTTATCCAGCGCATTGATTTCCTCGTGCGAAAGGAAAGTGAAATACTTTAAGTAGCGGACGACATCGCGATCGTCCTGGTTGAACCAGAATTGATAGAATTCGTACGGCGACGTCTTCTTCGGATCCAGCCACACCGCGCCTCCGGCCGTTTTTCCGAACTTCGTCCCGTCGGCTTTCAGCATCAGCGGAATCGTGAGACCGTACGTATCCGTGATACCCTCTTTTTTGCGCATCATTTCCACGCCGTTTGTGATATTTCCCCACTGATCCGCCCCGCCGATTTGCAGACGGATGCCGTATTTTTTATAGAGCTGGTAGAAATCGATCGATTGCAAAATTTGATACGAAAATTCCGTGAAAGAAATCCCGTTTTCCAGACGAGACGCCACGACATCCTTCGCCAGCATCGAATTTACGCTGAAAAGTTTCCCGTAATCGCGCAGGAAATCCAAGAGCGTGATCTTCGAGAGCCAATCGTAATTATTCACGATGGAGAACGTGCCGTCCCCACCGAAAAGTTTCTCCATTTGCGCCGTCAGGCACGCCGCATTGTGCGCCACCTGCTCCGCCGATTGCAGCACACGCTCCGTCGTGCGCCCCGAAGGATCGCCGATCGCGCCTGTCCCGCCGCCGATGACAATGTAAGGATGATGCCCCGCCATTTGGAAACGTTTCAAAATCATGAAAGGAATCAGGTGACCGATGTGCATGGAATCGCCTGTCGGATCGATGCCGCAATACAGCGCGACGGACGTCTCGTCCGTGAGCTTGTAGAGACCCTCGGCATCCGTTTGCTGATTCACGGCGCCGCGCCATTGAAGTTCGTCGATGATGTTCATGAAATGCCCTTCTTTCTTTTATATTTTTATTCATTTGAAATTTAATTCTCAGTTTAGCATACAATGAAAAATTTTGCTATGGAAACATAACCCTCATTTCCTATTTTAAAAATTTAAACACTTTTTTCTTTTCCGCTTTTGGGAAATGGGAGGAAACTATAGTGCTCTGTGCGCCGAAAATTGTTTTTCGGTAAATATTTCGCAAATAGGAACTAAATATCTTGGCGCATTTTTTCAGGTGCGGCGAGATTAAAATGTGCGTAGCGTCACGTGCGCATTGGCGCACCTGTTAGGGGAGCTGGCGCGAGCGGAGCGAAGCGCCTCCCGGGTCAGGCACGTTGGGCTCTGTTTTATAGAGGGAACCCCGTTAGCGAGAAGATTAGTGCTCCTACAACTGCGTGCATACA
>CAVHIJ010000127.1:0-3044 GCA_963635945.1 bacterium | reverse complement strand
TCGTTGCTTTTGGAACACCTGCGGCAAGTGCCTTCTTCACTTCCTCTTTCTGCTCCGGTGTATACGACGAGGGTATAAAATAAAGTGTGTAAGTTCTTCAAAACTTTTTACTTATGACGATATAATGATTATGATTTATGAAAGGAATTTATGGAAAATAACACACCTATGGCAAAACATGAAAAAACACCTCAAGAAATATTTGCAGAAAAATTTGTATCCGAGCTTCATCCACAAACGATCTCTGATGTAGAAAACGGTCTTAAGTCAATATTCGGGCCTATCTTCGAAAGTATGTTAAAAGGCGAATTGGAAGCCCACTTGGGTTTCAAATCAAATGACCATTCCGAAAAAGAAACTGATAATCGCCGTAATGGTTATATAAATAAGACGCTCAAATCCTCAGCCGGGGAAATCCCGATAAAATCCCCGCGTGACCGCGACGGCACTTTTGCGCCCCGGCTTATTCCAAAACGCAAAACCGACATTAGCGGTATTGAATCCAAAGTTCTTGCCATGTATGGCAAAGGCTTAAGTCAAAGAGATATCTCCGACATCATCGATGACATATATGGTTTTCAATTATCTCCGCAGCAAATTTCAATAATCACGGATACTGTTATTGACGATATGAAGGCATGGCAATCTCGTCCGCTAAAAAAAATGTATTCGTTTATGTTCGTTGACTGTCTTTACGTCAGTATTCGCACCGAATACGAAACAAAAAAGCACGCCGTTTATTGTATTGTTGCGTACGATCTTGAAGGCCGCAAAG
The DNA here is from genome assembly GCA_963635945.1 of bacterium. Classification (GTDB taxonomy): domain Bacteria; phylum Bacillota; class Negativicutes; order Veillonellales; family Dialisteraceae; genus UBA1822. Next base: position 2,269 of record CAVHIJ010000127.1, on the reverse strand, counting down.
ACATTCTGGGGCTTTGGATTGATGATACCGAAAGTAAAAATCAATGGCTTCTTATTTTTGATGAACTAAAAAAACGCGGTGTCGAAGATGTGGCTTTTGTTTCCATGGATGGTCTTCCGGGATTGGAAGACGCCACAAAAACTGTTTTTCCCAAAGCCGTTGTACAACGATGCATTGTTCACCTGGTGCGCAATTCGATCAAATACATACCTGCTAAGAAATATAAAGCTTTTACAACCGATTTAAAGCGCATTTATCAAGCTGCGAATAAAAAGGTGGCACTGCTTGAATTCGAAAAATTTAAAGAACGTTGGGCAGATTACCCCGGGGCTGTAAAAGTTTGGGAATCAAACTTCAGACATGTTGAACAGCTTTTCAATTATACCGAAGCAATCAGAAAGATCATGTACACCACAAACACCATCGAAAGTGTCAATTCAAGCTTTCGCAAGGTTACAAAGAAAGGCACTTTCCCCGATGAAACAGCGGTGTTCAAAGTTCTTTATTTAAGGGTAATGGAGCTTTATGAACGATGGCAGGACAAATCTTATCCCAACTGGCCAATAATCCGTAATCAGCTTATTTTGATTGATGACCTCGGTGAACGAATCGCTTATTACGAAAAATTTGAATAATCAAAACTTATAAGTTATGACCCACGCACCTTGACAACCGAATATAAAGGCTTCCGCCACGGTCATATCTTATGTTTAGAAAAGGAGACAGGCATGATATGCGGATATGCACGCGTAAGCACAAAAATCCAAGAAAGAGAAGGTAATTCTCTTGAAGCACAGGAGAAGCAGTTAAAAGAAGCCGGAGCCAAGGTTGTTTTTACAGAATCCTTTACCGGAGCAACTCTTAACAGACCTCAATTAAATGAACTAAAAAAGGCTCTCGAAGCCGGTGATACATTAATGATTACAAAGCTCGACAGGTTGGCCCGTTCTGCTTCACAAGGCATTGCCTTCATCGACGACCTGCTTAGTCACGGCATCAACGTAAACGTACTCAATATGGGGCTCATGGACAACACCCCGACAGGCAAACTTATACGCAGTATTCTGCTCGCATTCGCTGAATTCGAAAGGGATATGATTGTAGAAAGAACTCAGGAAGGAAGACGTCTTTCCGGTCACTTTGGCGGACGTCCCAAAAAATATAGAAAAGAACAGCTGGAACACGCAATGTTTCTGTTAGAAAATCATTCTTACAAACAGGTTGCAGACATGACGGGAATTTCTGTAAGTACACTCTATCGCACAAAGCTGCGAAAATAAAAGAAAAAAAATAAACTTACACACTTTGCTTGACAAACTCTGATTACACATTTGATGGACGTGTCTGCACGAAGGTCACCCTCTACTCTCTCAACCGTGACCGTGCTGACTGCGATGTTCACATTACTCCGAACGATCGTTTGGATATTGTGGGACGAGTATTAAGCTGATCCCGGAGGTAACCATCATGTCTTTTACAGAATCAGACATCAAAGATTATAACAACTATGCCGATGACGTGATTGCAGAAGTCTACCCTCTGATAAAGAAAGCCGCATCACCTCATGCGGCTACCTATATGAAGAAAAGTATGTTAAAATTGAAAGAACAGGGACCGGATGAGCGGATGGACTTGGATGAAAACAAAGTGTTTTTCCATGAAATCGCACATGTTCACTGTGATGCTTCCATCCTCGCCCAGATTCGATACAGTAATAAGGCCTATCGTGCTTCGTTAACTAAGGAGTCTGTCTTGGAAAAATGCCGGATTTGTAATCTGGATGCCAAAAGTGTAAAGCAGATTCTGAAGGCCGCCGGATTTGGTGGTGAGGTGTGACCATCATGAATAAAGAAAAAATCTATGTAAAGGTCGATTCCACCTTCGATGCCACCGGCTATATGCAGCCGACTTCTATCACATGGGCTGATGGGCGTACCTTCCCAATAGAAAAGGTGCGTGACTTTAGACCCGTCGGGACTGCAGATAATGGCTATTCCGGGGATTGTTTCACCATTCTCATCCAAGGTCACGAGAAGCATCTGTTCTTTGAACACATCGACCCACGCTTCACTGGCCGGCTTGGTCGATGGTTTGTGGAGAGAAATGGATAGTGGACTTATCTTAATGGTACATCCGTGTGGTTGAAGTGCTATCTTTTTAGCAGTATAATAGTAGAAAAAGCATAAAGGAGCGCACTCTTATGCCCACCAAAGCTCAAATTGAAAAGTGGATTCCCAGTGCTGTGGCCAACTTTCAATCTGTCATGCCG
>CAVHIJ010000126.1:0-3064 GCA_963635945.1 bacterium | reverse complement strand
TCAAGATATTGTGGCCGGCTGCCGCGCCGTACTTGAAAAATTAGCAATGAGCAATGGGCAATGAGCAATTCAGGATGCGCTTCGCGCATATCCTGTTTTATGCTAGCGGAGCCGGCGAGACGCGAAGCGCCGATTACAACATGATGCCGCGCAGCGCACCTATAAAGCTCCCGGCTCCCGGCTTCACCACAAATGAAGCAAAAAAGCCAATCGCGCCCCTTTACCCTTCACTCTTCCCCGCTTTCCTATTTTCCATTTCCCGGAGGTACCATCCATGTTTTCCCGTTTTCACTTCCATAAATCCGCTCTTTCGGCCGCATGTTTGACGCTCTTTCTTTTTGGAAATATCGGTCTTGCGGCCACGCTTTTCACGCCTGAGGTCAATCGGCGGATCGATGCCGATTATCGAAAGGTCACGGAAATAGGATACGGAAATCTCGTATTGCCCGCCGCGCTTCACCCTATTTCCGAAAGCGATATCCCGCCCGAGGCCGTCTTCGTCGCACAAAAATTACAAGATGCCGGCTTTACCGCGTATTTCGTCGGCGGCGGCGTGCGCGATACATTGATGGGGAAACGCGTGAGCGATTGGGATATCACGACCGATGCAAGCTATGAAGATTGCCAAGACATTTTCGGCGATGATTTCTTTTTGCATTATGCGGGCGATACGGCCTACGGCGCCGTGAAAATCCCGGATACAAAAGAGCCGGTCGATGTGGCGACGTATGGCAAAATCCCCACCGTGTACCTGGGGCATCCGGGCATTCCCAATGATACGTCGAAAAGCCTTTTCAACGATTCTTTCCGCCGCGATCTCACCTACAACGCGCTCCTCTACGACCCGAAAAGCGGCGATGTGATTGATTATCACGGCGGCCTCCGCGATCTGCGCGAGCATACGACCGATTCTATCTATGAGCCGTCCATCCAATTTCCCGATAATCCTTCCGTCTGCATTCGCGCCCTCCGTTTCACGGCGCGCTTCGGTTTCCGCATGAGCCCGCGCCTGGAAAAAGCGATGGAACAAGCAGCCCGCTATCTCCAAATGATTCCGATGAATGAAAGATACTACAATTTTGCCCGTTTCTTCACCGACGGCTACGCCGCAAAAAGCTACAAATTGCTGGATCGCTACGGCGTCATGCCGCTTTTCCTGCCGGGCCTTTCTCCCGCCGAAAATTCACCGGGTGCCATCGCGGCCTACAAAACATATCTGGAAACGCTGATGCCCGCGCTCGATGCGACCGACCTTTCCGCCATGAATGCGGAAGAAAAGCAAGCCTACGTCTTGGCCCGCATGCTCTATCCGGACATGAAAAAGCTTTCGGAAACGATGCCGCAAGACGCCGCCATCCGCACCGTCATCACGCGCCAAAATGAAATCACACGCCTCTCCGACCACGACAAATCCCTCCTGGAAACGTATCTTGGCAAGCTCCATATTTCCCTATTTCTTGACGAGTGATATATATTGTGATATATATTTATCAAGGAGGCGATGAATATGGAAACGGCAAAAATTTTTGAGAACGGAAGAAGCCAAGCTGTGCGACTTCCGAAAAAATTCCGCTTTGATACGGATGAAGTCATTGTGCAAAAATGGGGCGATGCAGTGATTTTGGTGCCGAAAGATCGCATGTGGGATACATTTCTCTCCGGTCTCTCCGATTTCACGGAAGATTTCTTCGCCGCCGGCCGCACGCAAGGCGCGCAAGAGGCAAGAGATTCTTTATGATGTACCTACTGGACACCAACATTTGTATTTACATCATGAAGCGAAAACCAGCCGAAGTCCTCTCCCGGCTAAAAGATGCTTGGGAAGATGGCGTCGCGCTATCGTCCATGACATTGGCGGAGCTGGAATTCGGCGTATGCCATAGCGCAAATCCCGCCAAAAACGAGCAAGCGCTGCTGCGTTTCCTGCTTCCCTTTACCGTCCTTCCCTTCGGCGCAGAAGCCGCTGCCGTTTACGGACGCATTCGCCATGAATTGCAAAGCAATGGAATCACGATCGGCCCAATGGATATGCTCATCGCAGCGCACGCTAAATCGGAAAATTTAATTCTCGTCACCAATAACGTCCGCGAATTCTCCCGCGTGCCGAATTTACAAGTAGAAAATTGGGTTGAATCGTAAAAAATACCACACAAAAACCTCGACGCCATATTTCGTCGAGGTTTTTCGTTTGCTATATTTCCTTTTCACACAATCGGCGATTTTTCCGCAATGCCGACTTTTCGGGGAAAGTTTTTCGGGGCGGGGCCGGATTTTTTGAGGTAGAGATTGATGCGGGTCTCACCGGTGGGGAGGGTGATTTCGCGGCGTGTTTCCAATTTTGTTTCCATGAGTCCCAAAATTTTTTCGGCCGCTTGCAGTTCTTCTTCGGCGCCGGGGCCTTTCATGGCGATGAAGGTACCGCCTATTTTCACGAAAGGGAGCGCCCATTCGGAGATGACGGGGAGGCTTTTCACGGCGCGGGCGATGGCGACGTCAAAGGATTCGCGGAGTTTGCGCCTGCGGCCGCCGTCTTCGGCGCGCATGTGAATGCATTTCGCATTGGAGACGCCCGCCGCGGCCAGTGCTTTTTCGACGCAGGCGAGTTTCTTTTGGACGGAGTCCATGAGGACGACTTGCATGTCGGGGCGAAGGATCGCCAGAAGCGCGCCCGGAAATCCAGCGCCCGTCCCCAAATCCAAGAGCCTTCCGCCTTGGGGAAATACCGCCGGATCGTAGGCGGAGAGGGAATCGTATACATTTTTGGAAAGGCTTTCGTCTTTGTCCCGAATGCCGGTAAGGTTAATATGCCGATTCATTTCCAGAATCGCTTCGTGATAGACCTCAAGCTTTTGCCCGATCTCCTCATCGGCCGAAAGTCCGAGGCTTTGGATAATATCCGAAACTGTCATGGTTTTCCCTTTCATGATGAAACAGTAAGTATATGCGGCGTTTACGATGAAGCTATGAGTCGTGGGCCGTGAGCTATGGGCTTTAAAGGTGCGCTGCGCAGCATTTTTGTAATCGCTCGCTTCGCTCGCTCGCGCTGCGCGCGGCCTCGCCGCCT
>CAVHIJ010000125.1:0-3068 GCA_963635945.1 bacterium | reverse complement strand
TGGATGCCGGAAAATACGATATCCATATATGTACCTCCATACATATTCTATTCTATTTTCTCATTTTCCGTGCATAGTGCATAGTGCATAGGAAAATCGGTGTCGCTACGCGACGATTCTCATTTTATTCCACCGTCACCGATTTAGCGAGGTTTCTCGGTTTATCGACGTCGTTTCCTCTTTTGATGCCCGTATAATACGCCAAAAGCTGCATGGGAATGACGGAAAGGACAGGCGCGATGATATCGTCGACGCGCGGAATCCGCACGACTTCGGTCGTATAACGGCCGATATCCTGATCGTCCGCGTACCCAATGCCCAAGACTTCGGCGCCGCGCGTGCGGACTTCCTGTATATTGCTGTACATTTTCGGTGCGATCTCATGCTGCGTGACGACCGCGATGACCGGCGTCTCCGCCGTGATGAGCGCAAGCGTCCCGTGCTTGAGTTCGCCGCCGGCATACGCTTCGGCGTGAATGTAGGAAATTTCCTTGAGTTTCAATGCGCCTTCCATCGCGATGGCGTAATCGATATTACGTCCGAGATAGAAAATGTCGCCCGCTTTTTTAAGCGTATCGGCGAAATTTTCCATTTCTTCACGCGCTTTAAGGACTTCTTCGATATTTTCCGGCAATTTCTTCAAAGCGGAAACATGGCGCCGCACTTCATCTTCGGAAACGGTGCCCTTAATCTGTCCCATGTAAAGGGCCAGCATGAGGAGTGCGACGAGCTGTGTCGTGTACGCTTTCGTGGAAGCGACGGCGATTTCCGGACCGGCCAGCGTGTAGATGGTGTACTCGGCTTCGCGCGCAATGGATGAGCCGATGGAATTCGTGACCGCGACGGAGAGCGCGCCTAAGCGTTTCGCTTCTTTGAGCGCGGCCAGCGTGTCGATTGTTTCCCCGGATTGGCTCACCACGATGGCAAGCGTCCGCTCCGTCGTCAGCGGCCGACTGTAGCGATATTCGGATGCGATTTCCACCGTGACGGGGATTCTCACGAATTTTTCGATATAATGTTTCGCGACAAGCCCCGCATGATACGCCGTGCCACACGCCGTAATCAGTACGCGGTCGAATTTTTCCAAATCCGTGCGCGTCCAATGCAAATCTTCGAAAACGACGAGACCGTCTTTCCCGACATGAATATTCACCGTATCGCGCACCGCTTTCGGCTGCTCGTAAATTTCTTTCAGCATGAAATGCGGATAGCCGCCCTTTTCGGCCGCTTCCGCCGTCCACGTCACTTCCTGCACCTTTTTCGAAATCGGAAGACCTTCCGCATCGAATACCGTCACGCCGTCCTTTTTCACGACTGCGATCTCCCCGTCGGACAAGACGTAAATGCGGCGCGTGTGCGTGATAATGGCCGGGATATCGGAGGCGATGAAATTTTCACCCTCACCCAAACCCACGATGAGCGGATTATCTTTCTTCGTACAAATAATCGTATCCGGATAATTCCGATCCAGGAAAAGAAGCGTGTACGTCCCCGTGATATAGGGCAGAATTTTGCGTACCGTTTCCAAGAAATCACCCGTATCGAGCTCTTCCATAAGATGGGCTATCACCTCGGAATCCGTTTCCGATTGAAATACATGCCCCTTAGCCAGAAGACGCTCCTTGATTTCCATGTAATTTTCAATGATACCGTTGTGCACGATGACAAAGTGATTATCACAATCCCCGTGCGGATGCGCATTGCGATCGCTGGGCCGCCCATGCGTCGCCCAACGCGTATGTCCGATGCCGATATGCCCGGAAACGGGATTTTCCGCGAGCGCCGCTTCCAAATTCGCCAGGCGCCCTTCTTTTTTCACAATTTTGATTTTTCCGTTTTCCGTCACCGCGATGCCCGCCGAATCATACCCGCGATATTCCAAGCGGCGAAGTCCGTCTATCAAAAAATCGGACGCTTCCCCTTTTCCGACGTATCCCACGATACCGCACATATAGAATCCTCCTTAAATTTTATGTAATCTCTTTTACGTTGCTATTTTTTGTGCATCATTGTGCAAAAGCCATGAGCTGAGAGCCGGGAGCTCTAAAGGTGCGCTGCGCGGCATTTTTACTATAATCGGCGCTGCGCCCTCGCCGGCTCCGCCGGCATAAAACAGGAATATGCGCGAAGCGCATCCTGCACCTCTTCCCTCTTTCCTCTTCGCTCTTCCCTTTTACAAAATTCGCCGAAAGCGACACCTGAATCGCATCAACCCATCAGCGCAAACTACATCAGCCCAAACATACATATACATATCACATTATAACACAAGGAATTTAAATTGAAATACGGAAAGACCAAAAACGCACAAAATCAAAAACAACCAATACAAAAGCTTGACAAAATTCGTTTCCTCCTTTATACTTTCCTCAATCTCAATTTTTGACAGGCTGTGATCGAGAAGAAAGCGGAGGAACGGCGGCAGAGAGCCGATGGGTGGTGAAAATCGGCGCCAATGATTCTGTGATCCCTCACTCGTGAGCTTCGTGGGCGAACCTTTTTTCGGGATAACCCGCGACGAAGATCCCCGTTACGGATGACGCCGAAAGTATAATGCAGGGTGGTACCGCGAATTCGCCCCTGTCCCAATGTGGACGGGGGCTTTTTGTTACACTCTTTTCGGAAACGTTTTAAGAAACTTTTTTTCGAAAAACGGTTTCCCGCATCCTCTCTTTCGGCCGAGCGATAAACCGGAGTGGTACCGCGTAAAAAAACGCCTCCGTCCGACGATACAAAGTCGGACGAAGGCGTTTTATTGTTTCCGAAATCATCGGCTGTCACATTCCCCACGAAAAGGAGACCCATCATGAAAATGAAAACTTGGATGAAAACTGTCGGCATCGGTTGTATGATTGCGGCGGCGATCATCGGCCTTTCCGGTTGCGGCGGAAATTCCGATGACGGCAAAGCGGCCGAAGGTGCGAAAGTCGCAAAAATCGGTTTCTTAAACGGCACGACCGGCGCCGTCGCCTCGTACGGCCTCGCGGAAAAAGAAGGATTTGATTTGGCAGTTGAAGAAATCAATCGCGGCGGAAAAATTCACATCGATGCGGAAATGATCGATACGA
>CAVHIJ010000124.1:0-3112 GCA_963635945.1 bacterium | reverse complement strand
CTTTATACACGGTGCCGCTACCGCTTCCGGTCGTCGAAATATTGCTCAGATCAAGGGTGAAGGCGGTATTTGCCCCATTGGCATCGGTCTCGTTCGTCTTCACGACAATTTTGTTGTCGCTGCCGACGGTATACGTCGCATTATTCACCAGCTGCCCATACGTCGCCGCATCGGTATTGGACACACCATCGGCAATATTGGTAAGCCGTGACTTAACATCATTATTATAATTAATCGGCTCACATGAGACTACCTTAATTATTCCTTCTGAAGAATAATCTTGATCTACTCTATATTGTTTATTAACAACCTGCCTATACCACCCATTAGCTCCTTCAGCTCCAAGTATATATTGTCCGGAAAAATCGCCTTTTGCATGTCCGAAAGAAACGGTATTCACATATGATCCGTCAATATTTTTTTGTACATCGGTATTAGCTACCGCTTCATAGCCGAGTGCCATAGACAGATTCCCATTCGCATGAGAATCATATCCCAGTGCTGTTGCTCCTGCCGCCGGTGCAACAGCATAATATCCATAGGCTGTCGAATTCGCCCCATATTTCGTACCGGGTGATGTCGATAACCATTGATTATCGTAGTAGCCGACAGGTGGAACATAAATATTAATATAATCTTTACCGGCCATATATTCATCCGTAGTTTCACTATGCGAACCCTTCTTAACAACACTGACAACATCACTTAAATCTAGCGTGAAAGCAGTGTTTTTAGTCCCGGAGCTATTAGATCCATTGGTCTGTACGACAATTTTGTTGTCGCTGCCGACGGTATACGTCGCATTATTCACCAGCTGCCCATACGTCGCCGCATCGGTATTGGACACACCATCGGCGATATTGGTAAGACGGGAAAGCACCGTCGTCCCGTAGGAAATCCATTTAGCCCAGTTATCCACAGCACCTAAATAGGTATCATCACTCGCATGCCCAAACGACACCGTATTGATTGTTTTTGCGGTGTTGCTCTTTTCAGCCGCCGTCCGAGAGTCCTTTGCCACAGCCTGATACCCGATTGCCACCGCATTCTCAGATTGAGCATTCGATTTCCGGCCGATCGCAATTCCGTTTGTTGCTTGAGTGTTTTTACCTACATAAGGAATTACTACACCATCAGCAATATACCCACTCAAATTAGTACCGGCCACCAATGCATTGTCCCCTATTGCGATAGAGTAATCATTAGTGGCGCCTCCTCTAAATCCTATTGCTATCGCATAATTACCGGCCGGATTCGTTCCCTGTCCCAATCCGACGCTTGCGGTACCCAAGTTATAATCCGGAAAATACGCGCCGGAAACATCAGCCCCCATAAGCAAATTCCGTACGGAAATCGCAGTCTTATAATCCGTATTATCCATTGTAAGGGTGATTGTATCGCTCCCTTTATACGCGGTACCACTACCCCCACCGGCATTAGTCTCTACATAGGCTTTCAATTGTGCATAATTGACGGCATCATTATCATCTTTACCGGCCGCCACATTGACGATTCTGCGCGTAATAGCTTCAACCGCCGCTGTACCGGTACTCTCATTCGCTTTCACCGCCGCGCGACCGACAGAGACGGTATTGGATTCCGTCGTTTCCGAAAGGTAACCCAAAGCAACGGAATCGCTTGCAATCTTTGTGAGCTTATTATCCGTACTTTCGCCGCCGCCCAGGACATATGCATGATCGGCTACTAAAGCCACATTGCTGCCAACGATATAGGAATTAGATACATCAATGTCTTCGTACACAGAATCATAGACATTATCTCCTTCAAATTCTCTTTTTCCTCTATAATCGTCGGCATACCCAATCGTGTTGTTATACCCGAGAGCATAGCTCATTTTGCCGGTAACAGTGTTCAAATGGCCGATGGCACCGGAGGATATACCACCCACAATACTATCATTTCCGATAACAAGAGAATGATCGCGAATTGCCACCGCCATATTACCAATAGCGATAGCACTATCCCCTACTGCAGTCTGTATATACGTCACCTTGTCCTCTGGATTTGCAGCAGTCTGTACCACTCTACCGGCCAATGCTCCCGTCCCAAGTGCAATGCTATTATCGGCTTTTGCCGAAGAGTCGGATCCAATCGCCACCGCACCTTGACCGGCACTACCTATCCTGGTCGTTGTATACTCCCTATGAGTATCATCCGTATACACATACTTCAGCAAATCCATACCGGCGGTCGCACCTGTACCGATGGCTACAGAATCCTCGCCCAGTGCTTTCGTCGTTTTTTCCGAAGTACCGGCGGTCGTATCGGCCTCTTTTTTCTCACCGATGGCCACGGATCTATCGCCTGTCGCCGTGCTACCGGTGCCTGCTGCATAAGTAGCCGCATATCCTACAGACACGCCAAAAGTGCTGAACCCGCAGAGAGCCAGCAACGCCAAAGATGCACGCACGCGTGCCATGTTCTTGTTTTTCATACATTTCCTCCTACATTCTGCCGAAAACATGTACCGGAATGCATCATCTGACCAAAATGCAACCGGCTTCGCCGAAGCGCACTTTCTGACCAAAGCGCGAACGGCCTTTAAACAAAACTCCCCCGGACACCTCCTATACCGAAACTCGCACAAAGCGCGGTAAAATCCTTTCGCTGTGCGGCTTATAAATCTGCGAAATCGGACACATAGTCTCTGCTTCCAAATTTCTTTAACTATACATAAAAACTATAGCACCCCCCCCCGTCATGATGTCAACAAGAAATTTTCTATAGCATATAGCAAAATATTTTATAGCGCCGTTTTTTTTCGGGAATTGCGACGTAGCCGCCACTCTATCTTCCGGCGCTCCGCGCCACCTTCTTATCAAAGAAGGCTTGCCCGGTGCGCTGCGCGGCATTTTTTATGCCGGCTACGCCGGCGAGGCGCTTTGCGCCAATTAAAACAGGAACCGTGCCCGAAGGGCACACCTCTTAAAGCTGTCTGCCGTAAGCCGTAAGCTGTCAGCCTCAGCACAAATGTCGCACTACGCCGAGCGCGCCTCTTTCCCCTTTCCCCTTCACTATTCACCATTCCGATGATTTGGGGATCCCGAAACAAGTTCGGGATGACGTGCAAAATACGGCTGACGGCTGACGG
>CAVHIJ010000123.1:0-3136 GCA_963635945.1 bacterium | reverse complement strand
CTGACGGCTGACGGCTGACGGCTGACGGCTGACGGCTTTAAGATGTGTCGCCTTGCGGCGACGGATTTTTATATGGCGCCGATGTCGCTTCGCTGATCGTCGCTGCTGTCGAAGGCGGCGAGGCGCTTTGCGCCGATTAAAACAGGAATCGTCGCCGCAGGCGACACCTGTTTCCCTATGCACTGTGCACTATGCACTATGCACTGTTACTTTACTTCCTGCAAAAGGGTCAGAATCATGGGGCGGCGCTTGGTCTTATCGAAGAAATATTTGCCGAGGGCGTCGCGGATTTGGTTCTTGATGAGGCTCCATTCGATGTTTTTTCCGTCGATACAGCGATCGAGGACCTGATTGACGCGCTGCGTGGCGCCGGCGAGGAGCTCTTCGCTGTTTCGTACATAGACGAAACCGCGGGACACGATGTCCGGCCCGGCCAACACCATCCCGGTCTCGCGCGAGAGGGTGATGCCGACGATGACGACGCCGTTGTCGGATAATTGCTGGCGCTCGCGAAGGACGATGTTTCCCACATCTCCCACGCCCAGGCCGTCGACGAAGACGGGGCCGGCGGTCACTTTGCCATTAATCCGGGCGGCACGATTGGAGAGCTCGAAAATGTTTCCGTTCTCCCCTATCAAAATATTTTCTTTCGGAATGCCCATGCTTTCGGCAAGCTCCGCATGGCGCACGAGCATGCGGTATTCGCCGTGCATCGGGATGAAGAATTTCGGATGGATGAGAGAGAGCATGGTTTTGAGCTCTTCCTGCGAACCGTGGCCCGATACGTGGACTTGCATGGCGGTATTGGAAATGACGTGTGCGCCCAGGCGCATGAGTTTATCGATGGTGCGGCCGACGCTGGTCTCGTTTCCGGGAATCGGCGAGGCCGAAATGATGACGGTATCGCCGGCGTGGATGGCCACTTGGCGGTGGTTGCCGTCTGCCATGCGAGAAAGCCCGGCCATCGGTTCGCCCTGGCTGCCGGTCGTCAAAATGCAAAGTTGATCTTCGCGGTAGCGATTCATTTCTTCGGGCTCAACCAGCGTGCCTTCGGGGATTTTGAGATATCCCATTTCGAGCGCGATTGCGACGACATTCACCATGGAGCGGCCGAATACGCAAATTTTGCGGTTGAAAGCGACAGCGGCATTCACGGCCATTTGAATTCTGGAAACATTCGAAGCAAAAGTGGCAAGGATAATACGCCCGGTCACTTTCGCGAAAGCTTTCATGAGTGTCTCAGCGACGACGGCCTCGGAAGGTGTATAACCCGGGCGCTCCGCATTTGTGGAATCGGCGCAGAGAAGCAGCACGCCGCGATGCCCGATTTCCGCCAATTTATGTACATCCATGAGCTGCCCGTCGACCGGTGTGTGATCGAATTTGAAATCGCCGGTGTGGACGACGACGCCGAAAGGCGTGCGGAAATAAATGCCGCAGGAATCGGGAATCGAGTGGCAGACGTGGAAGAAACCGACTTTGAAGATGCCGATGGGATATTCGGTGCCGGTCTGAATGACATTCAGGGTATATTTTCCTATTTTCGCTTCTTTCAGTTTCCCTTCAATGAGCCCGCAGGTAAGGCGGGACGCGTAGACAGGGGCGGAAATTTCTTTCAAAAGATAGGAAAGGGATCCGATATGATCTTCGTGCCCGTGGGTAATCACGATGGCGCGGATTTTGTCCTTATTTTCGATGAGATAGCTGAAATCCGGGATGACGATATCGATGCCCGGCATGTCTTCTTCGGGAAACGCCATCCCCGCGTCGAGTACGATAATGTCTTCGCCGTAGCGAATCGCCGTCATATTTTTCCCGATTTCTCCGAGTCCCCCCAGGGGAATGATTTGTAATTTTGTTTTTGCCAAAATAATCCTCCGCAATACGCAAAGAAAGCTCCCCCACATCGGGCGGAAGTGTCTCTGCGCTGAAATAGGAAACGCCCCCTGTCGCTTCGGCCCGCGAGGAGATTCGTTTCCGAAAAAAATAATTTGTGCCGTTCTAAGGTCGCTATTTGTTATTATATCATGTTTGGAAAAATAGTGCATAGTTCATAGGAAACAGGTGTCGCCTGCGGCGACAATTCCTGTTTTAGGCCGCGCGCAGCGCGAGCAAGCGCAGCGAGCGATTATAAAAATGCCGCGCAGCGCTCCTGTCAAAAGCCGTCAGCCGTCAGCCGTCAGCCGTTAGCTATTGCACTCTGTTCCCCTTGCCCGATTTCCGCAAATCCTATACAATTAGAAAAAAGAAAAAAGAAAAGAGGGGGACTATGAAGAAAATCAGAAAGGCCGTCATTCCGGCGGCGGGGTATGGGACGCGTTTCCTGCCGGCTACGAAAGCAATGCCGAAGGAAATGCTGCCGATTGTGGATAAACCTACGATTCAATATATCGTGGAAGAAATTTTGGAGAGCGGCATCGATGAGATTCTCATTATCAGCGGGCACGCAAAGCGCGCGATCGAGGATCATTTCGATTCTTCGCCGGAGCTGGAGCAGCATTTAGACGAGCACGGGAAGACGGAGCTATTGAAGGAAATCCGCGAAATTGCGGGCATCACGGTGCATTATATCCGCCAGAAACATATGAACGGGCTCGGCGATGCGATTTCGTGCGCGAAGACTTTTGTGGCGGGTGAGCCTTTCGCCGTCATTTTGGGCGATGACGTAGTGTATCATCCGGAGCAAACGGCGCTCTCGCAGCTAATTGACGTGTACGAAAAAACGGGTGCGACGGTCTTGGGATGCCAGGAAATCATGCCGGAGGCCGTTTCCTCATACGGCATCGTCCGGGAAACCATGCTTTCGGACGGACTTTTCAAAGTGGACGATATGATTGAGAAACCGTCGCCGGAAGAGGCGCCGAGCCGGACGGCGGTGCTCGGCCGATATATTCTGACGCCGGATATTTTCCCGATTCTGGCGGAAACGCAGCCGGGAAAGGGCGGTGAAATCCAGCTCACCGATGCGCTCCGCGTCCAAGCGCATGAGGGCGGCGTCTACGCCTGCCACTTCGCCGGCCGCCGCTACGATGTCGGAAGCAAGGAAGGATACCTGGAAGCGACGGTGGAATACGCGCTCCGGCGTCCGGATCTGGGACCGAATTTCAAAAAATATTTGGAAACGTTACTCGGAAAA
>CAVHIJ010000122.1:0-3159 GCA_963635945.1 bacterium | reverse complement strand
GATGAGCCGGGGACCCTGAAACAAGTTCAGGGTGACACTCCTTCTTCAGGGTGACACTCCTTCTTCAGGGTGACACTGCTATACCGTCATCCCACTCCCTATACCGTCATCCGTAAGCTTGTTTCGGGATCCCCCAAGCGCCCCAAATGACTCACGTACACCACCATATCATGCGTCTGCCGTTTTCCCGGTGGAGGCGGGGTCATGTAATCACCGTAGATGCCGGTGAGGTAGCTGTCCCAGCAGGACATCGCCGGAAATTCGTGCCCCTCAAACGTCACCGTCACGGCCTTCTCATACTCGCTTTTCAGCATCCGAAAAGCCATCCGTCTATTTTTGTCGTCACCTTTTTGAAAATAACGACCAGCACCAATGTGCACACAATACAAGAAACGAAATATCGATAATTGTGACCTACCATGTACGGTTGCAATAGAATCATCGGAATCCGTTGCAAAATATAAACTTCAAATAAATTCCTACCGAGCCACGAAAGCACCTTTGAATGAAACTCAAATTTCATCGTCAATAAAAGAATCCCGAAAGCGAACACGAGCATCCAACATTCATACAGATAAAAATTTCCCTTATATTTTCCCAAAAGAATTGTCGCTAAAATAAAGCAAACGGTAATTAAATGCCATCTTAGCCCCCCCCCTTAAAAACTTTTTAATATTTAAAAATGTCGGAAAAAGAAACTCCTCAATCCGCTCTTTATACAGCGCTACCCACATCCCGAGAGGAAAGCAAATCATCGTATCATACCAATATATCGGTTTATATTGAGAAATGATAAACGCCAAGAAACAAATCCCCACAAAGCACAAGAAAAGCTTCCACTCGAGATTTTGCACACCGCATATACGAAACAACGCATACACTACACACCATATAGATATAATTGCAAAAATATACCAATTGGAATTTCCGAAACCATCCCAACCCACCATAGCCAAGCCAAATTTCTCCACACTCGGCAATCCGTTTTTTATCATATAAATGATCATGTACATACTCACAGCCAAATCAAAATGCAAAAGCGTTTTCAAAATACGGTGCGTGGGTAATTTTTTTACATAGGACATTCCTTTATTTTTTATCGAAATCATCAATCCGTAACCGGAATACAACAAAAACATGGCAACAACAAACTGTCCCATGTACCAGTACACCTTAAAAAACGGACGATCCAACGGGTTCCCGAATTTGACATATCCCGCAAAATGCCCACAAAAAATCAAAGCAATAAAAATTCCTTTGATAATTTCCGTACTTTCCGGGCTGAGATACCTTTCATGGAAACCGTTTTTATAAAATTTATAATTCCCTATCAACAGCAGCGAAAGAGCAAACAACACATATATCATATCCGCGTTTTCTCCGACCTTTACGAAATCATTTCTTCAATCAGCCGGCATAATGCCTCACAGGCATGCCCCGTCTCATATGATCCCAATCGCTCATGATGCACGCGAACATCCCGTGCATACATTTCCTCATCAAAATGCAAAATGTTTTCCGCAAGCTCTGCATTCCTTTCTGCCAAAGGAAACGGCCATTCTTCAATCGGTGTGTAAAAATTTCTTTCCTCCTTATACGCTTGCAAATCATTAGCATAGATAAAGCAAGGCCGCCCCGTAAATGAAAAATCCCATATAGAGGAAGAATAATCCGTGATCAATACATCCGCCGCACACAAAAGCTCCTGCATATCCGCATAGGCGCTTACATCAAAAATCCGCCCCCGATCGCCGCTGCCTTCAAAAATATCCTTTGCCACATGCGGATGACTGCGGACAAAGAGTACAAACTTTTTATGAAACCGTGCCTCCAACGCCGCAAGCAATTTTTCCGTATCCAAATCCTGCCTCATCCCATCATCCCGAAATGTCGGTGCATACATCACAATCCCGCAATCCTTCGGCACATCGTAGCAAGCTCGCACCCGCTCCGCCGCTTCCCACATTTTCTCCTCATGGAAGAAAATATCATTTCTGGGCATCCCGATGGGAAGATACTTCGCCGGAATACGGACATCCATCTCATACCCTTCGGTAAATTTCCGGCAAGCACTAACCATATAATCAATCCGATTGAAAATACAGTAGCTCCGCTTTTTTTGCCAACGATTCGGATTATCGCAAAATACCGCCGCCACACGTTTATAAGCACCGCCGCCGTGCCAAGTATTAATCCATACCTGCCCTTTTCTTTTAATGAGCCATGACGGAATCCCATCATTAAAAAGAATCACCTTCGCCGTGCAAAATCGGTATAAAAAAGAAAAACTACGCCGAGAAATCCGACGAACACCCGAAGGATACGAGTCATCCGCATTCCCCTTTGTGACCCAGGTTATTTCCGCCCGCAATCCATTCCGCCGAATCTCTTCATCCACATATTTCAAATTACAATAATAATGCCCATTGGAAGGAATAAAAATAATCGTATTCTTCCGAATCGGACACAGACAAAAAACAGAAAGCCCCCATTTGATGATCTCGGCTAATAATGTTTTTATTATTTCTATTGCCATCTATTCCTCACATTCCCGCTTCTTTTCTGCGCACCCATATCACCCCGGGCGATATATCTATTTCTCACTGTTTTTCTCTCTCAAAAAAGCATACAACTTTTCTCGTAAAAATTCCTGATCTTGCAACACTTTGCAAAGCAACCTCTCACAATTTCGATCAAATTCTTTTTGTTCAAAACTTGAAACATATTGTAGAAGTTCATTTTTTACTTTTCCATACTTCGTAAGTACAAGCCCCAAATTATATTCCCGTACAACTTGTGCGATATATGTATCTTCGAAAACAACCATCGGCTTTTTAAACAAAATCGCATCATACAATCGATTGGGAATAGAATATCCTTCCCCAAAAGTTCGGCTTTCATACACGGAATTGATAATATCAATATTTTCATAAATCCTCGGCTTATCTGCATTATCAAATGCACCGTAAAACCAAGCATTCTCTACATTATGCTTTCGACAATAGGAATCCAGGCAACACCCATCATTGAATACTCCGTAATATAAAAATTTAAATCGCTCATCATTGCCAAATTCATCTATCAGATTTTCATTTTCCTTTTCATGACGAACCGCTCCGACAAATCCGATATTCCACGTCTTCATTAATTTCAAATCTC
>CAVHIJ010000121.1:0-3273 GCA_963635945.1 bacterium | reverse complement strand
TTTGAAGGAAGGTGCCCCGTAGGGGCGGAAGATAGAGTGGCTCGCAGAGCCACAACTTCAGCACATAGGTAGAGAACAAAAATGACGATAACAGTCCATTCGGATTTTCAGCTTTTGCAAGAAGTTATGCGGCTCCGCCGCATTCTATCTCCCGGCCTTGCGGCCACCCTCTTTCAAAAGAGGGCTTAACCTGTAGCGGCTACGCCGCATTTCATAAAATTGCGCGCAGCGCACCGATAAAAAGTCTTACAGTCTCATAGTCTTTCAGTCTCATAGTCTTTCAGTCTCATAGTCTTTCAGTCTCATAGTCTTTCAGTCTCATAGTCTTTCAGTCTCATAGTCTTTCAGTCTCATAGTCTTTCAGTCTCATACTCTTACAGTCTTACAGTCTTATAGTCTGATAGTCTGACAGTCTGATAGTCTTATGTCTTAGCAAATTCTCGGCAACCCCTCTCCCCGTAGAGGAAGCACACGCCGACGTCCCCCATACGCCGTTTCCAAATGCACGCCGCTTCCCGCCTCCATTCTTCCGACGACAGCGGCATTTTCACCATACGGAAGAGTCCGGAGAAGCGCCGCCGCATCCTCAGCTTCCTCGGCCGGGAGCGCGATTGCCAGTTTCCCCTCATTTCCCATCGTCAAAGGATCGAGACCCAGAATCCCGCAAAGGCCGCGCACTTCATCGTGCACCGGGATTTTTTCTTCTTCGAGCACGATGGAAACGCCGGACGACGCCGCAAGCTCATTGGCGACCGTCGCCAGGCCTCCGCGCGTCACATCCCGCACGCACCGGATATGGAAACCGGCCGTCAAAAGCGCATCCACCATGTGCCATAGCGGCGCCGCGTCGCTTCGGAGCTTTGTTTCCATCTTCATCCGCGCCGCCAAAATCACGGCATGATGATCCCCCAGCGTCCCCGAAAGGATGAGCGCATCGCCGGCGCGCAAATTCTGCGCCGATATATCCGAATCCGCCGGCCGCTCGCCGAGCCCCGCCGTATTGATGAAAAGACCGCCCGCGCCGGTGACGACCTTCGTATCGCCTGCGACAATGGAAACGCCCGCCTCACGTGCCACGCCCGCCATAGATTTTACCACGGCCTCCAGCGTATCCGACGATAATCCCGTTTCCAAAATGAAACCCGCCGTCAGATAGAGAGGCCGCGCCCCCATCGAGGCCAAGTCATTTACCGTGCCGCACACCGCAAGCCGCCCGATATCGCCGCCCGGGAAAAAGAGCGGCTCCACGACGAAACTGTCCGTCGTCATGACCGGCACTCCCGAAAGAGGCGGCAGCACCGCCCCATCTTCCATCCGCGCCAAAATCGGATTCTCAAAATATTTCGCGAAAAGAGAAGAAACAAGCCGTCCTGTCTCCTCCCCGCCGCTTCCGTGACGAAGCTCGATATTCATGTTTTCGTTCCTTTCTGCATGATTTATTTTCTGCGCCAACTGCGCGCGGGCTGTGAGCCATGGGCTATGGGCTATGAGCTTTAGCAGGATGCGCTTCGCGCATAAATTTTTGTATGGCATCGATATCGCTTCGCTAATCGATGAGAGGTGTCGCCTTCGGCGATGATTCCTGTTTTAATCGGCGCAAAGTGCCTCGCCGCCGAAGGCGCATATAAAATTGCGCGCAGCGCACACCTCTGAAAGCCTTCCTTTGAAGGAAGGTGCCCCGTAGGGGCGGAAGATAGAGTGGCTCGCAGAGCCACAATTTCAGCACATAAGCAAAAAAGCGAAAATGACTTTACCGGCCCGTATCGATGCTTTACTTTTACGAGAAGTTATGCGGCTCCGCCGCATTCTATCTCCCGGCCTTGCGGCCACCCTCTTTCAAAAGAGGGCTTGCCTTGCGCCGTCTGATAGTCTGAAAGTCTGATAGTCTCACGTCTCTTCCTCCCAAGCCGCGCGCCCCAAAAGTGGCACTACCGCCCTACACTTCCCGGAAGTTTACGCAGCACGCGCCCTCACTGCTCACCATGCACGCCCCCACCGGATGCTCCGGCGTGCACACACGGCCGAAACACGGACACTCGCGCGGCGCTATCTTCCCCGTGAGCACCGCGTCGCACCGGCAGCCGGGCGGCATCTTATCCTCCGAAAGTCCCCGGCTTCCCGCATCCAAATATTCATAATCGGGAGAAAGATACAGTCCCGAGCCCGGGATATTTCCGAGACCCCGCCATACCGCATCCCCCGGCACAAAAACCTCATCCAAAAGCGCCTTCGCGCGCACATTTCCCTCCTCCGTCACCACCGACGGATACTCATTCCAGAAACCTTTTTCCCCGCGCGAGGCCGCAAGCACCAGCCGCGAGAGCGCACGCAAAAGCTCCGGCGCCGTAAAGCCGCCCACGACCATCGTTTCCTCACATTCCGTCGAAAGCCTGCGGAAAAGTCCCGCCCCCGTCACCACGGCCACGTGCCCCGGGCAAAGGAAACCGTCGATCCGCTTCTCCGCGGCAATTTTCCGCATCGCCTGCGGCATCGTCTTGAGCGCCGTAAGAAACCGCATATTTCCTATCTTTTCCTCATGCACCCGCGCCGCCAAATTCGCCCACACCGGCGCCGTCGTCTCAAAACCGACCGCCGCCAAAACGAATATTTCCGAAGGATTCGCTTTCGCCGTTTCCAAAGCCTCCTCCGGATTATACAGGAAATCCACCGCGCCGCCTCGCGCCTTCGCCCCCGCAAGAGACATAAGGCTCCCCGGCACCGCAAGCAAATCCCCGAAAGCCAGCACCCGATGCCCCGGCGTAAGCGATATTTCCACCAGCCGATCGATATACGACGTCGGCGTCACACACACCGGACACCCCGGCCCCGAAACGAGCGTGATCCCCTCCGGCAAAAACTGCCGAATCCCCGTCCGATACAGAGCCGAAGTATGCGTCCCGCACACCTCCATCAGCCGAAGCGGCCGCCCGCGGTACCCCGAAAGCCAAGCCGCCAGCTCCCGCTCCCTCATCGCGCCTCCTCGGACGCCGCCAAATCGCGGAAAAGCGCGACCCAATCTTTCGCCTCATCCTTCTCCACAATCTGAATCGCCATCCCCGCATGCACCAGCACAAAATCGCCGACCTTGGCCGGTACCAGTCGCAAATTCACGGAAACCTCCGTCCCCGAAAAATCCACCGTCCCCCGCGAGCCCGAAATCGCCACGACCCGCCCCGGATACGCCACGCACATAGCACAAACCTCTCTATATCAAAGCAAAAATTTTTAGAAACATAGAAATATATCGTACAAATTATTATATCATAAATATCC
>CAVHIJ010000120.1:0-3357 GCA_963635945.1 bacterium | reverse complement strand
TTCTGCAAACACCTCTCCCACTTGTAAACATAGTGTTGGGTGAGTTTTGATGAAATCCGAAAAGGAGAAGGAAGAGGGGAAGAGAAAGAAGATGAATACACATTGTGCATTTTGTGGGAAAGAGATCCCAAAAGATTTGGGAGGAAATCGCAGAAAGTATTGTTCTACCGAATGTGCGCGCTGCGCAAATAGAAACATCAAAAAAATATCTGAAAGGGTTAGGAAAATGCTTCCGATAAAAGAACAGATTTTGCAGGCATACGATTGCAGGTGTGCAATATGCGGATGGCGTGGATGCGATGAACCGGGAATGATAGCGAATAACGGGCACCGCCAATGGGGATGCATGAACCAAATTCATCATATTGTTCCGGTATCAAAAGGAGGGAAGGAAACGGTTGATAACTTAATTTTGCTATGTCCTAACCATCATAAAATGGCCGATTTAGGGATTATATCGGCAGAAGAATTACAAAAAATAGCAAAACTCGCTGCGTCGTGCCCTGTATTTACTGCACCGGAATATATGCGCGTAGCAGGCAGTACGTATGGGCAATATTGGCGCGAACATATGGCAGAAGAGTTGGCAAGGAAAGGGCTTGAAAACACATTTACAGCAAGCAATGGTGTGAGCGAAAGCGACGAAAAAACTCGCGGCTATAGTCGCGGATATAAAAACGGTTTCGATGAGGGCCAACGCGAAACCTCAAAGAAGATATTAGGGATTATAGAGAAATTGAGCGAAAATGAAACGTAAAATAATGAGTTTAGCAACGGCGCAAAGGGAATATTTCGCCTCACTAATGACGCTGCAGAGCGAAATAGCAAGGCGAAATTTGACAGAGGCGCAAAGGCAGGAGGTGCGGGATGGAACAGAAGGAAAGATACGGAAAATCGGCGGTCGCGTTCGTCGCAGTACCGATTCGTGATTTGGAGAAGTGCCGGCAGCTGGCTGAGTATTTACATATGACAATGCCGGAAACGTTACATTATGCAATTCGCAAGGGTATCGAATGTGCATTTGCGACGTCTGAGCGTCCGGAGGTGCATGATGATTAGCGTTTTAGCAGGAGGGCGCGTGAATGAATTGGCCTAATGAATCGTTGATGAAGCCGGACTCCATGCCGTGGCCGTGTTTTGGCTTATTTATCTGGATAGCCACAACAACCGATACAAGGCAGGGTGCGTTTAGCAAAAAGTTGTTGCAACTTCGTTTGGGCAAACGCGGCGATCCGGATATACGCCGGACGGCGGACGAATTGCATGATTGGCTTTTACGGGAGGGTGGAAAAAATGAAAGCTAATACATCGGAAATGGATTGTCCGGTATGGATGGAGCCGTCGAAGGCGGCGGATATTATCGTTGAGACAGGAAGGCGCGCGGGGCTCTCGCTCAAAGTTCTCCTTGGCAATGAACATTCGCGCCCGATGGATATTTTTTGCTCGGAGGGATGGGGTATTTGTTGGTTCATGACGACGGGGACGGTGGCGGTCGCGTCAAAGTTTGACGAAGAAACGGGCATGATTGTGCGCTGGTGGCCGTCTCGGTATCTGATGGGGTATTCGGAACGGTTAGCAGACCCGCAAAACCGGGAACAAAAATGTATCGTGAAACGTGCGGAGGCAATGGTGCCTTTCATTCTGAATCACTTAACGCAGATTCGGCGCTTGCATGAAAGGAGCAGGAAGAAATGAACATTACAGATGAGGAATTGGCTATGATTCACGATTTCTTGACGCATCCGGAGTATGTCGGTTTCTGTAAGGGGCTGACGATTCTGTATGATGGACGCGCCGGCACTCAGGATGACGAAAATCATAATGAGCGCAAACGGTGGTCGTCGGCGTGGACGACGGAAATTGAGATGTGGGAAGCAAGCCACGGAGGGTAAGATATGGAATTCGAGGTCAACATTGACCCGCGTGGGAAAGGGCGGCCGCGGTTCACGCGCACTGGGAAGGCTTACACGCCAAAAGAAACGAAAGAGGCCGAAAAGCAAATCGTAAGCGCTTATTGGGCAATGCGTAATCGTGATTTTTTCGATAGGAATATCCCTATTGCGATGCACGTGATGGCGTATTTCTCTATCCCCCCATCGTGGGAGAAGAAAAAGACCGAGGCGGCGCTAAAGGGGGAATTGTTTCCGACGAAAAAGCCGGATGGGGATAATATTCTAAAATTGGTAGCAGACGCATTAAATGACGCGGCGTATCATGATGATTCTCAGATCGTATACATGACGATCAAGAAAGAATATGCAAGCCGCGCATTTCTGCGGATTCGTATCGAGGAATACAAATAGGAGGACGTAACAATGAAAAGAATTTACAAATCCGAATTGGCAAGGGATGTAGCAGACCGTATAGGTATTTCAAAAGGGAAAGTGGAAAAGGTAATTACTGCTGTTATACAGGCAATTCGGGATGACCTGCGCGATGGGAATGAAGTTGTATTGAGCGGATTGTGCCGGTTTTATTCGGCAAAGCATCCGGTGCGCAATGTGACAAATCCGCGAACGGGCGAACTCATTGTTATCCCGGAACAGATGGAGTATCGGTGTCATGTGGCGTCTAAGTCGCTGCGGAGGTAATTTATGAGTACGGACGAGTTGCTGCGGGAATATTATGACGTCCTAAAAACCCGGCAATGTACGAATCGCTTTATTTTGGATATCACGCGAGAATTATGTGCGTGTGATGATATATCGGGAAAGGATTTAGCGGATATTGCCGAAGCGCACGACGAAGCGGATTTAGCGCTGAATGCCGATGAATGGATGGTCGGGGACTGCGCATGTATTATCCATGGAAGGGGGCGCGAAGTATGACGGCCGAAGAGTGGCATGCATTAGATAAAAAGCCGGGTATGAAATTTCGCACGCCGGAAAATAAAATCGGCGCATTGATAAGCGTGCATAAAGACGGTGCAACGTTGGATTTTACAGGTGGAAGATACGACCGTGTCATACGTAGTTTCTATCGTTGCGTACAACTTTCATTATCGGATGCACCGCTGCCGAAAGCGGAAAGAAAACGCAAAGGTTCTTTACCTCGAAAAGTTATGCGGGTAAAAACGGGCATTATTTACAAAACAATAGCCGAGGCAGCAAGATTACTTCGTGTGTCTGATGACACCATCAGGAAGTCGGCAGGCCTGGGAATGACAATTAAAAGGGGCAAATACGCCGGCGAAAGTTTTAAGTTTGTGTAATCGGAGGTGAGCCATGGAGTACGAAGAAATAAACCGGCTTATCAAGTTAATATTGAAAAACGAAAGAGTAATCCGGCAGGCTGTCGCAGAAAAGCGTGCGTCTTTTGCAAAGCACGAAGAGACGGTTGGACGTGCGCCGGGGCATA
>CAVHIJ010000119.1:0-3443 GCA_963635945.1 bacterium | reverse complement strand
CGGTATGTTGGCCGTTGAAAAAGTATTATTTTGCTTGCTATTTTATGAACTCGGTGCCGTATATCGCCTCTATTTTGAAAAGAAAGATGCCTTTTCGGTCAACCGTATTGCTATACTCATCCTTTTTAATGGGATTCTTTTAGGATTTGTGAGTAAGCGAATTACAATGGATATTTTTTCGATGACCATGCCGCCTCGGATTTGGCTCCCTTTGGTAACGTCATCAATCGGAATTTATTTTTATATGCAGATGGCTGAACTTTTGAAAGACAAAGTGCGGCGAAATTCTCTTTTAGGTTATATCGGAGAGCATACGTTTTCCATCATGACGCTGCATCCCATTTTCTTTTGGTTACTCAATACCGCATTTTGGCAATTGAAAGAGTGGGGCGTATTTCCGCTTCGCAGTTTTGATTACGATAAATATATGCACAATATTTGGTTCCGCGTCACGGAGCATGCGCCCATGGTGGATGCGTTCTATTTTTTGGTCGGCCTTTTCGGCTCGCTCCTTTGCGTCCGGCTTTATGAACAATTCGCCGTGCCCCATCTAAAAAAATATTTCCGCTTTTTGTGATGGGTGTCATATATAAGACAGAGGAGGAAAAAACGGAGCCGAAAGCGCGCGAAATCATGATGGGTTTCGTTTCCTTCTCCGGTCTGCCGCCCTTTCGGCAAAAAACAAAAAAAAGCGCCCCTTCGGGATCTGCTCGCGAGCCGATGGGGAGCAAGGGGAAAGTCCGGAATTTCCCTCGAACCAAAACTAAAAACTAAAAACAAAAAAGCCGATGCAAAAGGCGAAAGCCGCATGGCCCAGTATTCTCTGCAAGAAGAACCGCCACTCCGCCGCCGTCTTGTGCATTCGGCTTTTTTGCTTGGATTTTGCGTTGATGCGTGGATGCGGTTTGTGCATATATATTTTATGCCGGCGAGGCGCGAAGCGCCGATGATAAAATGCCGCGCAGCGCACCGATTAAAAGCCGTCAGCTGTCAGCCGAGGCAAATGTAATAAATAAAAAATGACGAATGAGCGTAGTGCTTCATTCGTCATTTGTCGGTATCCGGAAGAATTGTCCCGGTTTTGGGATCGAATTTTTGAAATTGATTTTGAGTGCGATCGAAGGCGGGCGGGATGCGGGGCGCTGCTGGTTCCTTCGGAAGCGGCGCGGAAATGCCGGTGAAGGCGGGATTTTGTTTCTTTGCATTCGCAATGGATAGGAAACGTTTTTGCGCGCCCGGTTTAAAGGGGACTTCGGTTTGTGGCCAAAAAGCGCGGGCGCCGGAGATGGGGCGATCGAGATCGTATTTCACGCGGTTTCCGCAGCGCGTGCAACGCACGGTCCCTTTTCGCGCTTTGATTTGGCGCTCGAAGAGGGAGAGCTGCGTACCGCAATGGGGACAGGTGAGAGAAAAATTCATGAGATTTCCTTTTTGTGATATGGGATTAGGAATCATAAGACGGCAAGACGTCAGACTTTTAAGCGGTGTCGCTTTCGGCGACAATCATGTTTTATGCCGGCGGAGCGCCGATGATAAAAAATGCCGCGCAGCGCACCGATTACAGTCTGATAGTCTTACAGTCTGATAGTCTTACAGTCTGATAGTCTTACAGTCTGATAGTCTTACAGTCTGATAGTCTTACAGTCTGATAGTCTTACAGTCTGATAGTCTTACAGTCTGATAGTCTGATAGTGTGATAGTCTGATAGTCTGATAGTCTTACGCCTTTCGCACAAATGTCGCACAAAGTCCGGTGCGCACTATGCACTGTGCACTATGCACTAAAAAGAGCCGACTCTCGCAAGTCGGCTCTTTTCTCATGCGCGGGTGACTTTCCCGGAACGAAGGCAACGGGTGCAAACGTTCATCTTGCGGGTTTCTCCGTCGACGATGACGCGTACTCTCTGAATATTCGGTTTCCAGGTTCTTTTTGTTTTCAGGTGGGAATGGGATACATTCATACCGGTAGCTGTTTTCTTTCCGCATGCTTCACAATAATTGGCCATCTGCTACACCTCCTTATACGTTCGTAATCATAACGTAGATACTATACCATAAATCATTTTTTTCGGCAAGAAAAAAGCGTTCATGTTTTTTCTGTGCTTTTATGCGATATGGGTGTTGTGGCTGACGGCTGACAGCTAAAATCTGTGCGCTGCGCGGCATTTTTATCATCGGCGCTTCGCGCCTCGCCGGCTCTGCCGGCATCAAACAGGAATCGTCGCGTAGCGACACCTATTTTCTATGCACTATGCACTGTGCACTATGCACTTTTAAAAAGGAATTTTCGCCGACAGGCGACACCTGCTCCTCTTTCCACTTTCCCTTTTTCCTCTTCACTTTTCCTCATTCCCCATTCCCCAAAATTCTTCTCATATTTTTTGGCAGAGCCGTCAAAGTTATGGTATGATGAGGAAAATGGAATTTCAGTAAGAGAAAGGAGATGTTACACATGAAAAGAATTTGGCAGGTCGGGTTGCTTTCCGCGCTTTTGTGTGCGGGGGTTGTTTCCGCAGAGGCGGCGGATCGCTATGTCATGACGAGCAAAAACGGTGCTCGCATGGGGGAAATGTGGGTGTACGATACGCCGCGGGGTGCTTTTGCCGATGTAAGAATTGAGACGCAGGATCCGCCGTATGATCCGATGCTGCGCGCAAGCGGACGGATTGCGGTGGAGGAAAATGACGAGACGGGAACAGTTTCCAAACATTTCGTCATCGGGAGCGCGGAGTATGTCGCGTTTCAAAATGTGGATTCGTATAAAACCGGTGTGGCGATTCGGATAACATCTTCAGAAACGGTGCCCGAAGGCATGACGTATGAAGGGGAAATGGGACCGATGCTCGGCAACTCCTTTACACTCGGGAATCCGGACATTTCGTATTCTTTCGATTCGTATGACGGAAGCCAAATCGTAAATAGCACAAACTTGCTGCCACCGCCCGACGGGGTGTATGTGCTCGCGGAGAAGGATGTGGAAAAGGAATGGACGGCGGATGTGGCGAAGGTGTTCCTGAAAAATAATATTTTCTGGAATATGCAGCCGACGGATACGGATGAGCGCTATTATGATATCGTTCTTTTGGATAATGCAAGAGATTTTTCGGATCTTCCGGAAGATGTGTCGCGTTATTACAGCATCACGGTTTATGAGCCGGGAGAGGATTCCGGTACGTGGTACATGGTGGATGTGAATGGGCGCTACATTTTCCGTGTGAATGAGGATTTGAGTTTGACGAAGATTTATGATGTGAATCGTCCTTTCTGAGTGAGGAGGAAATCTTGTATGAAAGGGGGCAGTGATAAAATGCTTTGGCATTTTGTCACTGCCCCTTTGTGGGGTGTGTCAAGTATTTTGTGTAAATTTTCCTTCTAAATATTAGAAACAAAAAACTTCAGACGATTTCGAGATCTTCCGGCGTGATGCGATCCGGAAACATCAAC
>CAVHIJ010000118.1:0-3577 GCA_963635945.1 bacterium | reverse complement strand
GCATGTGGCGATTTTTATTTCTTTCGCACTCATTGTGTGTATCGACCTTTTGGCTAAATTGATTGCCATTTCCTACAAGCGACTAGAAAAGGATATGAGTGGTAAACCTACGCTCATGGACGCCATCAGGGGCATTCCGGCGGCGCATAGAGATGGGGTAATCAATAGCCATGCCATGCGCACACGGTTCGCAGAAAAAATCGGGGTATATCTGCTTCTTGTAGCAGCCGGCGCGTTAGTGGATTATTCCGTAGGCCACAGCGAATTTGTAAATCTCATTATTGCATATCTGGCTTCATCTGAACTACTTAGTGTGGTGGAGAATTTGGATGAAGCGGGGGTATCGGCCGTACATGATCTGGCGGCCCTTGTAAAACGGAAAAGGGGTTAATGATGGGAGAGTCAGAAATCAGGAAGGTGCTAAAGGAAGCACGGCCTTCCTTCTATCAGTATCCGGTACCGGTGAAAGTGTACTTGCATTGGACAGCGGGAAAATACGGGCAGGCATTTGATGATTATCATTTCTGCATTGACGCAGACGGCGGTATCGAATATACAAGGGAGTTAACGGAAACTCCGAAAGCGACTTATTATAGGAATACCGGGTCTATTGCTATCGCTCTTGAATGTTGCGCCGGCGCTATGGCATTTGACGGTATGCCGCCGTTCGCAAGACTAGGTACTTATCCCCCTACTAGTGCGCAAGTAGAGTCTATGGCGCTGCTCATGGCTATAATTTCAGATGTGTTTGATATTCCGATTGATATTGAGCACTTCCTTACCCATGCTGAAGCAGCGGATAATGTGGACGGGTATAATTCTCATATGCCGTACGGCCCGGATAATGGGTGTGAGCGTTGGGATCTAGCAGTCATTTCAGATGAGGATGATTGGTATTCCGGCGGGCAGACCCTAAGGGGGAAGGCACTTTTCTATAAATATCAAAATTCATAGTATATCGAAAAAATACGATGTTTTTAAATGGCCCTATTTTGCGTCCGCGTGTACCTGTTAGTGTAATTTATCAAAAGGAATGCACGGACGCACGCAGGGTACCAAATTCTTGAATTTTGAACATTTAGGCATATTTCTGAAGAAGGGAATGCGTGGCATGAATGGGAATTGGAGCGTTAGTGAAAAGCAGGCGATTTATATTAGCGCTTTCGTACTTATGTTTGCTTGTTTGTTGGCCTATATCATCTTACGGGACGGAACGGATGTATCAAACATCAGAAACTCAATACAACGAATTGAGGATGATAATCGCCAGACAAGAGAGCAGATTGGAGCTGCTGCAGAGCAAATTGAGTCAGCTTCAAAAGGTGTCGACGGAGCAGAAACAGGAATTGACCGAAGCCTTGAGGCAATTACAAGAGTCGAAGAATCAATTAGCAGAAACGAAAGCGAACTTGACGAATGTCAAAGAATCGTTAGTGAAGGCCGAAGTGATATTGCAAGAGCAAGAAAAATCCTTGATGACATTAGAGCAGCAGATGAAGGCACTGGAGCATAAAACGGCGCTAGCCAAAAGGCAGCGTAATGTATGGGCAGTGATTGCAGGGACTAGTTTGATTTATATTGTTGCCCATTAGCACAACTTATGTAGTGGCGGTTAAATTGCGTTGATGATATAATTTATATAGGCTTTGTAACCAAAACCTCTCTTTTATTTCCTTTTCTGGGAGAAGCGGTGTAGTTTAAATACTACACCGCTTTTTCTTTTGCGCAAAAATGTATCTATGGATATAATTCAAATAGAGGTGATAATGATGGAGAGGATGATACCTATAGATTTGTTAAATGCGTTTAATCGAAAATTCCCTAAAGCATTTAAGATGATTGATGAAATATTTGCCGATAAGAATACAAAGTGGCATAAGGAATACTGTTATTGTCCAGTAGGATTAGCTCTGGCATATGTTGATGAGTATGGTATGTATGAAAATCGACTATCAGCGGCAGTAGATGCAGGCAGAATGGCGGTGCTTTCTTCATGGCGTCACGCGAAATCTGTATACCGCATTAGCGAGGGATTGACGGCAGAGTTTATAAAGAGTATAGACGATGATATAAAGGTAACGGCTGATTTGCTTACTATCCCTGAATATTGTATCTATATAGATACGCAAAGGGGATTTGCAGATATAGATGGGCTATTTGTTATGTTTGATGATGACCGCGCTAGAGGGCATAAGGAATTGTATATTATCCCCGTGCAGGGCGGCGAGATGGTGACAGCCATGTATTTAGTCATCCCGGATGAGCCGGAGCTGTTAAGCATGATTTTAGGCAAGTCATGGATAGAAGCCCATGAGAGCTTGGAGTGGTATAGGGAAAATCATGCCGGCTTTTCTATGGCAGATGAAGAGAATTATTTCAAGGTGAGTCGTAAGATTATCCGGTATGTAATCAATGTGCTTATGTATTTATCAGCAGTAAATGCGGAAGTGAGGTTTGTTAATAGCAAATCTCTACGGGAACACGGTAAAGCAAAGGATACGGCTAAAGGCGTTAAGCGGTATTCAGTCGGCGAGGAAATCGGTGTGCGGCTGAAGAAGTTTAGTAATCATGTAGTGCGGTATGGAACCGATAGAGAAGGATCCGGCGGCGCTCATAAGTCCCCTATCATGCATATCCGGCGAGGGCACTACCATACATTCCTTGTCGGTAAAGGGCGCAAGGATCGGCGGGTGAAGTGGCTTCCACCTATCGTGGTTAATACAGATGGTGAGGAGATAGATTATATTTCTATCAATGAGGTAGAGGAGTAGGTACTACTTTTTATTTCAATCAAATTCGATTTGGACCATTCAGCGGAAATTGAAGGTACTGTTTTTTATTTGGAAGTATTTTGATTTGAGCCATTCAGCGAAAATTCAAGGTACTTCTTTTTATTTTAAAAAAGTTGAATTCGCGGCATTCAGTGGGAATTTGACCTTGCGCATGCAGGACGAAATAGAAAAGCGCAAGATAAGTAAGAAAATGTAGAAGAAGAAAAGAGTGGATATAGTTATGATTGTGTATATGTTGCGATTGATGTTCCGATTGATGTTGCGATTGATATAGGGAAATATCCGGCGGGAATTGCTAGTGTTTCTGCTTGGCGTGAAAACGTAATGGGATGTAGTGAGCATGAGAAGGCGTGCCAGCTTACGAGCCATAGTTATAATGAGTCAGTTTACATAAAATACAAGAGTCTGCAGGGGGGCGGGCAAATAGACCTTTGTAGTGAAAATGCAATATTTTTGTAATGAGAACGCAACACTTTTTTTGGTAAAATCGTATGATTGTGAATGCACACAGCGATGGAAATTGCCGGCAGTTTGAGCTGGCGTAATTTTGGTGATGGATAGGGGACTTTATTCTCAACTTGGAATAAAATGCGGCTTGAAAGCTTTGAAAGCAGAGATTTACCATGGCTTCTCTTGTTTTCTGGAAGCCGATTTTCGCATTTCGGCTTGGCGGGTTGAAATTTGCGGAGGTTCTTAATAGGGCGAAAATTTTAGCAGGTTCGCATTTACGCCAGATTTTTTGTATGCAGTCATTTACGGCAATCGTTAGTAAGGGAAGCACCGCG
>CAVHIJ010000117.1:0-3617 GCA_963635945.1 bacterium | reverse complement strand
AGTCTGACAGTCTCACAGTCTGACAGTCTCACAGTCTGACAGTCTCACAGTCTGACAGTCTCACAGTCTCACAGTCTCACAGTCTCACAGTCTCACAGTCTCACAGTCTGACAGTCTCACAGTCTGACAGTCTGACAGTCTCACAGTCTGACAGTCTGACACACAAATGTCGCACTACGCCGAATGCGCCTTTGCATTTGGCACGCCAATCCCTTCCCCGCAATTTTCGCATCAAAAAAGCCCGGTGATTTCCCGGGCTCTTACAGTCTGGAGCCGACAACAGGATTTGAACCTGCGACCTACGCATTACGAATGCGCCGCTCTACCAGCTGAGCTATATCGGCATTTGACGAATGATATTTTACCGAAAATAAAGATTTTTGTCAATAGGAAATTATGAGGAAAGTGGGAAGAAGGAAGCGGAAAGAGGCGCGCTCGGCCGAATCGCCTGCCGTAAGCTGACGGCTGACGGCTGACGGCTTTTAAGCGGAGCGCTGCGCGGCATTTTTGTAATCGCTCGCTCCGCTCGCTCGCCGGCAAAGCCGGCATAAAATAGGAATCATCGGCGTAGGCGACACCTTTCACCGATAAGCGAAGCGATATCGGTGCCGTATAAGAATTCGTGCGCGTAGCGCACACCTATTAAAGCCGTTACCCGTAAGCCGTATGCCGTAAGCCCCTGCCTCCATATCACGCTACGCTTTCTCACTCCTTATGACTCAAAAACCCCGTCCCCTGCTGATTGGCCATGATGACGACGTCGGTGAGGACGACGCGTTTGGGGCGCGAGAGGACGAAATCGATGACGTCGGCGATATCTTCCGGGCGTAGCGCTTCGATCCCCGCATAGACGGCGGCGGCGCGCGCTTTGTCTCCGTGGAAACGAGTTTCCGAAAAAGGCGTTTCCACAAGGCCCGGCTGAATCGTCGTGACCTTGATATCGCTTGCCATGAGATCGATGCGAAGACCGTCGGAAAAAGTTTTCACAGCGGCTTTTGTCGCGCAATAGACGGCGGCGCCGGCATACGCATAGAGCCCGGCCGTCGAGCCCAAATTAATAATGTGGCCGGTATTTCTCGCAAGCATCGCGGGCAAAAACGCGCGCGTCATGAGGAAGAGCCCCTTGATATTCGTTTCCACCATTTCGAGCGTATCGTCCGCATCCGTCAACGCATAGGGCTCGAGCCCCCGCGCCAGGCCCGCATTATTCACGAGGACATCCGGCACGCCGACCGTTTCCAAAATATTTTCGGAAACACGGGAAATCGCATCTCTGTCGCGGACGTCGAGCACAAAATAGGAAACGTCCGCATTGTATTTCATGCGAAGCTCTTCGGAAACTTCGGCCAGTTTCTCTTCATTTCGCGCCGCGATGGCCAATTTGTAGCCGCCGGCCGCCAAAACTTCCGTCACGGCACGGCCGATGCCGCTGGTCGCTCCGGTAATAACTGCGATTTTTTTCATATTCTTTCTCCTTTCCTACTCACGGCGCCGGCGCGTCAATCGGCGCATCGGCTTCGTAAATCACGATATATTGTCCGTTTCCGCCATCGCGATACACATGTTTCCCGAAGCTGTCGACGAAATAAACGCCTGTTTTCTTATTGTCGTATTTTCGCACAATTCGGAAATAGCGGGCGGGCGCCGCGCCGGAAAAAGGCCTCTCCTCCATTTCTTTCACTTCAAAGGAAAGGTACCTGTCGTCGTAAAGTCCGCCTTCTTCCAAGACGCAATGTAAAAATGCGCAGGCAAGCTCACCATCGAGCTCCGTTTCCGCCGTTTCCTTCCAAAGATAACGGCCTTCGGGCGGCGGCCAGGGGGAATCTTTTCGTTTGGGCGAATAGAGGGAGAATCCCTCCTCTTCCCATTCCAGCGGATACACCCAGATTTTTTCGTCGATGTATTCTTCGCCGTAGGGGTTGGCGCGGCAATTGCGCACTTTGAATTTCGGCCCTTCGGGGAATTTGGTATCGATTTCGACCACGCCTTCGGCAAAGGTGCGCGGCGTGTATCCGGCGGGATTTGATTTCACGGTCTCTACATTAAGGCGCATGATTTGGTGCCGCGCCATATTCGTCATTTCCGCCGTGCCGATAAATTCGCCGCTCGTGTCGCGCAATACATACCGATCCGTCGTGAGCGCCTCGGCCGCGCCACCTATGAAAAGGCAGGAAACGAGGGCCGCTAAACATAGTTTCTTTTTCATAATGATCTCCTTTGAGGAAATGGGAAAATGGGGAAATGGAAAGAGGAAAGGGGGGCAGGATGCGCTTCGCGCATATTCCTGTTTTATGCCGCCGAAGGCGGCGAGCGAACTAAGCGAGCGATTAAAAAAGAATCGTCGCCGGCGGGCACCTGTGCCTCTTCCCCCCACTCTTTCCATTCGTCATTCCGACGCTTAGGGGATCCTGAAATAAATTCAGGATGACGACCAAACTGCCGCAAGCCGTCGGCAGAGGCTGCGGCCGAGCGCGCCTATGCACTTTGCACTTTGCACTTTGCACTTTGCAACACTATACTTTTGTTTCATCATACTCTATTTTTTTTGCCGTGTCTATGAAACTTTTCACGATGGGACGGCAATTTTTGTGGTATCCGAGGCCGATTTTAATCGGGATGCCGCACTCGAGCGGAATGGAAACGAGTCCTTCGAAAGGTTTCATGTAAAGCGAGTAGCCGAGCAAAATAGTTCTTTCCAATCGGCAGCGCGTCACAAGCGAGCTGTCATACACATCGAGATCGACGATTTGGATCGTGGGCTCCTCGCGCAGAATCATGTCACGGAGCGCGTCGTCGCATTCCGTGACGCCCTCGCGATACATCATGAGCCGACGCCCGCGCAAATCCGAAAGTTGCAGCACATCCTTTCCCGCGAGCTCATCCCTTTTCGGCACGCAGCAGCAATGCCGATCCGTCACGAGATGCAGCACCGCCGTTTCCCGGCTGTCGTTCTTGTAGTTCACCATGTATTCGGGGCAAATATCAAATTCGCCGCGATGGAAACTTTTGAAATAGGTCTCCGGAAAATAATCCTTGAAAATAATTTCCACGTCCGGATGCTTCAGGCGGAACGCGTCGCAGATGCGCGGAATAAATTGCGTATTGAAATTCGGAAGGGACGCGATGACGATGCGATTGCATTGCTTGTTGCTGATTTCGCGACATTGGGAAATCGTGAGGTCGTACGAATGCGATATTTGCGACAATCTTTGCATGAATACGCGCCCGGCTTCCGTCAATCTCACGCCGCGGAAACTGCGCTCGAATATCCGGAAACCGCAATCGGCCTCGACGGCATTCAGCTGCTGAATGAGCGCCGAACGCGTAATGTAAAGCTCTTCGGCCGCCTTCGTAAAACTCCCCTGCTTGGCCAGCATCTGCAGCCGCTGCAGCAACACGAAATTGAGCATGAAAATCGCCTCCTTTTTAATTGATACCCGTAAATCGTCACCGCGAGGCGACACCGCTTAAGCCCTCTTTTCGAAAGAGGGTGCCTCCGTAGGAGGCGGGAGATAGAATGCGCCGCAGGTGCATAATTTCTTGCGAAAATGAAATGCCCGATTCGGCGGAAGCGTCATTTTCATGCTCTGCGTATGTGCTGAGGTTGTGCCTCTTTG
>CAVHIJ010000116.1:0-3622 GCA_963635945.1 bacterium | reverse complement strand
GCCGAAAGTACTTGGCCGGAGGCGGCCCGGGAGGATAGGAAGCTGCTGATAAAAAGAATCTCACGCGAAAGCGTGAGATTTTTTATTTTGCTTATAACGAGATTATTTTGTAACGAGATTATCTTGCTCCCGCGGAAGTGCGACATTTGTTTATCCCGCGCAAGCGGGAGAACGCTATCGCTATATCCCGCTTGTGCGGGATGGCGCCTGCGGCGCCGATTCCTTTTTCTCGCTCTGCACAGAGCGACTTAAGTGCTTTCATTTCTTTTCTTTCCCGGGAAAGAAAAGAAACGAAGCAAAGAAAAGAAACCACCGGCAGGGCAAAATTTGCCTGCGCTCCGGGGCGTTCGGATGCTCGATTTTAAATGCTTACGCCTTCCGTGGCATTTTCCTTCTGAGATATCTATCCTTGCGTACCACTTAAAATCGCAAGACGCATCCGAACGCCCCTGCGCCTGCCGCGCGATACACGCGGCATCGGCAAATTTATAACGGTCGGGCAATCTTACGACGCTCGGCTTTCGAAGCGGGCATTTTAAGTTTCGTGTCAATTTCCGTCATCGCGCCCACGAGGCGCTCCCGAGCGCAGATTTTTGAGTGCAAAGCTAAATGCGTCTTGGCTCCCCTGAAAGGGGAGCTGTCAGGCACGCAGTGACTGACTGAGGGGTCGCGCACTATGTGAGAGCATAGCGGTAGGGGACTGCCCCCTATAAGACAGAGGCGTCCGTGCCTGACCCCTCAGTCGCTCGCTTCGCTCGCGCCAGCTCCCCTTTCAGGGGAGCCGAGATGCAGGTGTGCGCCTTCGGCGCATTTTTTTAGCCGCGCGCAGCGCAAGCGAGCACAGCGAGCGATTAAAACAGGATCCGTCGCCGAAGGCGACACCTCTTAAAGCCGTCAGCCGTAAGCTGTCAGCCGCCTCCGAGGACTCAGCCGAGCGCATCTTTGCACTTTACAAATTCCACAACATCTGCTACACTATATCCACAACAGATACCGTATACGACTGACGGACTTGTGGAATTGACCACGTGCCGTATGCGGAATACACATGCCGACCGTCTGGGCTCCGATATTTCAGCCCGGGCGGTTTTCGTTTCCCGGAAAAAATATCGGATTTTCGGAAATCGCAAAAAGCGAAATTTCCGTATTTCAAAACGGGAGGCAGACAAATGAAAAGAAATCGTTGGCTGATCGCCGCTTCCGCCGTGGGAATTCACATTTCCATCGGCAGCGTGTATGCGTGGAGCGTGCTGGCGCGTCCGGTGATGGAAACCATGGGGCTCTCTCTTTCGGAGACCACATGGGCTTTTTCCGTCGCCATTTTATTTTTGGGATTTTCCGCCGCATTCCTCGGCCGTTTCGTCGAACGCATCGGGCCGATGGCTTCCGGTCTTCTCTCCGCGCTTTTCTTCGGCACGGGGATGCTGGGGACTGCGCTGGCCGTGACACTCCAAAGCGGCGCGCTTTTATATTTCTTCTACGGCGCCGTCGGCGGCATCGGGCTGGGTATCGGATACATCACGCCTGTCGCGACACTTGTGAAATGGTTCCCGACGCGGCGCGGCTTTGCGACGGGTCTTGCCATCATGGGATTCGGATTCGCCGCCTTGGTCGCGGGGCCTCTCATGCAACATCTCGTGCGCACGGTGGGTCTCACGGAAAATTTCATCATCATGGGCATCGCCTACGCTCTCGTCATGAGCGCATCGGCTCTCTATCTGGCACCGCCCAAGCCGGATGAAATTGCGGAAACGATCGAAAATGTCCTGAAAAAGGAAACGGGAAACAAATCCTCCGCTTCCGCCAAACGCCAGCTCACGCGCGCCGAGGCGATTCGCACGAAAGAATTTTGGGCTCTTTGGACGGTTTTCTTCATCAATATCACCTGCGGCATCGGACTTCTCGCCGTCGCATCTCCCATGGCGCAAGACGTCATCGGAATGAGCGCGGAAGCTGCGGCGTCTTTGGTCGGCATCATCGGCGTCGTGAACGGCGCGGGCCGCATCGGCTGGGCATCCGTTTCCGATCGCATCGGCCGCGGAAATGTCTATGCGCTTTTCTTCCTTTTGGAAGTTTTCTCCTTCATCGCTCTGGCGGATACGAAATCGGAAACGGTTTTCTATATTCTCGTACTTCTCATCGTGAGCTGCTACGGCGGCGGTTTCTCCTGCATGCCGGCGTATCTGGCCGATCTCTTCGGCGTCCGCCAGCTTTCCTCCATTCACGGCAGCATCCTGACGGCCTGGGGCCTTGCGGGCATCGCAGGTCCTCTTCTCCTCACGCTCATGAAAGAAGCGACGGGCGGATACATGGCGACGCTCTACGTCTTCGCCGCTCTCCTCACCCTGGCCTTCCTCCTGGCGTTGCTCCTTCGCAGAAGCGGCGGAACACACAGAGAAATCATTACGGAGCGTGAATAACGGCTGACGGCTGACGGCTTTTACCGGAGCGCTGCGCGGCATTTTTATCATCGCTCGCTCCGCTCGCTTGCCGCCTTCGGAGGCATAAAACAAAATTATCGCCGCCGGCGATACAAGTTAAAAGTCTTACAGTCTTACAGTCTCAAGCACAAATGACTTGCAAAGTTTTACACACCCATTACTTTTACAAAGCACTTGAAATTCAGAAAATTTCCTGATATGATTATGACTATATAAAAAAGCAACGACGGGAAGAAGTTTCCTATTTCCTTTCAAAGAGAATGCCGCATCGGGTGAGAGCGGGTAGGGAAAAGGTAGCGGGTCACCCCCGAGCTTTGCCGCGAGAGCGGCACGTCGGCAGGCGATATCTGCAAATGAGCGGCCGAATTTTCGGCTAATTAGGTGGTACCGCGGAAGTGCTCTTTCGTCCTAAGGACGAGAGCACTTTTTTATTGGTTGCCGGGATTTTGTTTCCGAAAAAGAAACGGAAGCCGCGGCGGGTGAAGTTTCAAAAGGAGTGAATAAAATGGCCGAATACGAAAATCTGGGAAGTTACGACCCTTCCGAAATCGAAGAAAAATGGTATGCCTTTTGGGAGGAAAACGGCGTTTTTCACGATGAACCGAAAGAGGGCGAGAAGCCTTTTTCCATCGTGCTGCCGCCGCCCAATGTCACGGGGCAGCTCCACATGGGGCATGCTCTCGACGGGACTTTGCAGGATATTTTGATTCGTTACAAGAGAATGCAAGGCTATAATGTGCTCTGGTTGCCGGGCAAGGATCACGCCGGGATTGCCACGCAGGTCAAGGTCGAAAAGCAAATCGCCGAGGAAGGGCTCAATAAATACGATCTGGGCCGTGAGAAATTTTTGGAACGCGTCTGGGCGTGGAAGGAAAAATACGGCAATACGATCGGCCGCCAGATTCGGAAACTGGGGTCTTCTTGCGATTGGGAGCGCGAACGTTTCACGATGGACGATATTTGCGCGCGCGCCGTCCGCGAGGTCTTCTGCACGCTCTATGAAAAAGGGCTGATTTATCAGGGGAACCGCATCACGAATTGGTGCCCCCGCTGCCAAACGGCTCTTTCGGATATCGAAGTCGAGCATGAGGATGAGAACGGGCATTTGTGGTATTTCCGTTATCCGATCGTCGGCGAAGACGGATTTGTCGAAATCGCGACGACGCGCCCCGAGACGATTC
>CAVHIJ010000115.1:397-3644 GCA_963635945.1 bacterium | reverse complement strand
CCCCTGGCCGATGAGCGCCGCGATGATGCCCGTCAGCGTGTCGCCCATGCCGCCCGTCGCCATGCCGGGATTTCCCGTCGGATTCAGCCACGCTACGCCCGTCGGATCCGCCGTCACCGTCGGCACACCCTTCAACACGACGATAGAATTGGTTTCCTTCGCATACGTTACGGCCGCCTCGATGCGCCTCGCCTCGACCTCCTTGGAGGAAATACCCGTAAGACGGGAAAATTCACCCACATGCGGCGTCAAAATATATCGACCCGGCATATCTTTTAAAGAAACATGACACTCGGCAATCGCAAAAAGCGCATCCGCATCAAGCACCATCGGCTTTGCGAGCCGTTTCAA
Source organism: bacterium (assembly GCA_963635945.1). Taxonomy (GTDB): domain Bacteria; phylum Bacillota; class Negativicutes; order Veillonellales; family Dialisteraceae; genus UBA1822. Next base: position 3,293 of record CAVHIJ010000115.1, on the reverse strand, counting down.
AATGTCCGTCACAACATGCATCGTCTCCGGCCGCCGTCCCAATCCGGGCCCCAGCACAATCGCGTCATACGCCTCCGCCGCCGAAAGCACTTCTTCGCCGGATCTGTCCGTAAAGAAATTCTCATCGGAAACACCGCGCACCATGATTTCCGGAATCCGACCCGCGAGCTGCCTTGCCGCCGCACCGGGCGCCAAAAGCGCGACTTTTCCACCGCCCGCGCGAAGCGCCCCCTGCGCCGACAAAAGCGCCGCGCCCGCCATATCCGCCGAACCCGCGATGATGCCGATAAAACCGTTTTCCCCTTTATGCGAGAGCCGCCCGCGCGCCGGAATTCCCCGCGCCGCGTCATACTCCGAAACGACCGATACCGGAAAATCCTCGCGCGCCTCCTCCGGCATCCCGATATCCTCACACACAATTTCCCCGCAAAACTCCTCCGCCGGCGATAAAATATGACAACGCTTCGGCGTCCCCAGCGCGACCGTCACATCGGCATGCACACACACCCCCGGAATATCCCCCGTATCCGCGCTCATCCCGCTCGGCACATCCACCGAAATCATCACCGCCCCGGACGCATTCATCATCTCGATGAGCTCCGCCTTTTCACCCGCGACACCGCTCGTAAGCCCCGTCCCGATCAAAGCGTCGATAATCGTATCCGCCTCCGAAAGCAACGTTTCCGCCTCCGCAGCCGCAGCGATTTCGGAAACGGGAATCCCCGCCTTCTCCGCCGCCCGACGAAACTTTTTCGCAGACTCTCCCATGTGACCTGCATCGCCGAAAAGGAGCATGCAGACTTTTGCCCCCATTTTTTGCAAACGCTTCGCACACACAAAACCGTCACCGCCGTTATTTCCCGTACCGCACACGACACAAACTTTCGAGCCGCGCACATCCGTCCGCTCCGCCAAAATCCGCGCCACCGCCGTACCCGCCGCCTTCATAAGCGTCGCCTCGGCCATCCCATACTCACCCATCACACGCGCATCCAGAACGCGCGCCTCCGCCGCCGTCAAAATTTTCATACATCCCTCCGCGCTTCGACCACCGCCGCCGCCATATTCCGCTCATGCGAAAGAGACACGGCAAAATCCGAAACCTTCAAAAGCTCCGCGCGCCTCAATGCGGCGCCCCGCAAAACCAAATGCGGCGCCCCCGCCTCATCATGCGTCACCGACACATCCGAAAATTTCATCTCTCCGCGAAACCCGATCCCCAGAGCCTTCAAAGTCGCCTCACGCGCCGCCCAAAACGCCGCCAAAGACGAAGCGCGCCCACGCGCATACAAAATTTCCTCCTCCGTGAAAACCTTCGAAAGCTTTTCCGGATATCGTTTCAAAATCCTATCCCAGCGAGACACCTCGCACAAATCCATACCGAGAAAAATCATCCGCCGCGCCCCGTTTCCCCTTTCCGAAATAAAAAGGAAAAAGAAAAAGAAAAAGCAAAATAAGAAACAAAATTCATTCTTTTTTCTATTATAAATGAAATCGGAAACCCGCGCAAAAAATTTCCTTTCGAAAAAATGCGTCCCATTTCTTGCCATATTCAAAAAAGCATGATAAAATAGCTTGGTATGAACGACGAAATGACGGGAGGTGAAACCATTGCCACAGATTAAAGCCAATATCAAATCCATGAAGAAAGACGCAGCGAGACACGCAGTCAACTCTGCCACCAAATCCAAAATCCACACCGCTGTGAAGAAGGCTGTCGCAGCCGCCAACTCCGAAAATAAGGACGAAGCGCTTCGCGCCGCACAGAGCGTGATCGACACCGCTGCTCAGAAAGGTGTTCTCCATAAGAATACCGCTGCCCGTAAGAAATCCCGTCTTCACGCGCGCGTAAACGCCGCGATCGCTGCCGAAAAAGCAGCCGAAGCCAAGGCCGCAGCCGAAGCCGCCAAAGAAGCCGCCAAAGAAGCTTACAAGGAACAGCTGGAAGAACAAGCTTGATTTTCTTCAAACCAAAAGAACTCCCCTCAAAGGAGTTCTTTTTTTGTGCCTATTTACTTCGCGCCCCATCGGTGCCGTCAGCCGTCGGCAGGGGATTCCGGCCGAACGCGCATCTTTCGTCTGACATTCTCACCGTCTGACAGTCTCGCGCACTTAGCACTTTTATAAAAAATATGCGCGTAGCGCATCCTGAAGCCCATGCCCCATTCCTCATGCCCCATGCCTATTTTTTCACTTACCAAAAAAAATACACAATCCCCGCCGCCGGCGCGAGCAGAATCGAAAGCGTGATCCCCAGACACCCCTGCTCCGGATTTTCCTCCATCCAGCGCGCCGCAAGCACCTTCATCGCTTTATACTCCGCCAGCATCGCGCGATAAATCCGCCAAAGCTCACGGCAATCCGCCTCCGTCATCTTCGTCGTCATTCCGGAAAGAGCCTTCTCCTCCTCCTCCAAAAGCTTCTCCGCGGACTCCGTTTCCTCCCTGATACGATCCTCTTCCTCCGCGCGCGCCATGATTTCCTTGAGCGAGAGCGCCTCCTCCGGCTCCGTTTCCGCAGGCGCCTCCTCCGGCGTCTCCTCCGAAAAATCAGCCGCCTCGGCCTCATCCACCGCGCGAAGAAGCGCATCCTTGAGCTCCGCCATATACATATCATACTCATGAATCGCCGCGTTCCACACATTGCGCTCCAGCTTGTACTTATAATCGAACATCGAGCCCGACGTCGCCTGCTGGAAAATGTAACCCGTCCGATCCAGCTTCATAAAAATCACGCCCACGTCCTTCTTATCATGAAACGTCGCGCGCCCTTCCTTCGCCAACACCGCAAATTTTTCCAAATGATCCAACAATTCCCCGACGGGCCCCGATCCTTTTATTTTTCCGAACATGAAATCCTCCGCCCAAATTTTTTTCGATTTTGGGAAACGATATAC
>CAVHIJ010000115.1:0-387 GCA_963635945.1 bacterium | reverse complement strand
ATACCCCGTTTCCGTTTCCTCTATTATAATTGATTTTATCAAATAAAAAAAGAAATTTCGCCCGCGCCGATTTTTCCGCATTTTCGGTATTTACAAAAAAGGAAACATCTGCTATAATTTCACATGTTATCGGGGCATAGCGCAGTTTGGTAGCGCACTTGGTTCGGGACCAAGGGGTCGCAGGTTCAAATCCTGCTGCTCCGACCATATGCGGGTGTAGCTCAATGGTAGAGCGCCAGCCTTCCAAGCTGGTTACGAGGGTTCGATTCCCTTCACCCGCTCCAGAAACAGCAGCCGTAAGGCTGTTTTTTTGCGCCCATTTTTCAGTCATGTCCTGCAGGAAGCGCTGATGGAAAAATTGAAAATTATATAAAATGAGCAAGCAAA
>CAVHIJ010000114.1:0-3652 GCA_963635945.1 bacterium | reverse complement strand
GCGCCTTCGGCGCGCCTATCTTCCGATGTTTCGCATTACCGGCGACCGTCCACCGGAAGGTCGCCTCAAAGGAAGGCTTTCGGCGGTGTCGCCTGCGGCGAATTTATTTTATGCCGCTGAAGGCGGTGAGCGAGCATCGCAAGCGAATATAAAAATGCCGCGCAGCGCACCGGTTAAAGCCCAAAGCTCACGGCTCACGGCTCCCAGCTCCCGGCTCACGGCTCATAGCCGGCAGCACAAATGTAGCACAAAGCTTGGCATGATAAATATTTCACTATACAAAGGAGAAGGGAATGAGGGAAGAGAGATGAGGGAAGAGGTCAAGATGGCGGCCTTAAATTGCAAAAGCCGCCATATAAAATAATCGTCGCCAAAGGCGACACCTGAATCTCATGCCTCATGCCTCATGCCCATGCCTTAATTCGGTACAAAGCAGAGCATTGAAATGTTTCAAATAAAGGAGAAAGAATGGATAGTAAAGAATTGGAAGTATTTGCCCCCGGCGCTGTGGTCGAGGGTGCTTATAAATCGTACGGGAGATTCGGTTTTCTGATTACGGATAAGGATCATGAGGATATTTTTATCGCCGAGGAGGATCGTGGGACGGCTGTCAATAATGATTCGGTCGTCGTGAAGGTAATACGCGGAAATTCGGCGCGGCATCGCGTGTGCGGGCGGGTGATGAATGTCACAAAGCGCGCCAATGAGACGGTGGTCGGCACGTATGATTTTCTCGGAAGCGGCGGGGAAGTCATGCCGATTGATGAGAAAATTCACATGACGATAGATATCCCGAGGGGTCTTGATATGGATGCGGTCTCGGGGGCGCGGGTCGTCGTCGAAATCACGCGTTGGCCGGGTGAATGGTCGAATGCGGAGGGGCGCATTACGGAAATTTTGGGCTATGAGGGCGATAAGGGGCTCGATATCGATGTAGTCGTGGCCGCGCACCGCCTGCCGCATGTATTTTCCGATGAGCTTATGAAAGAGGCCGAGGACCTTTCGCGCAATATTTCCTTGGAAGAGGAAACGGCGGATTTCCGCGATGTGCCGATGGTGACGATTGACGGCGCGGATTCGAAGGATTTGGATGATGCGGTGTATTGCGAGAAGAGGCCAAACGGGCATTTCATGCTCGGCGTATATATCGCGGATGTGAGCCGGTATGTGAAGCGCGGGATGCTGCTCGATGATGAGGCGTATCGGCGCGGAAATTCGGTGTATCTGGCCGATCGCGTGATTCCGATGCTGCCGTTTCAACTTTCCAATGATTTATGCAGCTTGAATCAGGGCGTGGATCGGTATGCGATGGCGTGCCTCATGGATGTGTCGCCGACGGGGCGTGTCACGACGGAGCGTATCACGCCGGCGGTGATCCGCGTGGGGCGGCGCTGCAATTATACGGAAATCAATAAGGCTTTTGAGGAGGATATCGCGCCGGAGGATTTGCGGCCGTTTATTCCGATGCTTTCGGCACTTCGGGGTTGTGCCGGAGCGCTTCGAGCCGAGCGAAAAGAGCGGGGCGCGATTGAATTTGAATTTCCGGAATATAAAGTCGTTTTGGACGCAGACGGGAAACCGCTTCGCATTGAGAAACGGATTCGAGGCGAATCGGAAAAAATGATTGAGGATGCGATGATTGCGGCCAATGAAGCGGTCGCCCGTTTCCTCAAAAAGACGGGGTATCCTTCGGTGTACCGCGTGCATGCCAATCCCGACCCGGATCGCGTGGAGGCGCTCAAAAAATTGGTGCGCATCCTGGGCACGAAGGTGCAGCTTCCGGAGACGCCCGAGCCTAAAGATATTCAGCGGCTTTTGGAGAGTGTGCGCGGAGAGGACATTGAAGCGGTCGTGGAAGTGATGTCGTTGCGCTCGCTCCCGCAGGCGTGCTATTCGACGGAAAATCTGGGACATTTCGGCATCGCCTCGACTTGCTACACGCATTTCACCTCGCCGATTCGCCGGTATTCGGATCTTTTGGTGCATCGGCTGATTCGCCGGGCTCTTTTCGGGAAACCGAAGGAGAAGGAGCTGGGGCGGCAGCAGGGATTTTTGGAAAAGGCGACGTCGCATATTTCGGAAACGGAGCAAAACGCGGTGCAGACGGAGCGCGACGTCACGGATCTCAAAATGACGGAGTACATGGAGCCTTTCGTCGGCGAGCCTTTCGACGGAAATATTACGGGCGTGACGAGTTTCGGTATTTTCGTCGGGCTTGAAAACGGCGTGGAAGGTCTCGTCCATGTGGATACGATGGATGAGGAAACGGAATACAATGAGGATACATTGACACTGCGCCTCAAATTTTCGGGTAAAACTTTCCGCATGGGCCAATCGGTCCGCGTGACACTCATTCGTGCGGATAAAGAAAAACGCGAAATCGATTTCATGCTGGGCGAGCTGAAGTCGCCGCTTGATCTGGGAAAGAAACTCCGCCACGGCGGCAAATCGCAAGGGTCAAGAAAAAAGCCGACACTCTCGCTTGGGTTGGAGAAGCCGACGCACGGGAAGAGGAAGAAGAGAAAGTAAAAGTATAAAGTGCAAAGGCGCGTTCGGCTGTGGCCCATGCCGACGGCCGACGGCTTACGGCTTTAAGATGTGTCGCTTCGCGACGATTCCTGTTTTAATCGCTCGCTTCACTCGCTCGCGCTGTGTGCGGCAAAATCACCCATGACGTATTCTTAAGAGCGAGTAATCAGACAGCAGAGATTCCGGGTCAAGCCCGGAATGACGGAAAAAGGAAAGTGCAGAGTGCAAAGTAGAGCAGCAGAAAGGAAAAATTATGCAGAAGAAAGGGGCGCCGCCGCAGGTCTTGAATCGGCAGGCGCATCACAATTATTTCATACACGATACGTATGAAGCGGGGATTGCGCTCACGGGGACGGAAGTGAAATCCATCCGCGCCGGGCGTGCGAATCTGCGTGACGCTTTCGCCAAGATAGAAAATGGGGAAGCGTTTCTTTGGAATGCCCATATCAGCCCTTACGAGCAGGGAAATCGTTTCAATCACGATCCTCTCCGCACGCGGAAACTCCTCCTGCATCGCCGCGAAATTATGAAAATCGACATGGCGCTCAAGACGAAGGGATATACGCTGATCCCGCTCAAAATGTATTTCAAAGGCGGCCACGTGAAATGCGAAATCGGCATCGCGACGGGTAAAAAGCTCTATGACAAGCGCCAAGACATGGCGGCCAAAGCGGCGAGAAGAGATTTGGATCGGAGAATCAAGGAACAGCGGTACGATTGAAAGAGTGCAGAGGCGCGCTCGGCCGGAGTGCGACATTTGTGCGCGAGACTTTGAGACTGAAAGACTGTCAGACTGTCAGACGAAAGACGAAAGACGCGCGCTCGGCTGTGGTCCCTGCCGACGGCTTACTGCTTACGGCTTTAAGAGGTGTCGCCTTACGGCGACATTTTTTGTATGGCATCGATGTCGCTGCGCTTATCGATGAGAGTTGTGCCCTTCGGGCACGATTCCGGTTGTAAAAGTGATGAGTGATGGGTGATGAGTGATGGGCTTCAGGATGCGCTACGCGCATATTCTTGTTTTAATCGCTCGCTGCGCTCGCTCGCGCTGTGCGCGGCATAAAATATGCGCGAAGCGCTTCCGGTCAAGCCTTCCTTTGAAGGAAGGTGCCCCGAAGGGGCG
>CAVHIJ010000113.1:0-3683 GCA_963635945.1 bacterium | reverse complement strand
TTCTGGCGAAATGATACTCGCCCGTGTCAATATTTTCGCCGTTTCGATGATTTGGTCGGCGTCTTTGTGCGCCACCACAAATATAGCTTGCATCATTTCTTTCCTTTCCTTTTATCAAACAAAAACACTTCCTCTCAAAACTTGCCGATAAATCAGTTTCGTACCATACTCATTATCGTTTCTGTCACTGTCGTACAGTCCTTGCTTTTTCTTTCAGCCAATAATATACGAAAGGAGGGAAATATAATCTATTCCTGATGAACCAAAACAATACGGCCGTCCTTTTCCTGGCCGTTTTATTCGGAATCTCTATCCGACTCTGCATCAATTTGATTCTCTTTTTAAAAAGTACATACTTACGTAAACTGCTTTGAGAATTTTTCATTACACATTCCGCCACTCCACCCAAAAATCTCGCAATATCAAAACTCATAATTTCCCGAGCCGATTGTATTCCGTTTTGCCAAAGCCATTCCCTTGTGATTTTTAAATGTTCTATCTCGTCATGTAATCTACGGTCATCATATACATCTGTAGCACTCCCTCTATCACGACGATAGTACGTATAAAAAGTTTCATTCGTCATGTAATACGTTTGGCAAAATTGTAAATAATGCAGCATGAAAATCGCATCTTCCCCATTTATAAAACTTCCGTCAAAATAAATGCCGTTCTTTACTATCTTCTCTTTTTCCAATAATTTCAGGCAAGCGCTTTGAACTGCCAAAAAAGCCATGTTCACCGTTTCTTTATACAATTGATAAAAATCCTTTTTGATATCTCCCTCATGTTTTTGTGAAACGCAATTTAATTTTGCCTTGCCGTGTCCGACCTCGATCAAGTGGCATCCGCAAAAAACGACATCATATTTTCCCGTAAACATGTATTTTCCCAAAATTTCTAAATAATTATCATCTATCGTGTCATCTCCGTCCACGAAGGCAATGTATTTTCCTTTTGCCACATGAATGCCGTAGTTTCTGGCTTCGCCGGCTCCTTGATGTTGTTGTCGAAACACATGGATAAAAGAATATTTCATTTCATATTCCAAGCATTTCTCATAACTGCCGTCCGTACTGCCGTCATCAATCAATATGACTTCAAAATTCCGATATGTCTGTTCACATACCGATTTTAGGCATGAATCTAAATATGCCTCGATATTATAAACCGGAATAATTACGGAAACTAAATCAGACATGCTCAACCCTCTATTTAATATGATTGCAATTTAAAGCGATTTTATTTTGTTTCCAATCGCAAAATTTCTTTTATTTTTTCCAACACATCATCCGCCGATATTTGGTTCAAACATTTCCTATTGGGACAGGTGTAATATACATCCCGCTCAAAGCAATATTGACAAGCCAATTTCGGCATGCATTGTACAAATTCAGCTTTATCCGAATAGGCTCCGTGTGTCTTCGGGTCGGTCGGACCGAAAACGGAAACGGTCGGCTTCCCCAAGGCATCTGCCACATGCTGCATGCCTGTATCCACGCCGACGGATATATCAGAGCGGCTCAAAAGAAAAATGCTCTCCCCTATCGTCGTCCGATTCACGAAATTGAAAACATTATCCCGCGCAATGATATCCTCATAGTCTTTGACAAGCTCTTCTTCCAAGCGTCCACCAAGCAAAAGAATATAACATTGCGGAAGATCCGCCAATTTTCCTACTAATTCGTGCATAGATTCTTTATTCCAATTTCTGGTAAATACGTAGTCCCCTTTATAAAAATTCTTGTTAGCTCCGCCTATATTCACGGCAATAATCTTCCCGCAAAGCCGATCGATAATCGCTGCGAATTTCTCTCCTTCGTCGGGATCGGCAAATAAATAAGGCTGTCGCTCCGCTGCGTCTCCCACAAGAGACCGGACAACATCTAAATTTCTATCGACAAAATGCATGATTTTGTCACGATCATATAACGAAAGACCTTCAAATTGCTCGCCGTAGCATTGCTTGATTCTGAGTAATTTAAAAAATTTCTTTCCTTTCTCGACCGGTGTTATGAACGCCAAAATGCCTACATCAAATCCGGTAAAAAATAATCGGGTCAAAACTTTTGCCGTATGCCATACGGAATATTTCTTTAAACTGAAGTGATAATATTGATCGATTTTGATACGGCTGTGCCTAAATATTTCTTCATTGGCTTTCCCCTCTACCAGCATAGCGATATACGCATCGGGAAATTTTTCACGCACGGCGCGAATAGCGGGAAGCATACACACGCAATCACCCAATCCGTGTTTCATTTCAATCAATATCTTAAGCGGTTTCATTCCGATTCCCTCCAAATCACCTTCCCAAATACAAGCATGCCACTCTTTTTATCTCTTCCTCGGCATCATATCCGGCTTTGCGAAGGATTTCCGTATTGTCTACTCGCGGCATGCCTTTTTTCTTCAAAATTTCTACTGCCCATTCTTGAGGAGACTGTTTCAACGACAATACGGTGCTGGCATCCGAAACGCGAGTTTCGGATGCCAGCACTTCCGACCATACGGTCGGAAGTGCTGCCATCTGCGCCTCGATCGCCACAATGCAAAGGCCTTCAAAACGAGAGGGAAGTACCAATACATCCATCGCTTGATATAGATCGGCGACGTCGGAACGCTGCCCCAAAAATTTCACTTTTTCCATCAATCCGGAAGCGCTCACCTGCGTTTCTATCTTTTCTCGATCCGGCCCATCTCCCACAAGTAAAAGTATACTTTTCGGCTCTTTCTTTTCAATCTCGGCAAATATCCGAATCAAAAATTCGTGATTTTTCTGATACTCAAATCGCCCGACATGCCCGACAACGAAAATGTCATCCGCAATTCCGAGCTTCTTGCGCGTCACCTTTCGTTTCTCCGAATCAAAACGGAATTTCGGCAAATCGATGGCATTGTACAATATTTCGTACCGATTTTTCTTGATAATCCGTCCCGGAAACATCCATTCGGCCGCCAATCTGGAGCATGCATAATAATCTGTCGCCAAATATGGAATCAGCTTTTTTCCCACGCAATGAATTCCCTTTTTTATCATGCGAACCGCACGAGACGGCGTATCCAATCCGGTACTATGAGCATGAATGATAATGCGCGGATACCCGGCCAGCTTTGCCGCCAGTAGCGGAATAAAATTAGCATAGGACATATTAAAATGAACAGCCCGATATCCCCGTTCTCGTCTGATTTGTTTCAAAAATTTATAGTATGCCAAAAAACGCATCGGCGAAGGTACCTTGTAAAACGATGCGCCCAAGTCTTCAAATTCTTCCCAGAAATCCAATTGATCTTCGTATGTCAGAAAATCGAATTGGATTTTTTCTTTGTCTATCAATCGATAATTTTGACAAATATATCCGGTCAAACCGCCTTTATCATTACTGACAGTGGCTTGCAATATTCGAATCGGTTTTTTCATGTTTCTTCCTATTTTATGAACAAAAACAACCCACGCGGAAAATTGTGATTACACAACGGCCGAAGAAATGCGAAGCGTGAATGGGAAATGGGAAAATCACCCCTTGGAAAATGCATAGTGCATAACTAAGCGATGCGCTCTGCGACATTTTTTATTCCGCTTCGCAGGTGCAAGTTCGATGCTTTGGGGATCCCGAAACGAGCTTACGGATGACGGTGTAGGGCGCCTCTTTCCCCTTTTCTCTTCCCCATTCGCTCTTTCC
>CAVHIJ010000112.1:0-3788 GCA_963635945.1 bacterium | reverse complement strand
ACGGCTTTTAATCGGTGCGCTGCGCGGCATCATGTTGTAATCGGCGCTTCGCGCCTCGCCGGCAAAGCCTGCATAAAACAGGAATATGCGCGAAGCGCATCCTGAATTGCTAATTGATGTCAGTCTCATGCCATTCTCCATATGATACGCAAAAGGGCCGCGACAAAATGCGACAGCGTTTTGTCACGACCCTTCTTTTATATGCTTATGTCACCAAGACCTTTTATTCCACAGTCTCTTCCCCCACCTGCGGCGACGCATTTTCTTCTGCATCAGGAGCAGGGATGTCTCCCGTGGGAGCGGCTTCGGGAGCGGTAAGAGCACGTTGTTCGGCCCTTCTCTCAGCGGCTCTGTCCATAGTTTTTGTTTTAAAATCTTCGGCAGCGCTGCGAAAGTTGTCACGGGCATTCTCCGCCGCCCGCGCGGCATTTTCTTTCACATCGCGTGCTTTTTCTTTCATTTTTTCGGCTTTTTCGGCCGCTTTCGCCTTCGCTTCTTCGGCGCGGACAGCCGCTTCGGCTTTCGCGATTTCCGCTTTGATTTTCGCTTCATTCATACGGACGCGCGCTTCGGCTTTCGCTTTCTCTGCGGCAAGCTCCGCCTCGGCCATGCGAATATCCGCTTCCTTGCGGAGCGTTTCCGCCCGCTGCCGCAATTCTTCGATTTTATATTTGGCTTCCTCGCGAAGATCCGCGGACGTTTCCTTCGCCGTTTCCTTCCATTCGCAGGATTTTTCCTTCGCTTTCCGACCGAGCTCTTTGGCCGCACGCACGCCTTCCTCTTTTGCGACATCGCCCGCGCCCAGAATCGTGTATTTCGCGTTTTCGATTTGCTCTTCGGAAACACCGGCCGCTTTCAGCGCTTCGCAAATTTTCGCACCGGCAAGCCCGGCCGCCGCCGCGATACCCTTCGTGATTTTTCCGAACGCTTCATGCGCTTCGTCCGGTTTATATTCCTTCTCCGCTTCCGTGAAATCGACACTTTCATCGCCCAAGGGCACATCCTTTTTCGGATCCGCCTCGATTTCGTCCGCGTGAGCTTTTCCTTCCTCTTTCGCTTCTTCGAAAACGGCCAAATACGGCTTCACATCGTCGGGCATACCGTCTTTGATCCACTGCTTCGCCGCTTTACCGACACCGTACGTGACCCCGACGGCAATCGGGATTTGCATGAGCGGAATCGGAATGAGCGTCGCCGCCAGCGTCCCCGTGACGGTCCCGCCGAGCGCACCGATAAAAGCGAGCGCCGATTTTTCCACCAAATCGATATTGTACACCTTCCCGATTTTCACAATCATGTACACTTCATTAGCCATGAGCGTAAGCGAGCCGACGAAAGGCAGCACCACAATCGCACCCGCGCGCGCCGCCGCCCAATGAATGAGCGAATCGGCCGCTTCATCACGATCATCAATGATATCCACCTCGACTTCGGCCTCATCTTCGGGCATATCGTCGTAATCCGCCTCCCCGTCCACATTTTCGACGGGAAGCTCGGCTTCGGCGATCATCATCGGGAGCGTTTCCACATTATCTTCGGGAATTTCCTTCACCTCTTCGACCGGAAGCGCCTCCACATCGGGCGTCTCCTCCGCCGAATTTTCGGAAACTTCGGCAATTTCGGAAACTTCTTCCGCCGATTCTTCGACTGCTTCGACCGCTTCGGAAACTTCCGCCGCCGCTTCCGGAGCCGTTTCGACGACCGCTTCTTCGGCCGTTTCCTTTTTCAGTTCTTCTTCCATGTATTTCCCTCCTCTTTCGGAAAAATCGGTCCATACGAATTCTTTGTTTCTATTATACTATAATTTTTCAATCTTTCACCAATCCGTGAGGCCCCCGTCCACCGGGATGAGACTTCCCGTCATGAAAGAGGCTTTTTCGGAAAGAAGAAATGCGACGACTTCACCGACTTCTTCGGGGCGCCCGATACGCCCCAAAGGGTACAGCGCCGCCATTTCGGCTCTGTCCGCACCCGCATCGATTTGCGCCTGCAAAAGCGGCGTATCAATATCGCCGGGACAAATGCCGTTCATCCGAATCCCGTCGACGGCAAGTTCGAGAGCCGCCGATTTTGTGAAACCGGCCACCGCACCTTTGGCCGCGCCGTACAGACTGCATTGGACATTGCCTCGCACCGCCGCATCGGAGGCAACCGTCACGATACTGCCCCGCGTCTTCCGAAGATGGGGCACCGCCGCGCGCACAAGCGCCATCGTACCGAATACATTCACGGCAAATAAACGGGAAATTTCCTCATCCGTCACCGTTTCCAAAAGTCCTTCCGAATAGAAACCGGCCGCGCAGACGAGCCCGAAAATATTTCCGATTTCCGCCGCACGCGCCACGGCTTTTTCACATTCGGCCGTCACACTCACATCGCACAAAATGTACGTGCTCCCCGGAATGTCCGCCGCCGCTTTTTCGCCGCGCGCCGCATCCCGCCCCAAAAGCACGCACGCATATCCGTCCCTTGCCATGCAACGCGCCGCCGCAAGCCCGATCCCCGACGTCCCGCCGGAAATGATTACGATTTTTGTTTCCATATTTCCGTTTCCGTCCCGAAAATGAAATAAGAACTGCGCCGCGCGCGCCTTATTTCACGATATCGGCCAAATACACAAAGACGATGCCCTCTTTTTGCAGCACCGGCACCATTTGACGAAACGCTTCCGCCGTATGCGGGCGGCAATGCCCGATGATAATCGCCGTCCCGCGCTCTTTCGCCATTTCCGCGCCCTTCCGAATCATCACTTTGATATCCGCCGTTTCTGCGGAATTATCCACGAAAAGTTCGTTTCGGGCATACGAAACGCCGTAAGATGCGGCCGCTTTATCGGCTACCGTCGTCGTATTCGTCGCGCTGTCGAAGAAAAACATATGTTTCGCCGCAAGCGCTTTCATCACGACATTCATGGTCGGCAGGTGAATCGTCGCTTTTGAACCCTGATGATTATTCATCCCGATCGCTTCCGGGATTTGCGCCATCGAATCGGAGAGGATTTTTTGCATTTGCTCGGCCGTCATCGAAGTCCGAATTACGATAGGCTCCATGCCGTTTCCGGAAACCGTTTCCATCGGCTGATGAATAATGACGGGAAGGCCGCTCTTCGCCCATTCCGCCGCCGCTTCCCGCGTGTACGGCTGATTCGGCATGACGGCCAATGTGAGCGGAATGCCCATTTTTTCGTACACGCGCTGCGAATCCAAATCGCGCCCGCCGTCATCGATGACGACGACAAGACGCCCGGTCGCTTTTTTCGGTGCCGATTTTTCATCATTCTTCGATTTTTTATTTTCGCTCTCCGTTTTCTTTTCGGAAACTTTCTTTTCGTCCGTCCCCTTTTCCTTCGTATCACCGCCCGTCACGCTTTTGACGGTATCGACGATGCGCTCGGTGACAGACGGAGCTTGATTTCCCGATTCCTCCGGCGCCGATTGGAAATTCATGCACGCTGCCAGCACGCAGGCGACCATGAAAAATAAAAACGAAAAAAGGAGTCCGTGCCCGGAAGATTTTTTGCGCGATGCGCGCTTCGTCACCGTTTTTCGTTTCGCCGGTTTCTTCTTCTCCATGACAAACTCCTTTCTGCTTTTCTTTTCATTATATCACGAAGGGCATTAACGTAAATAATGAGCAATTAGCAATGAGCAATTCAGGTGTCGCCTGCGGCGACGATTTTTGTAAAGGGAAGAGCGAAGGGGAAAGAGGGAAGAGATGCAGGATGCGCTTCGCGCATATCCTGTCTTATGCCGCCGAAGGCGGCGAGGCGCGAAGCGCCGATTACAACA
>CAVHIJ010000111.1:0-3802 GCA_963635945.1 bacterium | reverse complement strand
AGCGAGCGAAGCGAGCGATTATAAAAATGCCGCGCAGCGCTCCGATAAAAGCCGTTAACTGTCAGCCGTCAGCTGTTAGCCAAAAAAAGCGCAACCTTTTGAGTTGCGCTTTTTGCTTGTTTACCGCTTCCCCCCAATTGTCGTATTCACCCGATTTTCCGGTTTCGAGAATGTTTTTACGATTTCGCTCCGGATTTTTTCCATATCTTCGTTATTGTCGGATGTGAGAGCTTTCAGGGTGACGGGAGTGCCGTCGGCGTTTTTGAGAGGCGTTTCCATATCGCGGCCCGTGCGGCTGAAAGAGAAGACGACTTCTCGCTTGCTGTCTTTGGGCGTGATGAGGAGGCGTCCGCCGTCTACCTTGGCGGTGCCGGAAAGATGGCCTTCGATTTCTTTCGTCCCGCGCTGCGTGCGGTGATCGACGACGATGGTATCGCCTTCTTTTGTAAAGGTGAATGTTTCCAGATTTTTAATCTCGTCACCGGACCAGTTTTTGCCAGCGTCCTGCACGCCCCACCATGTCCCTTCCCACGGATCGTCGAAGAAGGGGACGCCGCATCCCTGAATAAAAGCGAGGGAACTAAGGAGTGCCGCGGCGGCGAAAAGTTTCAAAGAATGTCTCATTGATTTCGTTTCCATGGTATCAGTTTCCGAAAATTTCATCTTTATGCGCGGTCATCCCGTCGATGACGGCTTGCATGACGACGGCCGGATCGAGCCCCAGCATGTCGAAACCGTGATTGATGACGTCGCGCTTGCAGCCGGCGGCGAATTTTTTATCCTTGTATTTCTTTTTGAAACTTTTGAGCTCCATGCCGTCCATGCGTTCGGGACGCATGAGTGCATACGCGTGGACGATGCCCGTCAGCTCGTCGACTGTGTAGAGCGATTTTTCTAAATCCGTCGTCGGCTCGATTTCGTCCGTGCAAAGGCCGTAGCCGTGAGAAATAATCGAGCGGATGTCGTCGTCACCGACGCCTTCCGGTTCCAAATATTCACGCACGTGCCGGCAATGCGATTCCGGATGTTCTTCGTAATCGACGTCGTGGAGCCAGCCGATGGCTTCCCAATGCTCTTTATCGGCGTCGAAAAGATCGGCCATAGCGCCCATCGCGGCGGAGACGCAGGCGGCGTGCGTGAAAAGTGACGGTTCGGTTGTGTGTTTTTTTAAAATTTCTTTTGCTTTTTCAAGTGTGAGCGGCATAATGGTGTCCTCCTTTTTCGTCGTCTTTTTATCATAATGCCCTCGGGCGCGTGCGTCAAGAAATTTTGAAAATTTTGGGAAACGTAATCGATTTCGCCGTTGATTTTTTGTTTCTATATCAAAGTTTTCGATAAGGCATATCGGAGATTTAGATAAGATAACAGGAATTAACGATTGACATACGCGTGCAGATATAGAATAATGTTTCTATACATTCTGATAATATGAGTTTAATTTATGGAGAAACGGGGTTTTGGAAATGGAAGGTACTGCGTGGTCACTGCTCCCGCCGATTATCACGATCGGGCTGGCGCTTGTGACGAAGGAAGTGTATATGTCGCTTGGCATCGGGATTTTTATCGGGGCTTTTATGTGCGCCGATTTTGCGTTCCTGCCGGCTGTCAGTACGATGTTCGATATTATGAATGAACGCGTCGGCGGCAATGTGGATATTTTGGTATTTCTCGTCCTTTTGGGGATTTTGGTCGAAGCGGTGGCGACAAGTGGTGCGGCGCGCGCGTACGGCGAATGGGCGGCATCGGCCATCAGCGGAAAGAAAAGCGCTCTCTTCATCACGATGGGTCTCGGCCTTCTCATTTTCCTCGACGATTATTTCAATTGTCTCACCGTCGGCACGGTCATGCGCCCGGTGACGGATAAATTCAAGATTACACGTGCCAAGCTTTCGTACATCATTGATGCGACGGCGGCGCCGATTTGCATTATCGCCCCCGTTTCCAGTTGGGCGGCGGCCGTCACCTCATCACTTCCGGAAGATACGAGTGTCGACGGGTTTGCCCTCTTCCTGCAGACGATTCCTTTCAATCTTTACGCATGGCTCACGATGCTTTTCATGGTGCTCATTTTCATCCGCGGACGCGATTATTTCTCCATGGCGGCGTATGAAGAACGTACGCACGGCGAAATCGAAGTGCCGGAAGAATATCGTCACAATGAAGGACAGAATACCGTAAAAGGAAACGGGAAAATCATCGATCTCGTCCTTCCGCTTGTCGTCCTCATTTCCTGCTGCATCTACGGCATGCTCTATACGGGCGGCATTCACGAAGGCGCCGGCATTCAGGAAGCTTTCGCCAATTGCTCGGCGGCTCGCGGCCTCGTCATCGGCTCTTTCTTCGGCCTTATTTTTACATTCCTCTTCTACATTCCGAGAAGAGTCCTCACGTTCTCTCAGTTCTGCAAATGCCTCTCGATGGGCTTTGTCGATATGACATCCGCCATTTTCATTTTGTCTCTCGCCTGGACGCTCTCCGGCGTGTGCGGCGCGGAACATCTCAATATCGGCGGATACGTCTCCGGTGTCGTCGCAGGAAACGCGACGGTGGAAATGTTCCTTCCGGCCGTCTTCTTCCTCGTGGCTCTCGGCCTCGGTTTTGCGACCGGTACATCCTGGGGCACCTTCGGCATTCTGATTCCGATTGTTATGGCCATCGTGGCGCCGGAAAATATGATGCTCCTTGTCATGACCGTTTCCGCCGTTTTGGCAGGTGCCGTCGGCGGTGACCATGTCTCCCCGATTTCCGATACGACCATTCTCGCATCGGCCGGTGCGCAATGCCATCACATTGATCACGTTTCCACACAGATTCCTTACGTCATCGTCGTCAGCATTTGCTGCTTTGTCGGGTACCTGGCCGGCGGCATTTGCGGAAACGGATGGGTCGGTACCGTCGTCGGCGTCGCTTCGCTCTTCGTGGCATTCTTCGTCGTCGATAAAGTTCTCTTTCCGCAAAAAGCGGCGTAATAAGTTTCTTTTTTTGAAACTGTTTTTCATAACGGCTCGGAGTTTTTTCCGGGCCGTTTTTGTGTCCGGGAAAGTCGATATGAATTGTGATATAATGAATGAAAACAGTGATGCGCGGATGCGTTGATGCGTTGATGCGATGCAGGTGTCGCCTGCGGCGATGATTTTTTTCAAGGAGGCAGCGGGATGAGCGGGGAACCGAGTTATAGGGGATTTTCGGATATTTTCAAAGCCCTTTCGGACGAAACGCGGCTTTGCATCGTGGATATGCTCTCCTGCACGGAAATGAGCGCGTGCGACATCCTCACCAATTTCACCCTGTCGCAATCCACGCTTTCGTATCATATGAAAATTTTGATCGAAGCCGGCATCGTAAATGCGCGCCGCGAAGGCCTTTGGACGAAATATTCCGTGAATGAGGAAACTTTCGCCAAAATCATGGATTTCCTTCCCGCGCTCTATAAAATGAAAAACGAATGCCTCTGCCGCCAAATTAAATACTGCCGTGCCGAAGATTCGTGCAAAACGGTGAACGGAAAGGATTCTTTCGGATATTGAGAAGAGCACATGGTGCTCTTTTTTGTCTGATGGGGTTGATGCGCGAATGCGTGGGTGCGTTGATGCGTTGATGCGTTGATGCGTTGATGCGATGCAGGGTGTGTGAGACTTTGAGACGAAAGACTGTCAGACTGAAAGACGGAAAGACTGTCAGACTGAAAGACGAAAGACGAAAGACGCGCGCTCGGCTGTGGTCTCTGCCGACGGCTGACGGCTAACGGCTGACGGCTTTAAGAGGTGTCGCCTGCGGCGACGGATTTTTATATGGCACCGAT
>CAVHIJ010000110.1:0-3849 GCA_963635945.1 bacterium | reverse complement strand
AGCGATGACAGAATCGGCGGAGTCGGCCACTTCATCGGCGATTTTGACAGCTCCGTTTTTCTTGTCGGCATAATATTTTTCCGTGAGAGCGCCATTTTTATCGATATAACCGTACATGATTAAATCAAAATAGATCGCTCTTGCCATATCCGCATCAATGGTCTGCTCATTTCCGTCGGCATCTTTGATGACTTTGCCCGTGAAAAGATTTTCCGTCACGGCGATGGGGCGGTTCGCGACCGCTTCGGCAAGCTCCGTTTGCAGCCCTTTGGCGAAACTGTCGTAACTTTCGCTGGCGATGACCGTCAGCACATTCACATTTTGCACATCGCCTCCGAGGACATTCACATCCTGACGCTCGCCGCATTGATTGACGCAAAGGCGAAGCCCGCGTCCGACTTCCTGGCGTTTACGCACCGTGCTGGCACTTTGTTTCAATGTGCAAATTTGAAATACGTTCGGATTATCCCAACCTTCCCGAAGTGCCGAATGAGAAAAAATGAAACGTACCGGAGACCGCTTCGGATCGAGATCCAAAAGCAATTCCTTATTTTTCATGATGAGATCGTAGGCATCCACATCATCCGTCGTCGTTTCTCTTTTTTTGACTCTGGAATTTACCATTTTTCCTTTTTTATCGATGGAGAAATAGCCGGCGTGCGTTTTTTCTGTCGGAATGGAATCCAGATATTTCATATAGGCATTGTCGCCCAGCTCCGTTTGCAAATGCTCTAAGATGTCCTTGTATTCTTCCTCAAACATTTTTGCGTATTCGCCGTTTTGCGCTTGCCCCGCTTCATCGTACACACGGTATTTCGCCACTTCGTCGATGAAAAAGAGAGAGAGCACTTTGATGCCTTTCGTGAAAAGGCGGCGCTCACAATCGATGTGCGAAAGAATCGTCTCGCGAATCTGAATACGGCGCAGCTCATCTTCATTCACCCGTCCGATCACATCGCCGGCGTAAATTTTGATCCCATTTATAAATTCCAGCGAATCATCGCGGCCGTCGATTTTGGAAACAATGAAATTATTTTTATACTCTTCCAGATTACCGGAATGATCGAAAAGATTGTATCCTTCGGAGACTTTACGCGTCACCTTGCGCACACCTGTGGCCCCCTTGCAATCGAATTGGATCGTCGCCGTCGGTGCGTCTTTGGAGAGATTGATACTTTCCAAATAGACGAAACTACTCGTCGCCGCCGTCCCCGATTCGGAAATCCCTTTCACGGCAATCTTTTTTACCAAACGTTTATTGTACGCTTCCATTGCATCCAGGCGATATACCATATTGTAGATGCTGTCCGCTCTATGCGTCGCCGAGTAGCGAAGCGTCAGAATCGGTTTGAATTGTTTCAAATTTTCCTTCGTCTGCCTACCTTCCACCGATTGCGGCTCATCGATAATCAAAATCGGATTCGTTTTGGCAATGACATCAATCGGTCGGCGCGAGCGAAATTCATCCAGCCTCATACTGATACGCCTGGCATCTTTTCCCTTGGCATTGAAAGCCTGTGAATTGATAATCATGACATGGATGGCATCATCCGACGCAAAATGCTCGATTTCCGCAAGGTGGGCCGAATTATAAATGAAGAAACGGATTTTCTTGCCGTAATTTTCCGCAAAATGATCCTCGGTCGATTCAAACGATTTATACACGCCTTCGCGGATGGCGATACTCGGCACGACGACGATGAATTTGCTCCAGCCGTAGGCGCGATTGAGCTCATACATCGTCTTGATATACGTATACGTCTTCCCGACGCCCGTTTCCATTTCAATCGTGAGATTGAAACTGCGGCCGCTTTTTTTCAATTCGTCGGACGGCTTGAGATGTTGGGAGCGCTGGATTTTTTGTAAATTTTCCAAAATCCGCTCATCCGTCATTTCCGGTACAAGCGGCTGGTTGCACCGACCCGTTAAATCCATAGCATCGATTAAAGTGGATTCATACTCTTTATCATCTCCGCGGTCTATCATGTACGTCGGCGCCAGACACGGCTGCCCGGCAAAGACATCCACCACCGCTTTTGCCGCATCCGCTTGGAATTTTTGGTGCTTGAAACGAAGTTTCATTCGAGGTCATCTCCTTTCTCTTCGGAAAGATGATCTTCCAGGAGTCTTTGCAGAGCTTCTTTGCTGGGAAGCACCGTTTTGTATTGACTGGCGAAAATTTGCGTATTATTCTCCGGAAGAGTCATTTTTACGATACCGTTATGTTTATCGCGGCAAAGGAGAACGCCGATTGTCGGATTTTCATCCGGTAATTTCACTTTTCGATCATAATAATGGACATACATTTGCATTTGTCCGATATCCTGATGTTTGAGTGTGCCGATTTTCAAATCAAACAATACAAAGCAGCGAAGTAGGCGATTGTAGAAAACCAAATCTACCATGAAATGTTCTTCGCCAAAAGTGAAACGAACCTGTCTTCCGATAAAAGCAAAACCGGTGCCGAGCTCTAGAAGAAACTGTTGCAAATTGTCGATGATGCGGCTCTCCAATTCACTTTCGGAATATTCCGGAAGCTCCTTGAGCCCCAGAAATTCCAAGACATAGGGATCCTTGATTGCATCTTTTGGGGATTCTATCGTCTGACCTTCCAAAGCAAGGCGATATACCTTGTCTTTGTCCGTGCTGAGAGCGAGACGCTGATAAAGCGATGAATCAAATTGGCGTTGCAATTCACGGAGACTCCAGTCGTTTTTGGCAGCTTCGATTTCATAGAAATGACGTTCATCGATATTATCCATTCTCATAAGCTTCAGATAATGTGACCAGCTGAGAAAGAATCGACGACCGGTATTGGTCGTGGGTAAATTTCCGAATTGGTCAGACAGTGTCTGACCAATTGAGTCTTGTGAGTACGTCACGTAAAATTGACGCATTTGTTTTACATTCGTGACAGAATACCCTTTCCCGAATGCGTGCGTTAAATAGCCGGAAAGTTCCCGTAAGATTCGTTTACCGTAGGCCGCTCGGTTTTCTCCGTGCTGTTCCTCCTCCACAATCATTCTTCCGATTTCAAAATAGGCATAGACCATGGAGAGATTGACAGCCGTCTTGGCATTTTTCTTGGCATTGGCCAACACATCCGAAACATTTTTAAAAAAATGTTGATTTACGGAAGAAATTGTATTTTCGCTCATTTTCCGGTCCTCCTTATATCACCTTGACCGAAGTATCCGGGGCGAGGAGTTTGAAGATTTCTTCCACATTGATTTTTTCGGGGCAATCGGGGAAACAGGCGTCGCGGAAGACGGCGCGGAGAGGCTTTCTTTTGGCAATTTCTTTGATGACGATCTCCGGGATAGATTCGGCAAAGCAGGCGATGAGGTCGCCGTCGCTGTACGTGTATACGGTGCAGCCGTCGATGGCCTCGGAGGAAATCGGAAGCGAGAGTGGAAGACCCCAATCCAAGAGGCAGCCGAAAAGAAGATCCAAATCCGTGCGGTCTTCTTTGATATTGCTTTCCAATCCGTCCAAAATTGTCTGATTGTACTCTTCGGGCGCATAATAGACGTCCTTCATATTTGTGGAATCAAGCTTGAAGACGCGGAAACCTACATCGAGTGAGGGGTTTGAAAGTGAGGAGTGAGGAGTGAGGAGTGAGGAGTTTTCGGGATTGGCTTTTGTGTCTTTTTCTGCTTTTTCCTTTTCGGCGAGATCGGTTAGAATTTTTGCGCCGGCGCGGCGGATGCGTTCTTTGCCGATTTCGCAGATATTTTGATATTCGATTTTCTTTTTTTCATCTATTTGTTCGGGAATTTGAATCAAGATAAATTTGCAATGACTTTTTTTCTCGGTATTGATTTCCATCAATGCTTGGGCTGTTGTAGC
>CAVHIJ010000109.1:0-3914 GCA_963635945.1 bacterium | reverse complement strand
TAATTCTACCGCTATCGGGTACCAAGCTACTGCGACGACGTCGGGAGTTGTTTCATTTGGACATAAGGCAGGGGAATCTGCCGGTACATATACGGTGGTTGCCGGAAAAAATCTTTATACTGAAAAAACGATTACGACAACGAGAAAATATAATGTCGGTGATATCATACAGGTTGTATACAATAATGGTCTTCAGGAATTTACAGTGAAATCGGTCACGGCCAATACCTATGATTCCGACCTTTTTACGCGTCTCGTCAATGTAGCCGACGGCCAAACAAATACCGATGCGGCGACGTATGGGCAGCTTGTGAATGCGAAGGCCAGCACTTCTTCGCCACTGACGTATACGGCTTATAAACCGGATAAAGATGGGATTGTGACGGTAGAAACCAATAATGGCGGTACGGCATTTAAGCTTGATCTGAGCAATATTTCGACGACCGGAAGCGGTAGCGGCACCGTGTATAAAGGTAGCGATACCGTGACACTCACGGACGACGCCACGGATCAGAAGACTGCCATTGCCGTACGCAATACCGCAATGGGTGCGGACTTCGAGAAACTCGTCGATACGGCTGGGAATGAAATCACCACGCCTACCACGGCAAGCGGCGTAGGTGCCATTGCCATGGGACAGGGCAGCACCGCATCCGGACAATCCTCCTATGCTGTAGGCGCTGCCTCCAAAGCGACCGGAGAAGGATCCATCGCGCTGGGCTACGGCTCGGAAGCGACATGGACGACCCTTCCCGAAGGTTCTTCCGGCTCTACCGGCGCCACCATTGCGATCGGACTTTTTGCCAAATCCTCCGGCAACGGATCCGTCGCTCTCGGTGCCGACTCCAAAGCGACCGGTGAAGATACCGTCGCTTTGGGGAACTACGCAGCTGCGGCAGGACAGGACGCCACCGCACTCGGCGGAAGCGCCAGCGCAGCCGGACAGCACAGTACGGCTACCGGCGCATTGGCGAATGCTTCCGAATTGGGTGCTACCGCCTACGGCGCCGGCAGTCAGGCGACCGGCCAAGCCGCGACCGCTTTGGGATATGGAAGTGCGGCGACCGGAACTGCTGCCGTAGCCTTGGGACATCTGGGGCAGGCGACGGCAGACGCCGCGACGGCTCTGGGATATGGCTCATTGGCACAGGCCGCCACATCGACAGCTTTGGGTGCAGGAGCCAAGACCATGGCCGCAGCTTCAAACAGCGTAGCCATCGGCACCAATGCCGAAGCTCAGGCAGCCAATGCCGTAGCCATCGGAACGCAATCCGTCGCCTCCGAAGCAAATACTGTCTCCTTCGGGCATAAAGCGACCGATACCTATTACACATCGAATGGATCTGTCGCCTACGGCACCGAATCCTTGGCACGCCTCGTGAATGTAGCCGACGGCACGAAGAATACCGATGCGGCGACGTACGGGCAGCTTATAGAAGCCGGGACATATAGTGCCACGAGCAATAAAATTGCCACAAATGTACAGACCGCGAAACTGACGTCCAATAATAAAAACGATGCCAACGCAATTACACTCTCTATCGCCGGTGAAGGCGAAGTGGCAAGCGGAGATGTGCGCCTCGTCAACGGCGATACCGTTTACAAAGCAAGTGTGAAGAAAGGACAGACATTTAATGTCAATGTCGGGGACAGTGCAGATATTCTGAATAACCAAAAAGAATCTTTGGCGAAAATTACATTTACGGGAATGAAATCTGTTTCTTCCAACGACAACGGATTTGTCTCCGGTGCGAATCTCTATGTGGAAAATCGTCAGGCCATCGACTCAACGACTGCGACGTATCATGTTTTTGGCATTAATACGGCCGCCGAAAACATCTTGGCGCTTGACCGCTATATAGGCGCAGTCGAAGAAGGATCGCCGGATAATAAGGAAAGCACAAAGAAGACATACAACGTCATTTCTTCTGAAAAGAACATTTCCGAAAATTTGCAGGCACTCGATGAAGCTCTGGATGACAGCAGTACGAAGATTGATGGGCGTATCGATGTGAGCGAAGATGGGAAGCAAATCATCATCGGAGCAGGTGATGAAGCGGAGAATGCGACGGAAGTTTCCATTGCAAACGGAGATAAAGATCGTAAGCTGACGGGCGTCGACGATGGTACGGAAGATAATGATGCCGTCAATGTGAAACAGCTCAGAGAAACCATGGCGCAAAACAGCTATGTCGGCAGCGATACCATCACCATTTCCAAAGAAAATGATCAAAACGTCATCCGTGTACGCAATACCGCAATGGGTGCGGACTTCGAGAAACTCGTCGATACGGCTGGGAATGAAATCACCACGCCTACCACGGCAAGCGGCGTAGGTGCCATTGCCATGGGACAGGGCAGCACCGCATCCGGACAATCCTCCTATGCTGTAGGCGCTGCCTCCAAAGCGACCGGAGAAGGATCCATCGCGCTGGGCTACGGCTCGGAAGCGACATGGACGACCCTTCCCGAAGGTTCTTCCGGCTCTACCGGCGCCACCATTGCGATCGGACTTTTTGCCAAATCCTCCGGCAACGGATCCGTCGCTCTCGGTGCCGACTCCAAAGCGACCGGTGAAGATACCGTCGCTTTGGGGAACTACGCAGCTGCGGCAGGACAGGACGCCACCGCACTCGGCGGAAGCGCCAGCGCAGCCGGACAGCACAGTACGGCTACCGGCGCATTGGCGAATGCTTCCGAATTGGGTGCTACCGCCTACGGCGCCGGCAGTCAGGCGACCGGCCAAGCCGCGACCGCTTTGGGATATGGAAGTGCGGCGACCGGAACTGCTGCCGTAGCCTTGGGACATCTGGGGCAGGCGACGGCAGACGCCGCGACGGCTCTGGGATATGGCTCATTGGCACAGGCCGCCACATCGACAGCTTTGGGTGCAGGAGCCAAGACCATGGCCGCAGCTTCAAACAGCGTAGCCATCGGCACCAATGCCGAAGCTCAGGCAGCCAATGCCGTAGCCATCGGAACGCAATCCGTCGCCTCCGAAGCAAATACTGTCTCCTTCGGGCATAAAGCGACCGATACCTATTACACATCGAATGGATCTGTCGCCTACGGCACCGAATCCTTGGCACGCCTCGTGAATGTAGCCGACGGCACGAAGTCGCATGAGGCTGCGACGTGGGATCAGCTGGTGAAAAATGATAAATATGAATTCAATGCCGATGGCGTCGCGACAATCAAAACGAATGCCGACCAGACCGCTTTCACATTGAAACTTTCGAGCGGTGAAATCGATAGCGGAGATAAGGGCAACGGCTATGTGACCGGAAAAGAAGTCTATGATGAAGTGCGTCCGACAGGCGGTACGTATGTGAATAACAATCAGACAACGGCGGAAAATCTCTCAAAGCTGGATACGCAGGTTTCTACTAACACGACGAATATCACGAATCTTGATACCAAAGTCACGAATCTTGACACCAAAGTCACGAATCTTGATTCCAAAGTCACGGATGTAGATAATCGTGTGACGAATATCGAAAGCAGCGTTAATGATATCAAGAACAATGTCACGAATATCGACGGAAAGATCGACGCTGTCAAGTTGGAAAACAAGACGTATACGTTTAACAAAGATACGACTTCGCAGACGATCAAGTATGCCGGCGGCAGTGACGCCTTTATCATCACGGTCGAAGGACTCGGCACCGGTGGTAGTGGTGCGAATTATACGGCCGGTGATCATATTTCCATCGAGAATGATACGATCTCCGTCGTCGCGGATGGCAAAATCGAAAGCGGCAATACGGGTCTTTTGACAGGGAACGCCGTATACGAAAAGATCGGCGACACGTCGAAACTCAAAGAGGCGGGTCTCGGAGATACACTCTCGGACAGCATGCTCACGGTGAATGAACGAGTCCTGACAATCGACAATCGTATGGGCGATTTGCAAA
>CAVHIJ010000108.1:0-4016 GCA_963635945.1 bacterium | reverse complement strand
ACTGTGCACTGTGCACTGTGCACTTAATTCTTCCGGAGGAAAAAGCATGTATGACTATTTAATTGTCGGCTCCGGCCTTTACGGCGCCGTCTTCGCCCGTCAAATGGCCGATGCCGGGAAACGGGTCCTTGTGATTGAAAAACGCGACCATATCGCCGGCAATGTTTTCACCGAAAAAATCGCCGGCATTCACGTCCATCGCTACGGCGCGCACATCTTTCATACCAATAATGAGCGCGTCTGGGAATACGTGAATCGCTTCGCCCGTTTCAACCGTTTCACCAATTCACCCGTCGCCAATTACAAAGGGCGCCTTTACAGCCTTCCCTTCAATATGTACACCTTCTACGCCATGTGGGGTGTGACGACGCCCGAAGAAGCCGCGGCAAAAATTGAAGAAGAAAAGCGCGCAGCCGGCATCATCGAGCCGAAAAATCTCGAAGAGCAGGCCATTTCCCTTGTCGGGAGCACTATTTATGAAACCCTCGTCCGCGGATACACCGAGAAACAATGGGGCCGCCCTTGCACCGAGCTTCCCGCCTTCATTATTCGGCGCCTGCCCGTCCGCCTCACCTTTGATAACAACTACTTTGACGCCCGTTTCCAAGGCATCCCCATCGGTGGATATACGAAAATGGTAGAAAATATGCTTGCCGGCATCGAGGTCAAAACCGGCATCGATTATCTTGCCGATAAAGAAACATGGGACGCCGCCGCCGAGAAAATTATCTACACCGGCCCCGTCGACGCCTATTTTGATTATAAATTGGGCCCCCTCGAATACCGCAGCGTCCGCTTCGAGACGGAAATCTTGGATACGCCGAATTTCCAGGGAAACGCCGCCGTGAATTACACAGATCGCGACACCCCCTGGACAAGAATCATCGAGCATAAATGGTTCGAATTCGGAAAAGACGAAGAAGGTCGCGACACCCCGCAGACCGTCATCAGCCGCGAATACAGCAGCGAATGGACTCCTGCCGCCGAACCCTACTACCCGGTAAACGATGCCAAAAACACAGCCCTTTATGAAAAATACAAAACGCTGGCCGAAAAGGAAACAAAAATCCTCTTCGGCGGGCGCCTGGGCGAATACAAATACTACGACATGGACGCCGTCATAGCCGCGGCATTGGAAGCGGCGGAGAGAGAATAGGGAAGAGGAAAGAAGGAAGAGGCGCAGGTGCGCACTTCGCGAGAATTTTTTAATAGAGAAGGGGAACGAGGCGCACTATCGGTTAGTTTATATACGGCTGGGGTACAAGTTGTACCTCGGCCGGAAGAAAGTCAAAATAGGGAAAGGAAGAAGGCTATGGAAGATCGTGAAATCGTCGGAATTTTAGATAATCTTATTTCTCGTGGAATTCGAGAATCAGAAATAATTGAATATAAGACGAATTTATCCGATCCGGAAATGATTGGGAAATATATTTCCGCCATGTCAAATTCCGCTACTTTGTTAGATGAAAAGAGAGCTTTTTTATTCTGGGGAATAAGTGATGAAAATTTAGAAGTTGTTGGTACGACATTTGATCCCGAATGCCGGAAAATTCATAAGTCAAATGAGCTTTTGGTGCATTGGCTTTCCGACTTGACAGGGGGATGTGATTTTGAATTTAGGAAACTGACTTACCGTGGAAAATCTGTAGTTGTCCTTTTAATTCCGGCGGCGAAATGGGTAGAAACGAAATTTAAAGGAACTGCATATATACGTGTTGCTTCTGTTACTACAACGTTGGATTCGCATGTGGATAAAAAACGGTTACTTTGGAAAAAATTGGTACAGGAAGTTTTTGAAGAAGAAATTGCTCTTTCTGCAAAAACGAAAGAAGAAGTTTTATCTATATTGGATTATGCGGCGTATTATCGGCTTTTAGGACAAGCCGTTCCCGAAAATACAAAAGACATCATGACGATGCTTCTAACAGAAAGATTGATTATGAGTGAGATGAAGGAATCGCCATTGTATCATATTACCAATTTAGGGGCATTGCTTTTGGCGAGAAATCTTGAGAATTTTCATGGATTGGCTAATAAGGCGCTTCGTGTGATTAAATATAAAGGGAAAAATCGATTGATTGCCGAAATCGATTTTTCGATTGAGAAAGGCTATGCAGGCGGTTTTCAAAATTTGATGGATAGAATACAATTGATTTTGCCACGAGAAGAATATTTTGAGGATGGCGTAAGAAAAATTCGAGAGACTTATCCTGAAATTATTTTGAGAGAGCTTATTCCTAATGCACTTATTCATCAGGATTTTCTTGTAAAAGGAAGACAACCGCGGATAGAAATTTTTGAAGATCGTATAGAGATTACTAATGCGGGAGAACCGCTTATTCCTATAGATCGATTTTTGGATATGACTCCGATTTCCAGAAATGAATTATTGGCTCGTATGATGCATAAGTTACGTATTTGTGAAGAACGTGGCAGTGGAATTGATCGCGTGGTAGAAGCTATTGAGCAAAAAAAGATGCCGGCATTGGAAATTCGAAGTGAAAATGACGCCGTGACAGTAATTGTGTATGCTCATAAAGATTGGTCGCAATTGACTAAAGCGGAAAAAGTTCGGACATGCTATCAGCATTGCTGCTTCCTCTATTATACTAATCGCATAGCAATGACTAATCGAATAATCGCATAGCAATGATTAATCGAATGTTGAGGGACAGATTCTCTGCATATGATATAAATCATGCGAATATATCAAGAGTTATATTAGATGCCAAAAACGCAGAGCTGATTAAAAGTACTGTAGAAAGTCCCAAAAAATATGTTCCTTTTTGGGCGTAAGGGGGATTTTACCAAGAAATAACAGTAGGCCCCAAAAGATGTGACCGTGATGTGACTTGAAAAGGAATTTTCAAAAAGCTCATTTTTCGCAAGAAAGAAACAGCACGTTTTTGCGCGATTTTCGCATTTTGGTATGGTGATAAAAGATGTGACCGTGATGTGACACAAATGGCGCCCCACTCCTTCCCCGTCATTCCGGGCTTGACCCGGAATCTCTGCGGTCTGTTTCCTCGCTCGCACGCTTCGAACGTGGGCAAGCCCGCCGGCGCCTGAGGCATAAGACAGGAATCGTCGCCGCAGGCGACACCTGTGCCCCTTTCCCCTGCACTCTTTACACTTTCCCATTTTTTCACGAAAGGAAATCATGAAAAATATCAAAATAGTAGTCGCCTGCCATAAACCCTATTGGACACCGGAAGACGACATCTACCTTCCCATCCACGTCGGCGCCGCCGGCAAAGAATCCATCGGTTTCACAAGAGACGACACCGGAGACAACATTTCCGAAAAGAATCCGTACTATTGCGAGCTCACCGGCCTCTATTGGGCATGGAAAAACCTCGACGCCGACTACATCGGCCTCTGCCACTACCGCCGCTACTTCACAAAAAAAGAAGCGCATACGACAGAAGGGAAACGGCGCGAAATCCTCACCGCCGCCGATTGGGAGACACTCCTTTCCGAGCACCCCGTCATCGTGCCCGGTCGGCGGAAATACTACATCGAGACCAATCGCTCCCATTACAATCACGCCCATCCCGCCATCGGCCTCGATGAGACAGAAGCCGTCATACACGAGAAATACCCCGAGTACGACGCCGCCTTTCGAGACGTCATGCAAAAGACATCCGCCCATATGTTCAACATGTTTGTCATGCGCCGCGACTACTACGACGCCTACATGACCTGGCTCTTCGATATCCTCTTCACCCTCGAGCCGCGCATCGACATCACCGGCTGGGACACCTTCCAGCAAAGAATCTACGGCTTCGTCTCCGAGCTCCTCCCGGACGTCTGGCTCGAAACAAATAAAATCCCCTACACCGAGCAAAACGTCAGCTTCATGGAAAAACAGAACTGGCTCAAAAAAGGCGGCCTCTTTTTGAAACGAAAAATTTTTCCGTCATCCTGAATTTATTTCAGGATCCCATAAGCAAGGGAACCGGGAAAGAGCGAATGGGGAAGAGAAAAGGGGAAAGAGGCGCCCTACACCGTCATCC
>CAVHIJ010000107.1:0-4133 GCA_963635945.1 bacterium | reverse complement strand
AACGTCCGCGCCGGCGCGTATATGCTGCGTGACTTATTCGACAAGTACGGCGATCCCCATAAGGTGCTCATGGCGTACCAAATGGGCGAGACCGGAGCGGCCGCGTGCTGGGATCAGGGCGTCACGGAAAGCCAATACAGCCGGGCGGTGCTTCGCATTCAGCGTGAGCTTATCGCACAGCAGAATCGGGATATATCGGCATGAATTTCGGGCAAGCAAAAGCCGCCCGGAAGGTAATAGGGGCGGCTTTCGCTGAAATTTAATTTAGTGCCTAATTATCGGCACTTATATTATACGTCATTTCTACAAAGAAAGGAAGGTACAAAATGGCATTGAAAATTTCCAAAGGGGTCATCGCCGGCGCCGTAAAGGTGCTGGTGTACGGAGTCGCCGGTGTCGGCAAAACGACATTTGCGGCACAATTCCCGAAACCGCTTTTTATTGACTTAGACCGCGGCTCAGAAAAGCTGGACGTGGAGCGCGTCGACGGCCTGAAGGAATGGCCGGAGGTGGTCGCAACGCTTACGGAAATCGCACTGACGCTTTCGCGCGGCGAGGAATTCCCATATCAGACTATTGTGATTGACACGGCGGATAAGGCGGCCGAAATGTGCACGCGGTATATCTGCAATCGCGATGGGAAAAAGAACATTGAAGATTACGGCTACGGTAAGGGATACGGATTCCTTGCGGCAGCGTTTTCGGCGGATATGCTCGCATGGACGCAAGCCATCGTCGACGCAGGCGTCAATGTAGTTATTGTAGGCCATGCGATGCAGAGGCAGGCCGTCAATCCGGATACGGCAGAGGCATACGATCATTGGGAATTGAAGTTACCGGGTAAGAATGCAAACAGTATCGGCGCACTCGTCAAAGAATGGGCGGACATGGTGCTCTTTGCTTATCAGACAACGGATGTCGTCAATAAAGACGGTAAGAAGGTCGCGCGAAATCTGAGGCGCATGATGCGCACGCAGACATCGCCTTTTGCGGACGCGAAATCACGCTTTGATTTGCCGGAAGTGCTGCCGTTCTCGTACGACGAAATCAAAAAGTACATTCCCGCCGGCGGAAAGAAGGACAGCGTACTGGTGGAAGCCCAAAAGAAAAAAGCGGCTGCAAAGAAAGCGACGACAAATACACGTGAAACGCTGAATGCACTCATGAGTAAAGGGTGCTCGGAATCGGACTTTGAGCCAATCAGCACGGCTGAATTGCTGGAGGCGATCCGGCAAATCGACAAAGAAAAAGCGGGCGTCAAAGACATCGCAGAGCTCGATGATGAATATTTAGATTTCATTATTAAATCGTGGAGGGATGTCCGCTTGTACATCCACAACAAAGTCCGTATTCCTTTTTTCTAATTCACATATTATTCACAATTTATTCGCATCACGAAAGGTAGGAAACACATTATGACAAATCCATTTGAAAAGCTCGGTTCGGCAGTCCCGGAAACGGAAAACAAAAATCTCGGTTTCTCAATGACATTCACGGATGATGATTTAGCAGACGGCGAGCGCCGCTCGCTGTATCGGCTCGTTGCGCCGGGTGATTATGATTTCGCGGTGTACGACGTAGAATTCGCGCAGACGGCTAAAGGCTCCGATTACGTGAAAGTCACGCTCTCCATTCAAGATGAGGCCGGCGAAGTACGCGTTACGGACAATCTTTTCTGCACGACGGCGGCGAAGTGGAAAATCGCGAAATTTTTTCAATCCATCGGCATGTGGGAAGAAATCAAAAGAAGCGGGCTCAATGAAGACGGCTGGAAAGCGGCGGTCGACAAGACCGGGCGGGCGACGATTAGCACCCGTACCTACACGAAGAAAAACGGCGATCCGGGCGCATCGAATGACGTCAAAGCATACATCGCGCCGGCCGGTGGGAAAGCAGTACGGTAACGGAGGGTATGATGGCGGAATTTAACTTAGTGCCATTATTGGCCTATATCAATCCCGACGTCGATTATCTCGCATGGACACAGGTCGGGATGGCTCTCAAGCATGAGGGCTATCCCGTCTCCGTGTGGGAAGATTGGAGCCGCGGAGGGGCAAAGTACCATGAGGGCGAATGTGCGAAAAAATGGCAGACATTCAATGAGGAAACGGGCGAAATCGTGACGGGTGCCACGATCACACAAATGGCTAAAGCCGGCGGATGGAAGAAAGCGGAAAAGCTGAATATTTTCAATATGACATTCACGGATGCCGATCTCATTCCGGGTGTAGATGTGCATGATATTGAGCCGGAAGCATTCCAAATCCCCGATGTGGAAAATTGGGATAATATCGCCGATGTCATCGATTACCTCAAGGCACTTTTCCGCCCGGATGAGCACATCGGCGCCACGCTGCATACGGGATACCGCGAAGAGGACGGACGTTTTTTCCCGTTGCAAGACGAAAATGCGCGTACTTTGAAGGATATCCTGGCCGATTTGAAACGGTATCCGGACAATTTGGAATTAGCGTTCCGGGGGAAGCCGACAAATGACGCAGCGGGCGCATGGGTGATTATCAATCCGCTCGACGGCGAAGGCCGCAAAAATATCAACGTGACGGACTTCCGCTATGCGCTTGTCGAAAGTGACGACATGCCACTTGATAAACAGCTCGCCATGATACGCAAGATGAATCTGCCGTGCGCGGCGATTGTGTATTCGGGCGGAAAATCGGTGCATGCGGTGGTCAAGGTGGACGCAGACAGCGCCAAAGAATACCGGGAGCGCGTGTCAAAACTTTATGAAATCTGCAATAAAAACGGTTTCAAGGTCGACACACAAAATAAAAATCCCGCACGCCTCACACGGCTTCCGGGGTATACCAGAAACGGCGTCCCGCAATTTCTGATTGATACGAACACGGGAGCGGAGAACTGGGATAAGTGGCTCGAGTATTTGAACGAAGTCAATGACGATTTACCGCCGTTCGAATCGATGGCGGAAATCTTGAAAGATATTCCGCCCTACGCGCCGTCATGTGTCGACGGGCTTCTCCGAATGGGACATAAAATGATTTTGACCGGGCCCAGTAAGGCGGGTAAAAGTTTCTTACTGATACAGATGGCGATCGCCGTCGCATCGGGGCGGCCTTGGCTGAAATGGCAATGCCGCAAGGGTAAGGTGCTGTATATCAATCTGGAGATCGACCCGCGGTCGCTCGCGCATCGTTTTGAGGATATCTACGAAAATCTCGAAGAGAAAACCCCGGATATACGAGAATTGGCGGCCGATAATATTTCCGTCTGGAATCTTCGCGGCAAGGTGACGCCGCTTCAGACGCTCGCGCCGATTTTGAAACGGCGCTTATCGGAGCAGGATTATACGCTTGTCATTATCGACCCGATATATAAGGTGCTTCTCGGGGATGAGAACAGCGCAGAGGATATCGCCCGTTTCGGTGCGTATATGGATTTTCTTTGCGAGAATACGGGCGCGGCGGTGGTGTACTGTCATCATCACAGCAAAGGCGCACAGGGCATGAAGAAGGCGACAGACCGTGGCAGCGGCAGCGGAGTCTTCGCCCGTGACGCGGACGCCATTTTGGACATGACGCCGATTGAGCTTTCCGAAGATGAGAAAACGGCCGATCCCGATCCGGCTTTCTCTATTACAACGGTTCTCCGTGAATTCCCCGATGCGGGCGATTTCGCCGTACGGTTCCGGTATCCGATTCATGAATTCGACGATGCGCTCGACCCGGAAAAGACGGAGGGGAGCCTGGAGGGGAACCGTATCAAAGGAAACAATACACAGACGGCGAATAAGAACGACCGTATAGACCAATTCCGCGAAAAGCTGGAACGGCATCTCAATGCCGGCGATAAGGTGACGCAGCAGGATATGGCCGACGAAGTCGGAGTGAGCGTACCAACAGCGAAGAGATATATGAAAACTCTAAACGAGGGCAAACCGACATATACCGTCGGAAACGGAAGCGGAATCATTCGGTGGGCGGATACGCTTGCGTAAGCTGTATCAAAAGCTGTATCAACTCTATATAAAAGAGAGATGATACAGTTTATTGCAACAGACAAGTGAGAGGGTTTCGCAGAAGCGCCAATGCTTGCGCGCGCATTCTGCAAACACCTCTCCCACTTGTAAACATAGTGTTGGGTGAGTTTTGATGAAA
>CAVHIJ010000106.1:0-4184 GCA_963635945.1 bacterium | reverse complement strand
GTCTGATAGTCTGATAGTCTGATAGTCTGATAGTCTGATAGTCTGATAGTCTGACAGTCTGATAGTCTGACAGTCTGACAGTCTGACAGTCTCGCGCACAAATGGTGCATGAAGCCGAGCACGCCCCCTTTCCCATTCACCATTCACCCTTTCCCATCTAATATTATTTCACAATCAAACGAGGTGAGACCATGGCAGATACTTCCGTCAGTTATAAATGTCCCAATTGCGGCGGGCCTCTGGATTTTGCGCCCGGCGTTTCCAAAGTCGTGTGCCCGTATTGCGATACGGAATTCGACGTCGCGACCATTGAAGCGCTCTTTGCCAAAGCTCAGGAAAAAGCAGTCGCGGCCGAAAAAGCGAAAGAGGCCAAATGGAATACGGCGGCCGCCGGCGGCGCGTGGAGCGAAGAAGAAGCGGCGATGATGAAAGTCGTCACCTGCTCGTCTTGCGGCGCCGAAATCGTCAGCGATGAAAATACGATGGCGACAGAATGCTGCTATTGCGGCAATCCGACGATGATCCCCGCGAAATTTGAAGGCGTGATGAAACCGGACTACGTCATTCCTTTCAAGAAAACAAAAGAAGATGCCGTCGCGGCGCTTAAAAAATTCTACGAAGGAAAACGGCTCCTTCCCGCCGCATTCACGGCGAATAACCGCGTGGAAGACATTCAGCCGATGTATGTACCCTTCTGGCTTTTCGATTCGGCCGTCAAAGCGGGCGCCGAATTCCGCGCGACCAATTCCGTCGTGACGGAAACATCCGAAGAAGTCATTACATCGACCTCCTTCTATCAATGCGACAGATCCGGCGAAATGCGTTTCTTCAAAATCCCGGTGGACGGCTCCACGAAAATGGACGACACCTACATGGAAAGCATCGAGCCCTTCGATTACAATGAAATGGTGCCCTTCTCGGCCGCCTATTTCACCGGGTATCTTGCCGATAAATATGATGTGGATGCGGATTCGTCCGTACCGCGCGCCGATGAACGCGTCGAAAAAAGTGCTATCGGCGTCCTGGAAGAGACCGTCACCGGCTACCAGACCTGCGATTGCAAGGAACATTTCGTCGAAAAAGACGGCGGAAACGTCTACTATGCGATGGCGCCCGTCTGGATTTTGACCACGCGTTACGAAGGCAAACCCTACACCTTCATGATGAACGGGCAGACCGGCAAAGTCGTCGGCTCCCTTCCCTACGACAATAAAAAATCATTCATGTACATGGGGGCCGTCACCGGCATCCTGACGCCGATCCTCTACTTCGTCGTCAAAGCATTTCTGGGCTAAAGGAGGGAAGAGATATGAAACTGTTCACGAAAATCATGACCGTTCTCTTCGCATTCTTTGCCTTCTTTTTCGGCCCGCAGGCAATGGCTGCCACGCCCTCCCTCATGGACGGCGCCGGCCTTTTGCAAAAGACGGAGCAGCAGGAAATTTCCAATGCACTTCGCGAAGTGGAAAAGAAACATCATGTCCGCATCGGCGTCGTCACCGTGAAAGGCGTAAACGGCGACGTGGGACAATTTGCCAATCAAGTCCTCGACCGTGCGTACACCGACGGCAAAGCCGGAAACCTCGTCCTCGTCCTCTCCATGGCCGAGCGCGATTGGTACATTTCCACCGACAATACCATGCGGCAGAAAATCATCGACGGCGAAGGCATCGACTACCTCTCCGAAAGTTTCCTGCCATCCTTCGGTGAAGATAAATATGCGGAAGGTTTCAAAAATTTCGCTCTGCGTGCCGATGAAATGCTCACCTATTATGAGAAGGAAGGCGAAGCCTACGACCCTTCGGCTGAGTTCAGTCCCTTCGCACTCGTCGTCGCACTGATTTTGGCGGCTTTGGCCGGGATGGGCGTGCGCACCGGGCTCATTAAATCCATGAGCAATGTCTATCCCGAGCCCGAAGCCTCCGCCTATCTCGATCGCGACAGCTTCAAGCTGACCGATAGCGACGACACCTATCTTTACACCACCGTTTCGCGTCGACGCAAACCGAAAAACAACAACAACGGCCACAGCGCTTCCGATGGCAGCCACGGCGGCGGCGGTGGAAAATTTTAAAGAAAGAGAGCGGCTATGAAACTTTCGAAGAAACTCGCGCTTGCGGCCATGCTCGCCTGCACCGTGACCGGCGCGGCATGGGCGGACGTCGCCGTCATTCACACCAATGACGTCCATTGCGGCGTCGGGAAAAATATCGGCATCGCACGCGTTGCACAATACAAAAAAGATTTGCAAAAGAAATATCCGGCCGTATTTCTCGTCGACGACGGCGATTTCATTCAGGGAGAACCCATTGGGAAACTTTCAAACGGCGTTGATCTCATCGAGCTTATGAATGTCGCCGATTACGATTTCGCCATCCCCGGCAATCATGAATTCGATTACGGCATGGGCAATTTCCTCGAACTGTCCAAATATCTGAAATGCGGCTATTACAGCAGCAATTTCACCGATACACGCACGGGCGAGCTCGTTTTCAAACCGTATAAAATCGTGAAAGCGGACGGAAAAACAATCGCCTTTGTCGGCGTCACCACACCGGAGACACTCGTTTCCTCCAATCCCGCTCATTTCAAAAACGATGCGGGCGAATATATTTACGGTTTCAAAGAAGATGAAACGGGGAAACTTCTTTATGATGCCGTGCAAACGCAAGTGGACGCCGCGCGCAAAGAAGGCGCCGATTTCGTCATCCTTTTGGGACATCTCGGCCAAAACGGCACCATTCCCGTCTGGAGCAGCGAAGCCGTCACAAAAAATACGCGCGGGATTGACGCCGTGATCGACGGCCATTCCCACGAACAATTTACGAAACAAATTCCCAATGCCGACGGGAAACCGATTTACGTGCAGCAGACCGGCACCAAGCTCAAAGCCGTCGGACAAATTATTCTGAAAGATGACGGGACCGTTGCGGCCGAGCTTTTGCACAAGCTTCCCGGCACGAAAGAAGAGCCGAAAGTTGCAAAAGTGCTCGCGCTTGCCGACAAGAGAATCCAAAAACATCTCTCCGTCGTGATTGGGAAATCCACCGTCGATTTCACCGATTCAATCGGGGGCGAACGCGTCGTCCGTTATGCGGAAACTAATTTGGGCGATATGGTATCGGATGCCGTGCGTGAATATTATCACGCCGATGTCGCTTTGATGAATGGCGGCTGCATGCGCGATACCCTTCCGAAAGGCACGCTTACCAATCAATCGATTTTGACTATTTTCCCCTTCGGAAATATGATGGCGCTTCGCGAAGTCTCCGGGCAGCAGATTTTAGACGCGCTTGAAATGGGTGCCGCTTCCTTCCCCGAAGAAAACGGCGGTTTCTTCCAAGTATCCGGCCTCACATACACGATCGATGCCTCCGTCCCGTCCTCCGTCCAAGTCGACGATAAAGGAAACTTCGCAGGCGTCACGGGAGAATATCGCGTGAAAGACGTGAAAGTGGGCGGGGTGCCACTGGATCTTTCCGGTGATTACCGCGCTTGCGGAAACGCGTACATTTTCAAATTCGGCGGCGACGGCATGAACATGTTCCAAGACTCGATCCTCCTTCGCGACGAAGACGTCTCCGACCTCGAAGTTCTCCGCGCCTTCATCAAAGCCCGCAAAGGCACCATCGGAAAAGGTTACGAAAATCCGAGAGGACAGGGGAGAATTACCATTATCAATCGGAAATAAAATGAATCACGAGAAAAAGACTGTGACAAAATGTGCCACAGTCTTTTTTGCATGCTCAGTTTAATGCGCCTCGGCGCCTTGTCGACGGCAAACGGCTTACGACCGACGGCTTTAAGAGGTGCCGCCTTGAGGCGACGATTCTTGTTATAAAAGGTATGAGATATGAGTGAAAAGATATGAGGGCAGGATGCGCTCCGCGTATATTATGTTATAATCGCTCGCTTTGCTCGCTCGCCGGCTTTGTCGGCATAAAAAATTCGCGAAGCGCCCCTGCATCTCGGCTCCCCTGAAAGGGGAGGGGGACCGCGTAAGCGGTGGAGAGGTCAGGCACTATGGAAACTCTGTCTTATAGGGGAAAATCCTTTTTCGAGAGAGGGTGTGTCTCTACAACGTCCCGCTCCATTAGACACCGTAAGTGCCGCTATAAAAAATCTCTAGAGCCGCTATAGAAAAATTCTTCTTGACGTCGGGGCGGGGGGGGGGGGGGGGGGGG
>CAVHIJ010000105.1:0-4280 GCA_963635945.1 bacterium | reverse complement strand
AAGTATAAACAGGGATATTTCAAGTATAAAGATGCGGCAAGTGGTGACACCAAGCGTTGGTATACAGATTCCGATTACGATAACGAAAAGGTTTCTTTGAAAGTTACGCAGGACTTGAGTGCTCGCAGCAATTTGGAATTTACTTATGATCACAGCAAGACGAAAGGCAATGTTCCGTGGGCTTGGAATACAACCCTGTCTGAAAAGAAGACCGACAATTTGGGGCTGCGGTATAACTGGACGTTGAAAGACGGTGACGAAGGGTATTTGCAGTTGTATCGGAATAAATATAAATATACGAGCTCCAGTACGATTGATGAAACGGATGTCGGTTTTGAAGCACAGCAGGTACTGACTACAGGCTCCAACAACAAATTGGTCGTGGGAGTTTCCTACAGACATGCGAAGGCTTCGAATGACGGCAGAAATTATGCAGCCAAATATAACCGCAGCATTAATACTAAAGCTATTTTTATCAATGATCAGTGGGAATTCCTGCCTTCGTGGACGTTGAATGCCGGTGTACGCTATGATCACCACAGCACGGCCGGCGGCAAGACGACCTGGAGTGCGGGTCTCAATAAAAAGCTCGATGCCAACAGCCACGTCTACTTCAATTGGGGACAGGTATTCAAGGCACCGACCCTTGATGATTTGTATTATAATACCTACGGTATGTATGGCAATCCCGATTTGAAACCGGAAAAGGGCGATACTTGGACTCTCGGCTACGGTGCGAAAATCGCAAAGAATACCGAAGTCAATGTCAGCTACTTCCAGAGCGATTTGAAAGATGCAATTGCGTGGGCTGCCGAAGATCCATCCAATATGTATTCCGATTGGTATGCTTATAACATAGAAAAACAAAAGAAACGCGGCTTTGAATTGAGCGTCAATCACAAGCTGACTGAAAACTGGGATTTGGAAGCGTCTTACAGCTATGTTCGCGTAAGAAATAATAAGAATAATGCGGGTTATGTGCGTGACGGCAATTATATCCCCAATATGTATCGTTTCGGCGTCCGTTTCCACAATAACAAGTGGAATGTGAATGCCTTTCTGCGCGGCGGCAGCGGTGCCGATTCCTCCTCATACGTGGACAGCAGCTATATCACGATGGATATGTCCGCGAACTACAAGGCTACGGATAATCTCTCCTTCTATGCGAAAGGGTACAACCTCTTCAATAAAGCCTATGCGGAAAGTGCGGGTGTCACCGGCGGCGGCAGTTACACTTATCCTGCACAAGGTTTCCATTTCCTCATCGGTGCGGAATTCAGCTTCTGATTTCCTATCTATCACGCAAAAAGGCGGCCATCGGCCGCCTTTTGTATTTCCTGTATTTTCTCTGCACTGAGAAAGGCACGGGGAAAGAGGAAAGAGAGAAGAGGGAAGGGGAAAGGGGAAAGGCGCCGGCTGCGCGGCATTTTTATAATCGGCGCCAAGGCGCCTTGCGCTGCGCGCGGCCAAGCCGATAAGCGTAGCGACACCGGCGTTATAAAAATCGTGCGCAAAGCGCACACATCTTAAAACCGTCAGCCGTTAGCCGTCAGCCGTAAGCTGTCAGCATCCGCGCATCCACGCATAAAAAGCCTTGAAAAGTGAATGACTTCTCAAGGCTTGTATGTCATATGGTGGAGCCGGAGAGGATCGAACTCTTGACCTCCTGCATGCGAAGCAGGCGCTCTCCCAGCTGAGCTACGGCCCCATAACGAAAAGCATTATAGCACGCCGCGGCGGATCTGTAAAGTGTTTCCTATTTCACTTTCCCGTATGCGTAGGCCGCGAAATTTTGGATGATATAATCGCGCAGAAGCACTGCGCCCGGATTATTTTCGATGTCCGGATGCCACGAAAGAATGAGGCAGCGGTGGCAGACGGGGGACGCGATGGGGATGAGGGCGATATTTTCTTTCTGCATGCCGCTCCAGGTGATTTGTGGGACGAAGGAAATGCCGAAACCGGCGCGAATGAATGCGCGGATGGTCTGCGGATTGTCGCTTTCGAGCGATACTTTCGGCGCAAAACCGGCCGTGTGGCAATAGACGTCCGTAATGGTGCGCAGACTTTTTCCCATTTGCAGAAGGACGAAGGGATCGTCGGCGAAATCTTTCAGATAGACGGTGCGCGCATTGGCACGCGGATCCGTTTTCGGCACGGCGAGAAGAATATCCTCTTCCAAAAGTGTGTGTGCATTTTCCGTGTTGACCGGCTGAATGGCCGAATACAGCTGCAAATCCACATCGGAATGGCCGCCCATTGTGTGATCCGTCTTTTCCATCAAAATTTCCAAATGGATATTCGGATAATTTTTTTGGAAATCCATGATGAAACCGGGGATGAGGTGCGATGCGGAGCGGAGCGAGAGGCGGACGACCGGCTCATCCGTGCCTTTGGCCTCTCGGATTTCTTTTT
The DNA here is from genome assembly GCA_963635945.1 of bacterium. GTDB lineage: Bacteria > Bacillota > Negativicutes > Veillonellales > Dialisteraceae > UBA1822. Next base: position 1,865 of record CAVHIJ010000105.1, on the reverse strand, counting down.
CCGCAAGAGAAAGCTCCGCCAGGACATGCTCGGTGTGAAGTTTCAAAATTTCGCCGTAGCGCGTGAGGACGATGTTGCGGCCGCGTTTTTGAAATAGGGGGGCATCGAGCTCTTTTTCGAGTGATTTGATGGTGCGTGTGAGGGACGGCTGCGAGACGCGAAGCTCGGCGGCCGCGCGCGTCAGGTGCTGCGTTTCCGCACATTTCAGGAAATATTCCAAAGTGAGCAATGTGGGTTTCATGATGTCTTCCTCGCTTGTTTTTCTTCCTTTTTTCCGTTTTCCCCATTGTTATTATTTATATCAATTCGTTTATGTTTGGGGTGGTTTTTATATACTATATTGTATGAATTACAAGGAAAAATGTCAAGGAAACGGAGGCGGAAACGGTCGATTTTTGAAATATTTTCGTTTTTCGTGTAAGATGAAAACGGAAAGGAGAGGGGGATGCGGATGGAAGCGAAAAAAGCATTTCGCAAGTTGGTTTCCGTGGTGGGACCGATTTTGGTGGCGCAATTTTCGACGGTGGGCATGAATTTTGTCGATACGACGATGGCCGGCCACGCGGGAGCTACGGATTTGGCGGGCGTTTCCGTCGGTGCGGGTTTGTTTCTGCCTATTCTCATTTCGACGATCGGCGTGATGTCCGCGGCGACACCGATGGCGGCGCAGCTTTTGGGGAAAAAGCGGCCGGAAGATATCCCCGAAGTGATTCGGACGGGAATGTTTTTGGGTGTCTTGATTTTTATTTTCTTTATCCTCCTTTTCTATGGCTGTATGGATTCGGTGATGGAAAGTATGCAGCCGGCGCCGGAGGTGGCGCATGTCGCTTATTATTACATGCTTTGCATGGTGGTGTGTGCTTTTTTTGAGGCGCAGGTGATGGTGCTGCGTTCGCTCACGGATACGGTGGGCGGGACGAAAATTTCCATGCGTCTCTTTTTGCTGGCACTTCCGATTGATGCGATTTTGAATTACATTTTTATTTTCGGAAACTTCGGCGCGCCGCGGCTGGGCGGGATCGGCGCGGGGATTGCGACGGTCATGACCTATGCGTCGCTGTATGTGATGTTTCTATGGATTGTGCGAAAGGAACCGATGTTTCGCGGGAAGGAAATTTTTTCCACGTGGCGGACGCGCGGCGCTGTGTGGAAGGAATATTTGAGGATCGGGATTCCGAATGCGGCGGCGATGTTTATGGAGTCGAGTCTTTTCGGGTTTATCGTCATTTTTATCGCGCCTTTCGGGACGACGATGCTGGCGGCGCATCAGGCGGCGATGAATTTTTCCGGCGCGACGTATACGCTGCCGCTTTCTTTTTCCATGGCGCTTACGATTGTAATCGGTGTGGAAGTGGGGGCGGGGCGTTTTGAAAATGCGAAAGTGTTCCGCCGCGTGGGGATTGCGTCGGCTTTGGTCTTGGCGGCGCTTTCTTCTCTGGCGACGATTTTGCTTCGGACGTATATCGCCGGTCTTTACACGACGGATGGCGATGTGGCAGATGCTGTATGCGTCTTTTTGATGTTCGCTGCGGCGTGGCAATGTTTCGATGCGATCGGTGCGCCGATTCAGGGTATTTTGCGCGGATATAAAGATGCGAAAGTGCCGTCGGTGCTCATGATGATTGCTTATTGGTGCGTGTGTTTTCCGGTGGGGCTTGCGGCGGATCGCTTATTCGGCTTCGGCGCGGCGTCTTATTGGCTGGGGCTCGACGTCGGTGTCTCCGCGGCGGCGCTTCTCCTCTGCGCGCGTCTTTGGCAGATCGAAAAGAAATACGTCAAGGGGACACTTTGAGCGCGCGTGCCTTTGTTTCCTTAAGGAACCACTGATTAAATCGAAGAATCTGATTTTGCGGCATATTTATACA
>CAVHIJ010000104.1:0-4356 GCA_963635945.1 bacterium | reverse complement strand
GCCTTGCCGGCTCCGCCGGCTTAAAACAGGTTCGTCGCCGGCGGGCACCTGCGCCTCTTCCCTCTTTCCCCTTCACTCTTCCCTTTTACAAAAATCGTCACGAAGCGACACCAATTAAAAGTCTTTCGTCTCTTAGAAAAATATCAAAATAAGCCAAGCGGCACATATTTTCTTTGCGCTATGTAAAGCCTCATCCCTTGACAGTTTCAAAAATCTCCGTTATAATGAGCGCCGTAGGTGATACGATGTCTCTGGAAAATATTGTCGAAAAGGGTGCGCTCCTCGATTGTTACGGTGCGCTTTTGACGGATCGGCAGCGCGAATACTTGGATTTGTACTACAATGAAAATCTCACGCTGGCCGAAATCGCCGAGCTGCGCGGCATTTCGCGGCAGGCGGTGCACGACGCGATGGCGCGCGGCGAAGAGCAGCTTCTTTTTTTTGAGAAGAAACTCGGCCTGGCCGCGGCGCAAAAAAAAGAAGCGCGCAAAGTTTCCGCCTTGCTCTCCCTCATTCCGGAAGAGCGACAAAAAGAGGCACACGATATTTTGAAAGAAACGGATTGACGCAAAGGAGGCGAAATCATGGCATTTGAAAATTTGGGCGATAAGCTCCAAAGCGCATTCAAAGATTTGCGCGGCAAGGGCAAACTTTCCGAAAGTGATATCGATGCGGCTCTCCGCGAAGTGCGCCGAGCACTTTTGGAAGCGGACGTCAATTTCAAAGTCGCCAAAGATTTCATCGCAAGCGTCCGCGAAAAAGCCGTCGGCGAAGAAGTCTTCGGGTCTTTGAAGCCGGATCAGACGGTCATCAAAATCGTCCGCGATGAGCTGACCGAACTTCTGGGCGGCACGCAGAGCAAAATCACGATTTCCCCCTCCGGCACGACAATTTTGATGCTGGTCGGTCTCCAGGGCGCCGGCAAAACGACGACGGCAGGGAAACTGGCGCTCATGCTGAAGAAAAAAGGCCATCGGCCGCTCTTGGTCGCCGGCGACGTCTACCGTCCCGCCGCCATTAAGCAGCTCGAAGTTTTAGGCGAGCAGACGGGCGTCCCCGTTTACAAAATGACCGAAGGCGAAAGCCCCGTGCACATTGCCGAAAGCGCGACGGAATACGCCAAAACCTACAATAAAGATATCATCATCATCGATACCGCCGGCCGTCTTACCATCGACGAAAAGCTCATGCAGGAGCTCCGCGATATCAAAAGCGCCGTGCATCCTCACGAAATTCTTCTCGTCCTCGACTCCATGACGGGGCAGGACGCCGTCACGACCGCCAAAGCCTTCGACGAAAATCTCGGCATCGACGGCACGATTCTCACGAAAATGGACGGTGACGCCAGAGGCGGTGCAGCGCTTTCCATCAAGACTGTCACGGGAAAACCGATCAAGCTCATCGGCGTTTCCGAAAAATTAGACGGCGGCCTTGAAGATTTCTACCCCGACCGCATGGCCGGACGCATTCTCGACTTGGGCGATTTGCAATCCCTCTTTGAGCAAGCCGAACGAAACCTCGACAAAGACAGCATGAATGAGGCCGTGCAAAAGCTCAAAAAAGGCGATTTCACCTTAGATGATTTCCTGAAACAAATGCACCAAATGAAACGACTCGGCTCCATGCAAAGCGTCCTCGGCATGATTCCCGGCATGGGGAAATACAAAGATCAGCTGAAAGATATCGATTTCGAAAGCAAAGAAATGAAACATCTCGAAGCCATCATCTGCGCCATGACCCCGGCCGAGCGAAGAAACCCGGACATTTTAAACGGCAGCCGTCGAAAACGCATCGCAGCCGGAAGCGGCACACGCGTCCAAGAAGTGAACCGCCTGATGAAACAATTTACCGAAATGCGCAAACAAATGAAAAAAATGAAAGGCAAAAATATGAAAGCCCCGCGGGGATTCAATTTCCCCGGTTTACCTAAATTCTGAAACCGATATCAATTCAAGGAGGTGAATGTCATGTTAAAAATCCGTTTGACCCGTATGGGCGCGAAAAAAGCACCGTTCTACCGCATCGTCGTTATCGACGCACGCGCGGCCAGAAGCGGCGCACCGGTAGACACCGTCGGTTGGTACGATCCGACCAAAGCGGAAGCACCGGTCAAAATCGATGACGAAAAAGTAATCGATTGGATGAAGAAAGGTGCGCAGCCGACCGATACCGTTCGCAGCATCCTTCGCAAAAACGGCGTCCTGGCCAAGTTTGCAGAATCCAAGAAATAACGGAGGAACAAACCATGGAAGAACTCGTTTGCTGGATTGTCAAATCCCTGGTAAGAAACCCGGAAGCCGTGACCGTTTCCGTCGTCCAAAAGGGGAACCTGGAAATTTACCGGGTACGCGTAGCCCCCGAAGACATGGGAAAAGTCATCGGCCGCCAAGGCCGCATCGCCAATGCGATCCGTGCCGTCGTCAAAGCCGGCGCGCTTCGTAAAGATCTGAAAGTCGCCGTCGATATTATGTGATGCGCGAAACCCGCATCGAAAGAAGGACAATATGGATGAAATGACCGTACTCGTCCCCGTCATGCTCAAATCGAAATTGACGGAGGCTCTGAAGACACGCCTTTTGGCCGAAATGCAACAGAATCTGGATGCCATCGAACACGACCTGGCACAGATCGAAAGCGAAGGAAACGCCAAATTGGCAGAGCAGGCCAAAATCAATATGGGCGGCGTGGCACAGCTGCGCGCTCAGATTGAAGCGCAGAAAGCGCAGATCCTCGAAGCGAAGGAAAAAATCACCTCCGATAAAGAACAGCTCGAAAGACTGGTCATCGGAGCCGAACTTCCGCGCGGACCGATCAATCGCCTCGTGACACTTCACATCGGAGATGATTTGAATGATGTGCGCGGCGGCGAAATTCTCGTCGAAGACGGAAAAATTATCGCTTTCCGTGAATAAGAAAGTATCCGATTCCACGATCGAAATCGGCACCCTTGTCGCCCCGCATGGCGTGCGGGGTGATTTGCGTATAAAGCCCTCGATCGAGCGCCCGGACATATTGCGGAAACTATCCCGCATCTATGTGGGCGGCGCGCCGCGGAAACTCCTATTCGCCAAGCCGCACAAAAACATCTACATCCTTCACCTCGAAGGGTGTGACGACAGAAATGCGGCCGAAGCCCTCATCGGAAAGAAAGTCTTCCTTCCGGAGGGCGATTTTCCGCGCCTTGCGAAAGGCGAATATTACTTCTTTCAGCTCCTGGGCCTTTCCGTTTCCGAAGAAGACGGCACCCCCGTCGGAATCCTTACGGAAATTATGGAAACGGGCGCCAATGACGTCTATGCCGTGGAAACGAAAGACGGGGAAGAAATTCTCATCCCCGCCATAGCAGATTGCATCAAAGGCGTCGATTTGGAAACGCACACCATGACCGTGCACCTATTGGAGTGGGAATAATAATAAAGTGCAAAGTGCAGAGTGCAGAAAGGAATCATCATCCATGAAAATTGACATCCTTTCCCTCTTTCCCGAATTCATCGAGGCCTTCTTTGCACACAGCATCATCGGGCGCGCAAGGGCCGCGGGGCTTCTCACGCTTTCCGTCACCAATCCGCGCGATTTCGCCCGCAATCGTCACCGTCACGTGGACGATACGATATACGGCGGCGGAGCCGGCATGCTCATGCAATGCGGGCCGCTCTTTGAAGCGTGCAAAGCCGTGCTGCCCGAAAAATCGGAAAAAAGCCGCGTCATTCTGCTCTCACCGGCAGGCCCGACCTTCACGCAGGACAAAGCCAAATCGCTCTACCGCGATTATGATCACCTCGTCCTCATTTGCGGCCATTACGAAGGCGTCGATCACCGTGTGGAAACGAATCTCGCCGATGAACTCCTTTCCGTCGGCGACTACGTCCTCACCGGAGGCGAACTCGGTGCCATGATCGTGACGGATGCCGTCGCGCGCATGATACCGGGGGTCTTAGGCGACACGGGAAGCGCCGTATCCGATTCCTTCTACGAGCCCATCCTCGAATACCCCCAATACACGAAACCGGCCGACTATCGCGGCATGAAAGTCCCCGAAATCCTCCTCTCCGGCCACCACGCCAATATCGCACGCTGGCGCCGAAAAGAAGCGCTAAAAAGGACCCTTGCCGTCCGCCCCGACCTCCTCGGAAAACTCACCCTTTCGAAAGAGGATGAGAAGCTCCTGGCGGAAATCCGAGCCGAAGAAACGAAATAGGAAACAACACCATGGCCAATTGCTACATCGGGCTCATTCACTACCCCATCTACAATAAACACATGGACGTCGTCACCACGGCACTTACCAATTATGACATCCATGATATTTCCAGAAGCGCCAGAACATACGGCGTTTCCAAATATTTCATCATCCAC
>CAVHIJ010000103.1:0-4377 GCA_963635945.1 bacterium | reverse complement strand
ATTACACTCAGTACCACATCGGAGAAACGGGCATGAGGCAAAAAGGTTAATGCGTCATGCGTTGACGCGTTAATGCGTTGATGCGATCAGGCGGCGCTTCGCGCATTTTTTATCTCGCCAAAAGCAGCACGGCATAGACGATCCCTCCTGCCAGCGTCGCCACTATCGCTCCGTTGATGCGGATCCAGCCGAGCTCATCTTCCGTGCGGGTGTAGATGAAGCGATTCAAGCGGGTTTCGTCGTAACCGGAAAGGACGGTTTCGACCGTTTCGCCCATGAGTCGATGCTCGCGGCGGCCGCAGGAGATGAGTAAATCGCGGGCGGCTGCATCGAGGGCGCGCGACGTTTCTTCATTTCTCAAAAATTCGGAAATGGTCTGCGACGCCGCCCGGCGATACGCATTCCCGATATTTTCTTCGTCCGCAAAAATGTCTTTCGCCATCCGGCCGACTTTTTCGCAGACATTCAGATGCTCGATGAAGGAAACGGAAAGCGTGCGAAGGGCATCTTCACTCGCTTGGGAGCGAAGGCTCGCGGCAAGTGCGTTTCCAAAACGAGCGGAAATTTTTTGGAATTCGGCGGAATCGGCCTCTTGCCACGCTTGTATTTTTTCGCGGGCGGCTTGGCAAAGAGCGCGCGCCATGTCGTCGTAATCAATGAGTCCCATCGCCTCTCCCATGGAAATGGCCATGGCGACCAAGGGATTTCCTTTTTGTGTCTCGGTGAAATCACGGAGCGCACGAGCGGTGCGGCGATGTGCGTCATCGGTTTCCGAAAATTTTGCGGCGGCGGCAAGCAGCTCGGCAAGGCGTTTTTCGGTGCGTTCCGGTTCCGTCAAAAGGGAGGGGAGCCGGCGGACCATCATTTCCGCCTGACCGGAAACGCCGCGTGCGGCGCTTTCTCCCCATTCGTCCGCATGATGTTTTGCGTACTCTTTTGCGGCGTTTTTCACGTCTTCGGCGATACGCTGCACGGCCTCGCATCCCGTTTTCGTTTCCGCATAGTCGGACAGCCAGCGCGAGACGGAAAATGTTTCAAAAAGAGCATCCCACAGCGCGGGGCGCAAAAGTTTTTCTTCGGTCATGCGGCGAATGCCGGCAATGATGCGGCCGCGATGGCGTGGGATAAGTGCGGTGTGAAAAGGAAATCCGAGCGGTTTCCGGAAGAGAGCACTCACGGCAAACCAATCGGCCGCGCAGCCGATGAAGGCAGATTGCGTGAGGAAATAGAGCACGGAGGCCGCGGTCGTCTCGTGCGTCACCCGGTACGAAAAGGCGAGCGCAAAGAGGACGGCAGAGATGGCAAAGAGGCTATCGGCGATTTTCATGCGATTCATAGGCCACCTCCCGTCGTGACATAAAAGGCCAGATAGGAAACGCCGCCCAAGAGCGCGCCGATCAGGGAGCCGTTGATGCGAATCATTTGAAGGTCATGCCACACGCCGCGCTCGGCGATTTCGGCCATGTCGCGGCCGGAATAGGCGGAAATGGCACCGGCGGCAAAGTCTCCGACAGCTTTGGAAACCAGCGGCAGGAACGGAAAAATTTGCAGCAATATCCAACGATCGGCCTTGCGCCTCGTCTCCGGATTTCGGAAAGACTCTGAAAGACGTGAAAGCAAGGCATCCGCGATTTGTAGGGCGATATCTTCTTTCTTTTCGTCCCATTTTTGAGAAAGAATCTCGCGTCCCCGTTCCTTCCAAAAGGCAAGGACGGCGGCGGAGATTGTTTTGTTGGCTTTTGCGCGGAACGCTTCATCTTCAGCCAAGCGCGTTGCGAAGTTTTTATACGCTTCGCACATTTTTCGGGAAACGGCGCTTTCGGGATTTTCGAAATCGGAGGCAAATTGCATCGCTTTTTCCTGAATGAGGCTCACGGCCTTTTCATCGGTAAGACCGAGCTGAGATGCCAAAAGGGAGCGCAGCATCGCGCGGCCGTGCCCACCTTTTTCGTAGGTGTCCCATGCTTTTTCATACACGCCGCGGACGGCATCATCGGTCAAAGTATCCCGCAAAAAATCCCGCGCCGCGCGTCCGGCGGAAGAAAAGAGCGGACGGGTGATAATTTCTTTTTCTTTTTCGCAAAGGGTGTGCGATACCAAGAGCGCCCAATCTTCGCGCCGTATCGCCGTTTCCACGGTTTCCTCCCCCGCTTTGGCCAATTCTTTCATGGCGGATGATGCGAGCCACATCCGAGCCGCGCACGCAAAAAGCGCCCGCACCTCATCACCATGCTCCGAAAGCCATATGTCTGCGCCGGCAGAGGGCGAATGCGCTTTCAGCATGTGATAGAGGCGGGGCGGCGTAAAAAGTTCTTTTGTCATCATCTCGCGCGCCATCGTGATGATTTTGTCGCGGCTTTTCGGGATGAGCTCCGTGCGGAAAGGAATGCCGAGCGGTTTCCGGAAAAGAGAATGCACGGCGAACCAATCGGCCGCACCGCCGACCGTCGCCGCAAGCGCCGTATGGAAAAGGAGCCCGCCGGCCGCCGTATCCGAGACAGGCACCGCCAAAAGGCACAGCACAAAAGAGGCCGCCAAAATGAAATCGGCCGTGCGTTCGTTTCCGCTTTTCAACGGCTCCGCCCCCCTCCGGACCAAGACCACACGAGGAGCGCGCCGAAGGCGATCCACGACATGGTGTAACTCATCATGCCCAGATCGGTCATGATATTAATGACGGTGAGCCCCAGCATGAAAAGCATATTCGCGCGCAAATCCACGAAGGGATCGCGGCGGAATATGAAATAGGAAACGGCCAGCACGGCAAGATTCACGAGGATGATGCCGGGGATAATCACCGAGTAGGGCAAAAATCCGATCAAAATATTCGATCCCATGAGGGCCAGAAAAATCAAAAGCCAGGTAGATGGCATGGTGGTTGTACTCCTTAATGTGTAAACAGTGTAGTGCGACATTTGTGCGAATGCCGACAGCTGACGGCTTACGGGTAACGGCTTTAAGCGGTGTCGGCTTGCGCCGACAAATTGTGTTGTAATCGGCGCCTTTGGCGCCTCGCCGCCTCCGGCGGCATAAAACAGGAATCGTCGCCGGCGGGCACCTGCGCCTCTTCCCTCTTTCCCCTTCACTTTTCACTCAATTATCGTTCCTCCCCCGATCAATCTGTCTCCCTCATAGAAAACAACCGATTGGCCGGGCGTGACGGCGCGCTGGGGAGCGGCAAAGGTGACGCGGGCGCGGTTTCCGGCAATTTCCACATCACATTTCTCCGTACGAATGCCGTAGCGAATTTTTGCCTCGCACGAAAAACGGTCCGAAGGCGGCGCGCCGTCGGTGAAATCGAGACGATCGGCCACAAGCTCTGTCTTGAAAAGCTCTTCGTTCTTCCCGACGACGACGCGATTTTTCTTGGCATCGAGGCAAAGGACATAAAGCGGATACGGGGCATGCACGCCGAGGCCTTTTCGCTGCCCGATTGTGTAACGACAAAGCCCCGCATGCCGCCCGAGGACTCGCCCATTTGTATCGACGATGTCGCCCGGTTTCAAAATGTCGGGCGCCCTTTTCTCCAAAAAATCCGTATACGATCGCTCCGCCGAAAGGAAACAGATGTCCTGGCTCTCGGCTTTGTGTGCGACGGGGAGTCCGCGATCTTCCGCCATGTTCCGCGTATTCTTTTTCTCCGTGCGTCCGAGCGGAAACAAAATGTGCGACAATTGCTCCTGCGTTAGATGGTACATCATGTACGATTGGTCTTTTGACAAATCGAATCCTTTTCGCACATCAAAGCGGCCGCGCATCTCATCGTAGACAATCCTGGCGTAATGCCCCGTCGCAAAATAATCGGCATCAAAGGCGTCGCGCATCGTTTCATAAAAGGCACCGAATTTGATATGAAAATCACAAATCATGCAAGGATTGGGTGTGATGCCGCGCGCGTAGGAATTGACGAAATCGGAAATCACGATATTTTGAAACATTTCGCGACAATCCATCACGCGATGCGGAATGCCGAGAAAAGCGGCCATCTTTTCCGCATCGGACACGTCTTGCCCGTCGTAAACCAGCATCGTGGCGCCGCAGACGTCATACCCGGCCTCTTGCAAAAGCCGAGCGACCAGTGTGGAATCCACGCCGCCCGACATGGCGACAACAACTTTTTTCATGCTTTCCTCCCAAATGAGTTTATATGACATTATAACACAAAGCAAAGAGCCGGGAGCCGGCGAGCTTGCCCACAAGCGGGGAAAGAAATTGGGAATGGGAAATAGAAAACCACCCATGCCCGATGAAAAGCAGCGAGGATACAGACAGCAGAGATCCTGAAACAAGTTCAGGATGACGGAATGACGGTTGATGCGCCACAGGCGACACCTGCGACGCATCAACGCATCCGCGCATCAACGCATCAACCCTATC
>CAVHIJ010000102.1:0-4426 GCA_963635945.1 bacterium | reverse complement strand
CCGGAATCTCTGCTGTCTGTTTCCTCGCTCTTAAGAATGCGTCATGGGTGGTTTTTTATTCCCCATTTCCCATTACCCCATTCCGGCGAAACAAAATACAACGGGAATATGCGCGAAGTGCATCTTGAGGCGCATCAACGCATTTGCGCATCAACGCATTCGCATTAAAAAAGTGCGCCGTGAGGCGCACTGCGTTTCCTTATCGTCTCATTGCCGCTCCCATGTGATGGGAGAAGGCGCGGGCCGCGGCGGGGAGCCAGCGATTTTTGTGGATGAGGAGTTGGAGTTCCATGGAGATTTTGCAATCTTTGACGGGTATTTCCACGATGGTTTTCTTTTGGAGCTCTTCCATCAGCGTGAATTCGGGGAGCAGCGAGATGCCCATTCCTTTTTGTACGTAGCCGATGAGGAGATTTGTCTGGCCGATTTCGAGTCGGCGCTTGATGACGAGGCGGCGATCCGAGAGGGTGTCGTCCAGGACGCGGCGATAATTGCAACCCGTTTCTGTCAGGAACCATTCTTTATGGCAAAGATCCGAGAGTGTAATTTCTTTTTCGCCAAGAATTTCATCGTCCGGAGAGGTGATGAAAAGGACTTTTTTCGGGATGGAAATCAGCGTGTCGAAATCTTCTTCCGTGATAGGGCGATCAAAGAGGAATGCCATGTCGATTTCGCCTTTGTGGAGTTTTTCTTTGATGTCCGCGACGGTGCCGACGATCATGCGGAGGTTGACTTCGGGGCAGTTTTGCAAAAATTGCTCAATGCCTTTCATGTATTTGGAAACGCAGAGCGATTCGATGAGTCCGACGCGCAGTTCGCCGGAAATATGCTCGTTTCCGTTGAAGTGATGTTGCAAATCATTTTGCAATTGCTGGAAACGGTATGCGTATTGCAATAAATCGCGACCGGCGCCTGAAAGGGTCACACGTTTCCCGTTTCTGTCGAATAATTTGACCGAAAGCTCTTTTTCGAGGCTGTCGATTTGTGTCGTGACGGTCGATTGCGCATAATTCATTTGTTTTGCCGCCAAAGAAAAACTACCGAGCTCGGCAGCGCAAATAAAAGTATCCAGATACCGTAGTTCCATGAATGCCCCCCTATTTGCTTTCTTACACATCTCCTATTCACAATAATAACATAAAATTTTGGGGTGGGAAAGGTGGCTCTTATTAAAAATTTTTATATGCGGAAACGCGGCGTCTTTATGCAATATATCCCGCTCACGGAGAGCGGGATATATTTTTTTTGTTCGGCTTCAGCTGATGAGAGACTGGGCGGGGCGTTTTAATTTTCCCAGTGCCTTTTTTTCAATCTGGCGGACGCGTTCGCGGGTGACGCCGTATTGCTGACCGACTTCTTCTAATGTGTGTGGGATGCCGTCTTCGAAACCGAAGCGAAGGGCGATGATGCCGCGTTCGCGCTCGGTGAGGGTCGCTAAAAGTTTGGCGATTTGCTCATTTTGCAGGCTGGCCGTCGCTTCGTCTTCCGGGGCGGCGATTTTTTTGTCTTCGACCGTATCGCCCAGGACGGAATCTTCTTTTTCGCCGATCGGCGTTTCCAAAGAAATCGAATCGAGTGCGACTTGCTTGATTTCGCGGATTTTTTCGATGGTGCATTTCATGGCGGCGGCGAGCTCTTCTTCGGTCGCGTCGCGTCCCATTTCCTGCTGGATTTTCCGCTCGAAACGATTCATTTTATTGATGCTTTCGACCATGTGGACGGGGACGCGGATCGTACGCGCCTGGTCGGCCAGCGAACGCGTGATGGCTTGGCGAATCCACCAGGTCGCGTAGGTACTGAATTTGTATCCTTTGTGGTAATCGAATTTATCGACGGCTTTGAGGAGTCCGATGTTTCCTTCTTGAACCAAATCGAGCATGTGAAGTCCGCGTTCGCGATATTTTTTGGCGATGGAAACGACAAGACGCAGGTTCGCATCTGCCAATTTCCCGCGCGCACGGCGGCCTTCTTCTTTTTGCTCCGGCGTCGCATTTTCGGCTTTGCCGGCTTCGATGGCTTTCGCCAGACGGATTTCTTCTTCGCTGTCCAGTAATTTGATGCTGCCGATTTCTTTCAGATACATGCGGACGGAATCGTATTTGATGTCGTTTTCGTCTATGACGATATTGGCGAGTTTTTCGAGATCGGCTGTTTCTTCCGGTTCGCTCGGTTCGCCGGAATCGAAAATGCCGGAGAAATCCGGATCCGATTCGATATCCGAGAGAGCCGTTTCCTCAGCTTCGTCCGTTTCCGGGACATCTTCCTCCGTGCCTTCGAAATCGATATTAATATGCTCGGCATGAAGCGTTTCGCAAATGGAATCGAATTGCTTCTGCGTCAGATTGAATTCTCGCACCGCCTGTTTGATTGATGTGTAGGATACAGCGCCTTCCACGGCGGAAGTGCGAAGCATTTCCAGTGCGTTTTCCAGATTTTCTTTCTTTGCTGCCATGCAAATCTCCTTTGAATATTTTTTCGCGAGTATTTTTCTCGCGATGGATTCATATATTAGCACCGTAAAAAACGCCCTACAAGACTTTTTTGTATGTCGTTTCTTATCAATAGGTTGTCATTTTCGGCGTTTTATACGGATTTCGGAAACAAATTTGAAATATTTTTCAAAAAGAAAAGACACCGCAGGGTGTCTTGTGAATTTTTTGGTGTCCCAGGAGGGATTCGAACCCCCGACCCACCGCTTAGAAGGCGGTTGCTCTGTCCGGCTGAGCTACTGAGACATGAATTTTGGTCGGGGTAGCCGGACTCGAACTGGCGACCCCCTGCTCCCAAAGCAGGTGCGCTACCAACTGCGCTATACCCCGATTCGGAATTACCGAATTATTTTAATATAAGTGTGTTTTCCTGTCAAGAAAAAGAGGGTGGGAAGTGCAGAGAGCAAAGTGCAAAAAAGATATGAGTGAAAAGATATGAGATATGATGGCAGGATGCGCTGAGCGCATATTCCTGTTGTATTTTGCTTTGCGGAAATGAGGAAATGGGAAATAGGGAATGAAAAACCACCCATGCCCGAATCTTGGCAGCGAGCAATCAGACAGCAGAGATTCCGGGTCAAGCCCGGAATGACGGAAAGTGCAAAGTGCAAAGTGCGCTCGGCTTTAGTCTCCGCCGACGGCCGACGGCCGATGGCTGACGGCTTTAAGAGGTGTCGCCTGCGGCGACGAATTTTTATATGGCACCGATGCCGCTTCGCTGATCGGTGAGAGGATGCGCTGCGCGCATACCTATTTTAATTGGCGCCTCGCAGGCTTTGCCGGCATAAAATAGAAATCGTGCCCGAAGGGCACACTTGAATCGCATTAACGCATGACGCATCAAACGAGAAACTCGGCTGAGCTTCGGAAATTATTTGACAGGGGAGCGCACCTTTTGTATAATATACGTGCTGTTTCAATTCGGAGCGGCATATTTTCAGAAGAGGTGATATTAAGCATGGCAACAAACAGAGATCCCCGTTTTAAGGCGTGCAGACGTTTCGGCATGAATATTTACGGCCATTCGAAAGCGTTAAAACGGCAGTCCGCTGACGCCCGTCAGAAGAAACAATCCGAATACGGCGTACAGCTTTCGGAAAAGCAGAAAGTCAAGGCGATTTACAACGTCCTCGAACGTCAGTTCTATCGCTATTACGATAAAGCGAACCGCATGGCCGGCGTCACCGGTGCAAACCTGCTGTTCCTTCTCGAAACGAGACTGGATAATCTGGTGTACCGCGCAGGCTTTGCCCGTTCCATCCGTCAGGCGCGCCAGATGGTCAACCACGGCCTCATCAACGTCGACGGCAAACGTGTCGATATTCCGTCCTATCCGGTAAAACCCGGCCAGGTCATTTCTCTGCGTGAAGCGTATCGTTCGAACGAAATGTTCAAACAGTGCTTCCAGGAACTCAAAACCTTCGATCTTCCGTACATCGAAAAATCCTTCGACAACTGGACCGCAACACTCATCCGGATGCCGCTGCGCGAAGAACTTCCGTACAAAGACGAAGTCAACGAAACGTACATCGTCGAATTGTACTCCAAGTAATGACGAAAGAGACTGTGACATTATGTCGCAGTCTTTTTTTGTGCCTCATTTCCGGGAGCCGGGAGCCGGGAGCTAGAAGCTAGGGGCTAGGAGCCAGGAGCCAGGAGCTTTAAAGGAGCGCTGCGCGGCATTTTTTTGTAATCGCTCGCTTCACTCGCTCGCCGGCTTTGCCGGCATAAAACAGAAATCGTGCCCGAAGGGTACACTTTGACATCATATCTATTTCCCCATATCTCATATCTTTTACAACATGATATGCGCGAAGCGCATCCTGACCTCATGCCTCATCCCCCATCCCTTATCACTTTTTATCGTATTTGAGAAATTTTCCGTTTCCCTTATAATAAAGATAAGTGGGATAAGATTTTGGAAACGGGGGGCGCGG
>CAVHIJ010000101.1:0-4464 GCA_963635945.1 bacterium | reverse complement strand
ATAGCACAAACTCTAAAAAAATGAAAGTTTGTGTCATGGATAGCACAAATTTTCAAAAATAAAAAGTTTGTGCTATGAGGAGACAGAACGTTTTTGTACTGAAGTTGTGGCTCTCCGAGCCACTCTATCTTCCGCCCCTTCGGGGCACCTTCCTTCAAAGGAAGGCTTTCAGCGGATGCGCTGCACACCCATTTTCCGTTTCCCCTTTCCCCTTTCCCCTTTACTCTTCTCCATTTCCCATTCCGATGATTTGGGGATCCCGAAACAAGTTCGGGATGACGGTGTGGGCGCCGGGATGACGGTGTGGGTGCCGGGATGACGGAAAAAGCAAAGATCCCGGATCAAGTCCGGGATGACAGGTGGGCGGGGCGCCGGGATTTTTCATTCTATGCTTTTGTGCTGAAATTGTGGCTCTCCGTGCCACTCTATCTTCCGCCCCTTCTTCTGGGCACCTTCCTTCAAAGGAAGGCTTGATCGGTGCGCTTCGCGCCCCCGATTTCCGCAACAAAAAAGACCCCGGAGGGTCTTCTCTGTGATATTTGTTTCCTGAAATTTCGTTTTCCGAAATTATTTCAGTTCGACGGTAGCGCCTGCTTCTTCGAGTTTTGCTTTGAGAGCTTCGGCTTCTTCTTTCGCTACGCCTTCTTTAACCGGCTTCGGAGCGCCGTCTACGAGGGCTTTTGCGTCTTTCAGGCCAAGGCCGGTCGCTTCGCGAACGACTTTGATAACACCGATCTTGCCGTCTCCTGCGGAAGCGAGGATGACGTCGAATTCGGTCTTTTCTTCGGCAGCGGCACCTGCAGCGGCCGGAGCTGCACCTGCAGCGACAGCTACCGGAGCGGCAGCGGATACACCGAATTTTTCTTCAATAGCTTTTACGAGTTCCGAAAGTTCGAGTACGGACATTTCGGCAATGGCGTTAAGGATTTCTTCGTTAGTCATTTTGGTTTCCTCCAATTTTTGAATTTGCACTTTGTGCTATGCGCAATTACGCGCTTTCTTTCTGTTTACGCACAGCTTCGAGAGCGTATGCGATTTTGGTGATATTCCCGTTGAGGGCGCGAGCCAGATTCGAAATCGGGGCCAAGAGGGTCGCTGCGACGGTGCCCAGGAGTTGTTCGCGGCTCGGGAGATCGGCGAGGGCTTTGATGCCTTCGGGTCCGATGACTTTTCCGGAAAGGACGCCGGCTTTGACGGTGATGGCTTCGCTCTTCGTTTCTTCGAAGAATTCTTTGAGAGCGGCTGCCGGTGCCACGGGGTCCGCCGCGCAAGTGGCGAGGCCGTTCGGGCCGTGGAGCAGATCGTCGAGGCCTTGGAGTCCGAGTTCGTCGGCTGCGATGCGGACCAAAGTGTTCTTGACGACTTTGTATTCCACGCCGTGCGCCAGGAATTTGCGACGGAGCAGATTGGCATCGGCGACGGTCAGCTTATTGTAGGAAACGAGGACGACGCCCTGTGCGGACAGTTTCTCCTTCATTTCTGCCACGTATGCGACCTTTTCGGGACGAATTTTCAATTCATACTGTTCTTTCATACTACACCTCCTCTGCTATCGGATTTTTTCGGAAATCTGGAAATTTCCGCTATGGAAACGAGCGTTTCCGTTATTTATCACGTTAGCTAAAACGACCCCACGTGAAGTGAGGTCGTGTACGGGTATTTCCTGTACCAAGCCTCGGGAGGCGGGCGCCGGTTTCCCATTGCCCATTATACATACCGCCGGTCTTCAGCTAAGTGTTAAATATGAAATTTCTCTCAGAGGCTGGAGATATCGATGTGGATGCCTCTGCCCATGGTGGAGCTTAAGGTGACATTTTTCATGTACGCGCCTTTGACGGAAGCCGGACGGGCTTTCAGAATGTGGTTGTACATGGTGCGGAAGTTTTCTTTGAGTTTGTCTTCATCAAAGGAAACTTTGCCGATGCCGACCTGGATGTTGCCACCCTTGTCGGTGCGGTACTGCACTTTACCGGCTTTGATTTCGGCAATGGCTTTGGCTACGTCCATCGTGACGGTCCCGACTTTCGGGTTCGGCATGAGGCCTTTCGGTCCGAGGATTTTGCCAAGACGCCCTACGACGCCCATCATGTCCGGGGTCGCGACGACGACGTCAAAATCGAACCAGCCTTTTTGAATCTGTTCGGCCAGTTCCATCCCGCCGACATAATCGGCACCCGCTTCTTTTGCTTCATCTTCCTTGTGGTCTTTAGCGAAAACGAGGACTTTCTTCGATTTGCCGGTGCCTGCCGGAAGGACGATAGCGCCGCGGAGCTGCTGATCGGCGTATTTCGGATTGATATTCAAGTTGAAAGCGAGTTCCACCGTTTCATCAAATTTGGCGGATGCCGCTTTCTTTACGAGTGCGACAGCTTCGTCGAGGTCATAGAGTTTATGACTGTCTACGAGGGCTGCGGCTTCTTTTTGTTTCTTTGTCAGTTTTGCCATGGTTACCTCCTTGCGACGGGAAACGTGTTCTCATCGCCTGACAGTCTTATTCGACGACTTCGATTCCCATGCTGCGGGCCGTACCTTCGACCATCAGCATAGCTGCTTCCACATCATTGGCATTGAGGTCGGGCATCTTCGTTTCCGCGATTTCTCTGACCTGTGCCTTGGTGACTTTGCCGACTTTCTTCTTATTCGGTTCACCGGATGCGGTTTCAATGCCGGCCGCTTTCTTCAAGAGGACTGCTGCCGGCGGAGTTTTGCAAATGAAAGTAAAGCTTCTGTCATCATATACGGTGATTTCGACCGGGATAATGAGGCCGACCTGCTGAGCGGTGCGGTCATTGAAGTCCTTAACGAAAGCCATGATGTTGACGCCTGCCTGACCCAGAGCCGGGCCTACGGGCGGTGCCGGAGTGGCCTTGCCGGCCGGGCACTGCAGCTTTACGACTTTTGTGATTTTCTTTGCCATGTAAAACACCTCCTTACTCTTTGAGGATGTGGTACAAACGGACCCCTGCCCTCCCACTTAGGCTTTTTGGGAAACGGGATTTCTCCCTTACGTTTCCTCAGGAAAGCGGTTCAAAGAAACCGGCTTCCAGCTCTATTTTGGTAGCATGCCCAAACGCGCTGATTTCGGCAATAATCTTGCTCTTATCATCCGCTACGCTGAGCACGGTAGCCACATGATCGGAAAACGGCCCTTCCGTGATACGGATTTTGTCGCCGGCTTTTGCCGTGACGCGGACCGAAATCTTTCTGCCGCCCAGGATACGCTCTGCCTCTTCTTCCGCAAGCGGAATCGGCTTTGTGGTGGTCCCTACGAAACCGGTGACCCCCGGCGTATTGCGGACGACATACCAGCTGTGATCGTTCACTTCCATTTGGACTAAGAGGTAACCGGGAAATACTTTCCGGCTGACGACTCTTTTTTGCCCGTCTTTGACCTCTTCCTCGTCCTGCATCGGAAGCACGATTTGCTTAATCGTATCTTCCAGACCCATGGAATGGACTTTGCGAGTCAGTGCATCCTGCACTTTATTCTCATATCCGGAATAGGTATGAATGACATACCAACGGATATCTTTTTCTTGGCTTTGCTTATTTTCCGTATTCTCAAGTTTCACTTCGTTTTCGGACATCGTTTCCTCCATCAGCCCATCACACCGACAAGTAATTTGGAAAGACCCATGAATACGAAGTCAACTCCGACCAGCATGGCGGAAATCAGGAGCACGGACGCGATGACGGTGATCGTATAGTGGATGAGCTGCTTTTTGGTCGGCCATACGACTTTGCGCATCTCCACCTTTGTCTCGCGATAAAATTTATTCCATGCGGCTCCGCTTTCCTCAGCTGTCTGCCGACGTTTCGCCATACTTATACCCCTACTTTCAAATTATTTCGTTTCTTTATGCAGGGTGTGCTTTTTGCACCATTTGCAGTACTTCATCATTTCGATACGTTCTGCATTATTCTTCTTGTTTTTGTTTGTACGATAGTTGCGGCGCTTGCATTCAGAGCACGCAAGAGTAATTCCGTCACGCATGTTTTACACCTCACTCACAGATAGGATTTCACGTTTACAGCATACTCGAGAATTATATCATATGCACATACCGTAGTCAATCCAATTTCACTTAAAAAAGCCGGGCACTCCCGACGTGTGTAGGAATTATAACATATGAAAATATATATTTCAAGTGACACAATGCATTCTTTTCTTTTGAGAAACTTGGGAAACAGGCATGAGTGTTCCCCATTTCCCATTTCTGCCCGCATCAACGCATCAACGCATGACGCATCAACGCATTTGGCGCACAAAAAAAGGAAACCCTTTCCAGAGTTTCCTTTTTGGTTGCAAAGTCTGAGATCAGAATTTGTAGTTAATGGAAAGCGTCCAGCCGTTTGCTTTCCGGTGGTGTTCGTATTCATGGTCAAGGCTGTGTCCGAATGCATATTCGCCATGCCTCATGCCCAACAAAAAAACGCTTCCTAAGAAGCGTTTTTTTGAATTCC
>CAVHIJ010000100.1:0-4561 GCA_963635945.1 bacterium | reverse complement strand
TGCCTTCAAAAAGAGGGCTTCCGGAATGGCGTTCGTCGTCACATGAAAAGGTTGCCTTCGAAAAGAGGGCTTAGCAGGTGGCGGCTGCGCTGCATTTTATAAAAAATGCCGCGCAGTGCACCGCTTAGCTATGCACTATAATCGGAATCGTCGCCGCAAGGCGACACATCTTAAAGCCGTCATCCGTAAGCTGTAAGCCGTCGGCAGGGACTGCGGCGAAGTACACGTCTGATAGTCTCACAGTCTCACAGTTTTCGTTTGACAATGTTTCCGCAATCATTTATTATGCAAAAAAATCGAAACGGAGGGTTTGAGATGAGAAAAAGCTTGGTTTTCGGAATTTTGCTATTGACGTGCGCGCCGGTGATGGCGGCAAATCCTTTTTCGGATGTGTCCTCTTCCGATTGGGCGTATCGTGCCGTTTCCGATCTTTCCGATCGCGGCATGGTCGAAGGCTATCCGGACGGCACTTTTAAGGGGGAAAAGAATATCACGCGGTATGAGCTGGCGCAAATTATCGCGCGGCTCATGGCGAAGGAAGATCGAATGAACGCCGAAGATCGTGCCGTCATCGATCGGCTCGCTTCCGAATATGCGGATGAACTCGAAAACCTCGGGGTGCGCGTTTCCGATCTCGAAAAGAAGGTCGGAAACATGGCTTGGACGGGCGATGCGCGGCTGCGTTTCCAAAAGAGCGACGGTGCTTCGGCCAGATATAATGCGCGTATGCGCATCGGCGTGAATGCGACGGTGAATGACACGACGTATGTGCGCGCGCGGCTGACGAGCGGCAATTTCAATTTGAAAACGGGGGGCTCGACGGATTTGTACATCGATCGCCTGTATGTGCATCATCAATTCGGTGCGGTCGGCGCGACGCTGGGACGCTATGAGTTGAAACTCGGGCAGCAGGCGGGCGGATGGATGTACAGCAATTCTTTCGATGGGATTGAGCTTACGGCGCCGATTGCAAAGGGGACGGATTTTTTCCTTGGCTACGGGCGTCTCAGCGCGAAGGATTCCCGGAGGAATTACAGGGCCGATTCGATGGCGAGGGCGGAAACTTTTTATGCGCGGGTGAAAACGAATCTTCGCGGCGTGAAGCTGGGTGTCGATTATGTGAAGGTGGCGCCGTATACGGATTTTGAGGACGGGGAGAAGAACAGGAAGTCCGTATGGGGGGCCAATCTCACGGTGCCGATTCAAAATTTTCGTATCTTTGCCGATATTTACGAGGATTTGAAGGTCAATACGGTCGCGGGGCAGAAGGGACGAATTTGGACGGTCGGTGTCGGCTACGGGAAGATTGATTATGGGAAACGGGGGTCTTTCACGGCGGATATCGGCTATTTCAAGACGAAGGCGGGTCTCGTGGAGGTGGCGTCTTCGCTGGATGTCCTAAAGACGAAGGATCTTTTCGATACGGACGGCCGTCTCTTCCTCGCCAATGCGGATGTGACGCTGGCGAAAAATACGTATCTTCACGGGGAATACATTTTCGGATCAAAGAATGATGCGGGTGTCTCGGCGGACGGCTGGGCGCTGTCGCTGAACTACAAGTTTTGAGTTTTTGCGCTGCGCGCAAAAAAAGTTGATGCGTGATGCGTTGATGCGTTGTGATGCGTGGATGCGGGCAGGATGCGGGCAGAAATGGGAAATGGGAAATGGAAAACCACCCATGCCCGAAGCTTGCTCGTTCTTAAGAATGCGTCATGGGTGGTTTTGCCGCGCGCAGCGCAAGCCTTCTTTTGAAGGTGACCTTCCGGTGGACGGTCACCGGTGCCCCGAAGGGGCGGAAGATAGAGTGGCTCGAAGAGCCACAACTTCGGCAATACAGTAGAGCAAGCAAGATGGCGTTTTTAGCCTTGTGAGGTTCTCGGCTTTCGGAAGAGGTTATGCGCCCTGCGGCGCATTCTATCTCCCGGCGCTACGCGCCACCCGCTTTCAAAAGCGGGCTCAGCGGGAGGCGGCTTCGCCGCATTTTATAAAAAATGCCGCGCAGCGCTCCGCTCAGC
Source organism: bacterium (assembly GCA_963635945.1). Classification (GTDB taxonomy): domain Bacteria; phylum Bacillota; class Negativicutes; order Veillonellales; family Dialisteraceae; genus UBA1822. Next base: position 2,546 of record CAVHIJ010000100.1, on the reverse strand, counting down.
TATGCACTTTGCACTTTTAAAAATGTTTCCGAAAAAGTTGTATTTCCCTCTTGACAGTTATTTCTTTCTTTGGTACACTGTTTTCCATAAATACTGACATCAGCGATGACGAAAGAAAGTACGTTTCCACGATCCATCAAGAGAGCCGGCGGGCGGTGAGAGCCGGTTGGGGACGGAGGCCGAAGTTCCTTTCCGAGCTGTCCCTTTGAAAATGTAAGTAGAGGGGACCGGGGTGATTCGCGTTAGAGAATCGAGAGCTGATTTGAGAAAATAGGGTGGTACCACGGATCAATTTCGTCCCTCGGGTAGCCGCCTTTTTTGTTTCTCAAATAAACTGGGTGGTACCGCGATACGTTCCTGTCGTCCCTTTCGGAGGCAGGAACTTTTTATTTTCGAGAAGAGAGGGTCTTATTATGAAAAAGTGGATGAAATGTGCGGCGGCGGTTTTGGCGGTGGCGGCGATTTGCGGCGCGGCGGGTTGCGGCGGCGGAAATGAGAAATCGGCGGCCAAAGACGGCGGCAAGAAAAATGTGGCGATTGTGCAAATTATGCAGCATGGGTCTCTTGATGCGGCGAATAAAGGTTTCCTGGATGCATTGAAAGATGCGGGGTACGGCCCGGATAAAATCACGGTCGATCAGCAGAATGCGCAGGGAGATCAATCGAATCTGAAAACGATTGCTTCGCGATTTAAAACGAATCGCCCGGATCTGATTTGTGCGATCGCGACGCCGGCGGCGCAGGCGGTGGTGAATGAAATTTCCGATATCCCGGTGGTGGGGATTGCAATTACGGATTATGTGGGCGCCAAGCTCGTGAAGTCGAATGAAAAACCGGACACGAATGTGACGGGGGCGAGCGATATGAATCCGGTGGCGGCGCAGATCGATTTGGCGAAGAAGATTTTGCCGGATGCGAAGACCGCGGGGCTTATGTATTGCTCGTCTGAAGTGAATTCGGAAATTCAGGGCGCGGAAATGAAGAAGCGCGCGGGTGAGCTGGGCATCGAAGTCGTGGAGATGACGGTGTCCAATGTGAATGATATCCAGCAGGTGGCCGAGGCGATGGCCGGGCGTGTCGATTTCATTTATGTCCCGACGGATAATGTGATTGCGTCTGCGATCCCGACTCTGGTCAAAGTGACGGATGCGGCAAAGATTCCGGTCTTCGTCGGTGCGGACAGCATGTGCCGTGACGGCGCTTTCGCCTCGCTTTCGGTCGATTATTATCGCCTCGGGAAACAGGCGGGCGCGATGGCGGCTAAGATCCTGAAAGGGGAAGCGAAGCCGCAGACGATGGCGATTGAGACGCAAAAGGATCTGGGCGTCATTATTAATGGGCATTCGGCTAAAGTCCTGGGCATTACGATTCCCGAGGATGTAAAGAAATCGGCGATGATGGTCGGCGAGTAAGAATCGGTTTCCGAAGCTCGGTTTCCGAAGTTTCCTATAGTTTCCTATATAAATATAAAATATAAATTGCCGTTGAGGACGGTCTACCTTAAGGAGGATACGAATATGAAAAAGTGGATGAAATACACGATGGCGGCCGTTATGGCGGCAGCGGCACTGACGGCGGTCGGGTGCGGAGGCGCGGATAAGAAGGATGCCGGCGCCAAGAAGAAAGTGGCTGTGATTCAGATCATGCAGCATGGGTCGCTGGATGCGGCGAATCAGGGTGTGATGGATCAGCTCGCCAAGCGCGGCTATACGGCGGAGAAAATTGATGTCGATCAGCAAAATGCGCAGGGCGATCAGTCGAATTTGAAGAATATCGCGTCGCGTTTCAAGACGGCGCATCCGGATCTCATTGTGGGCATTTCCACGCCGGCCACGCAAGCCGTCGCCAATGAAATCAAGGATGTCCCGATCGTGGGGGTGGCGATTACGGATTTCGTGACGGCCAAGCTTGTAAAGAGTAATGAAAAGCCGGAAACGAATGTCACGGGCTGCAATGATCGCGGGCCGGTGGAAAAGCAGGTGGAGATGGGTAAGGTTTTTGTCCCGAATGCCACGCGCATGGGGCTCATGTATTGCTCGTCGGAGGTAAACAGCCAGATTCAGGCGGAGCAGGCAAAGAAGCAGGCGGCCGCGATGGGACTGACTGTCGTGGAAATGACGGTTTCCAATGTGAATGATATCCAGCAGGTGGCCGAAGCGATGGCGCCGCAGGTGGATTACATTTATGTGCCGACGGATAATGTGATAGCGTCCGCAATCCCGACTCTGGTCAAAGTGACGGATGCGGCGAAGATTCCGGTCTTCGTAGGGGCGGATAGCATGGCGCGCGACGGGGCGCTGGGGTCTCTCTCGGTCGATTTCTACAAGACGGGCATTCAGGCCGGTGACATGGCGGCGGATATTTTGGACGGCAAGGGGAAACCGGAAACGATGCCCGTCCAGGATCCGGCAGATCTCACGGTCATTATCAATAAGAAAAACGCGGAAATTCTCGGCATCAAGATTCCGGACGTGTATAAGGATGCGGTATTGGTAGAGTAATATAGGAGTGCATAGTGCAAAGCTAAGCGGTGCGCTGCGCAGCAT
>CAVHIJ010000099.1:3237-4657 GCA_963635945.1 bacterium | reverse complement strand
TTCGCTTTTAGAGCGACATTTTGCGATGCGTTTCCGCCTCCGTACTTCTCTTTCCATTCCTTGAAAGTCATGTTTTCGACTATCTTGGATTTCCCTGTCTCCGCGTCTCGCATGACGCGCTTCCCGGTCTCTTCTTCATCGCCAAAGTACGGGACAATGACGCAACGGCAATTGGGATGAAACGGCGGCGCGGTGGTGCCTGCTTTGGCTTCGCTTCGCGGCATGTGGTTTCCGTCCATATCTCCGCATGTACCGCATGTGTGTAAGTCCAGCGTGCCTATGACTTCGACCTCGTCTATATTCATTTCCGCGAATGTGTCTTTGTCGCTTTCGGTGATAATGCGCGTGATTTCCGTCCCCACCAGACGGGAGGCGGCATATTGCGCAGCATTCATCTTTTTGGCAATTGTCTTTGCGACCGTCGCGCTGTCTGCGCCGGTAATGAATGCCCGCGTGAGTTCGGATTGTAGCGTTACGATCAGCTGTTCCCGATTATTCCAAAGCCGCGCGGAAAAATCTTTGCCATCCGTCGCCCACGGTGTTTTGAGTGCTGCCGATATGCGCTTTTCGTCTATTGTGGCGATTGGCTCAAATTTCCCGCGCGCTATTTGCGCTTCGTAAGCCATCTGCTCGCGCTCATCGGCATAAAATTCTTTCAATCCGTCCGTGAGTTCGTTATTCACGTCCGAATACAGCGCGTAAAGAATGTACCGCATTTGAAATTGCATAGATGTAAGACGGTTGATATGGACGGCTGCGCTCATCTTTGTTAAGATTTTATCTTGCGAATGGTCTTTGTTCTGCTTCGCCAGTTTCTCAAACGCTTTCACACTCCGTGCCAGTGCCCGGCGCTCGCGTTCGTCCAGTCTCTTTTTCGCGTCCGATAATGAAATGCCTTCCGCATCGGCGTATTTCGCATACCATGCGGAAATTTCTTTTTGTAAATCGTCGGCAGCGGCCTTATAAGAATCCACCAGTGCGGCATTGAGTTCGTGCTCTTTCTTATCCCTTGCCGCGCTCCATTCTTTTGCGCGTTCTTCCCAGTATCTCATTCATCGTCGCCCTCATCCTTGCCATCCGCGCCCGCGTACATATCAAACTGTTTCATCTGCTCGTCTTTCTCTTTCTTGATACGCTCCATTTCATCCCTGACGTCTTTCGTCCACGGGTGATTGGCGACGATGGTTTCATCGGAAAGAATACCGACGCTGTTTTTCGCATTGGCGATTTGCTCGGACGTATTCACCATCATGTCACGATTAAATATGAAATTGACGGCTCCCGCCTCGACGTTTTTCGCCATATGGAGATACGCATTAACGAACCAGAGTAGCTCGTGGAGGCTTGCGGCAAATTCGGCTTCCATTTCGTCGGCATCTAAATCAATATCTGCGTATGCGCTCATGATATTCATCTGATT
>CAVHIJ010000099.1:0-3008 GCA_963635945.1 bacterium | reverse complement strand
AGCACGCTGTTTCGGACGTCCTCGGTCATGCAATCCTCAAAAGAGGATTCCAATTTATTCAAGGCATCCTGTAAACATTTCACGCGCGCAATCAGCGGGATTTCATCGGTATTCGCTTTAAATGCGACAAGCGGTATGCGTTCCCAGTTCATCGGCGCGCCGTCAATGGAAACGTATGCGCTATCGGTCATTTCGTTATCCGGTATCAATTTTCCGCTTTCCAGCACGTAGTTTTTAATGCCGTCTTTCGTGTAATATTCCACTTTCGTTACAAGCGTTGGCGTGCGCCCTTCGTAAACGGTCACGGTATACACACGCGCGGCTGCATCCAGTACGGTATGTTCATCGTCCGACCAAAACGGTAATATTTGATAGGAAGGGAAACGGCGGAAGCGGATCGCCCCCGTATCATCGATCCACGGCATTATCCACCCGATGCCGCCTTTCAATGCGTCTTTACCTACATTCTTTAATTGACGGCAAAAGCCGGCGTCAAAAAGTTTTTTCAATTCATCGGCATATGCGTCATTTTCGCCGGTATCGACGTCAATCGCTTTCGAGAGAAGATAATTCGCTTTCTGGTCCACCAATTTTGCATACTGATTATCCACAATGCGCGCATTCGGTAAGTTATGGACGTTTTGAACGCTTCCGTTTGCTCCGATGATTTCACGCTCTTTGTTCTGAATATCTTGGGAACCTTTGTAATAGGCCGCGCCGGTGATCATCATGCGGCGTTCTCTCGAAGCTAAAAAGCGATTGATTTCCGTTTCCAGAAAATCCTGCTCGGTCATGCCGGACCGGCTGCCGTGAATGATAATGTTATTCCACAGTGAATGAAGATCTAACATATTGCCTCCATTTACTCAAAAGAAAAGCCGTCGTCTTGCGCGGCGGCCATGATGGCGTACCTCATGGCATCCATGAGATGGTTATTATAATCGACGGGATTATTTATCGGCCGTCCCGTCTGCCGGTCATTATCCCATTGATACGTGGAAATTTCGGTTAGGAAATTCACGCATCGTGGGTGTACGTAAATTTTGTATTGCTGTACGAGCTGTATGCCGTGCAAGATGGAATCTTTCCCTTTACGGCTTTTATGTATCCGCAATAATCCATCCTGCCGGAGCTCTTCTATGGATTTCGGTTCGGCACTATCGGCGATGATTCTTTCTTTTGCGTATCCTTTATCGCGTATCTGATTGTATATTTCGTGATTCGTAAGTCCGCGCTCATACATTTCATCGAACACGTAAATAGTTTTTTCGCCGTTGTCCACCAATCCGCAAAATAGCGCCGTTGGGTCATTAGTAAACCCGAAGTCAAGGCCAAACGCCGACCGCACGCCTTCTTTTTTGCGCACCTTGTCAATGTTAAAGGCCTTTTCTTCCCAATTGTCGTAAACAATACCTTCTACAATGCCCCAATCGCCCAGCCCGGCGACGCGGTACCGCTTCGGATTTTTCTTCATGGCTTCAAAGAGCGCGTGATCGGCAGCGGATAGGAATTCATTGCACATGTAATTCGTAGTTTTTGCAAGCACATTCTCATCCGGCTCATCAAAGAAACGCGCCTTTAGCCAGCACCGCTCGCTCCACGGATTAAATGTCAGTGTGACCTGCGTAAACAGGCCGCCCGGGAGCTCACCACGGATGGATTCGTCTAAACGGTTGAAAGCATCCTCGGACGTTATTTCATACGCCTCTTCTACCCACAGCCAGCACAGCACGCCCTTCGGCACGCTGATAGACGTAACTTTCAACGGGTCATCCAGTCCTACAAACAGAATTTTTTGCCCCGTCGGTTTATAGGTAATTTCAAGCGGATTTCGCGTGCAATGCCATTCGCTCTGTACATGCAAGCGCTCAATCGCCCAGCACAAATCGGAATAGCAAGAGTTCATCAGCGTGCGGAATGTCTTCCGTACGACAAGCGTATTTGAACCCGGATATTTCATCATATTGTAGATATACCAAAGCGCCGTCGTCTTTGACTTCTTCGACGCACGGCTTCCTTTGCACACACGATACCGTCCGCGGAAATTCCAAAAATCTTTATACCCTTTACCAATGACATCCGGCAAGTAGATTTTCACGTCATTCTTCAATGTCATCTTCTCCGCAGAAAATAATCCGTGCTCCCGTCTCTTCCGTAAGTTCCGGCTTATCTATTCCCATTAATTCACAATACAATTTTAAATCAAAAGAGCTATGCTGTGCTCGCTTGACTAAACCGCCCAACATTTTCAGCCGCATGTCGTCTGTAGTAAATTCGCCATCCAACTCTCGAAGCGTCTTCAAGCGGCGGCGAGACTGCCCGGAGGCAATACCGCCTTTCTTGCCGTTTTTTCGAGCTTCACTCGGGCTAAATACCTTCAAATTCGCTAATTGTTTCTTCGTCGGCATGCACTCCCGTCACCTCGCTTTTGCCGTTTATATCATCCGCATTACGCGGCCTTATTTTCGCCAACAGAAAAGCCGTACCGCGAAAAATATACAAAAAAACAGTACAGCTTTTGCCATTGGCATAACAAGGAGATTGAGAAAAAGCCGGGAACCCCTGAACCCGACTTTTTCACGATACAAGTATAACACATTTTATCATTGGTTTTGTGCGCACTTTTCCAATATCAGATAAAAATTTTATACTTCTAATAATCCGGCGCTTGCCGCCTTGACCGCCACCTTAGAAACGATTTCTGTTTTCAGCGTGTAAAACGCCCTACGAGACACCCCCAGCTCCGCGCATACGCGCCAATCTTGCGACGTAAACGCCCGATTCATGAATTTCTGATCCCACGGCCTGAGCGATCCGCGCACTTTATCGATACACTCCAGCCACCTTTCGGGATTATCCAGACGGATTTTTTGCTTGCGCCACCCTGCCCGGAAATACACGTAATCTATCGGGGTGAGATTTTGGAGTGCGGCGATTTCCGTCGGCTTTGAGATATGCCCCGGCGCACGTCCAACCGTCTCTTCGTGCTTTGCAAAAGACGCACGCTT
>CAVHIJ010000098.1:0-4819 GCA_963635945.1 bacterium | reverse complement strand
AGACAAAATCGTGCGCGAAGCGCACACCTCTTAAAGCCGTCAGCCGTCAGCCGTCGGCATTTTCGCTAATGACACAAAGGACTTAATATGAAAAAGGACATTCTTATCAACGCCGACGATTTCGGGCGGCACCCTCTCATCAATGCTGCCGTGGCGAAAGCCTGTGAGACGGGAATGCTGCGGTCGGCGACACTTATGCCGGGCGGAGCGGCATTTGATGATGCCGTTTGCATTGCACGCGCGCATCCGGCATTGGGCGTCGGGATTCATCTCACCCTCGTGAACGGAAATCCCGTTTCCGCGCCCGAAGATATCCCGACTCTTGTCGATGAGACCGGGCATTTCTACGATAATCACGGCATTTTCGTGAAGCGCTACCTCACCGGGAAAGTGTCCGCGGAAGACATCCGCCGCGAGCTTTTCGCACAAGTCGGAAAAATGAAGGAAACGGGACTTACGCTTACGCATATCGACAGCCATCAGCACATGCACATGCTCCCCGGCGTCATTGATATCGCACTCGATGCGGCCGAATCCGTCGATCTTTCCGCGACCCGCGTTTCCTTATCGCCCCTTTTCACCGGATTTACCGGAAACCCCGGCCAGCTCATCGGCCGCGCCGGACTTTGGACACTTGCGACTCTCGCCAAACGCCGCGCCAAAAAAAGAAACTTCCGCACCCCCGATCACTTCGCGGGCATCGTCGCCGGGGAGGCAGTGGATATTTCCCATCTCCGCCATATTTTGGAAACCCTCCCCGAAGGTACCACCGAAATTATGATGCACCCCGGCACCGACAATAAGAAACTCATCCCCGACACCGTCTGGGACCACGATTTCGAAGCCGAACTCGCTGCCATGACCGATCCGGGACTCATGGCGCTCGTCGTCGAAAAGGGAATCGGCACAGTAAACTTTTCAGACCTTTGAGAAATGGGGCAGCGGCTGACGGCCGACGGCTTTAGCCGGAGCGCTGCGCGGCATTTTTATAATCGCTCGCTTTGCTCGCTCGCCGGCAGCGCCGGCAGCGCCGATTAGCGAAGCGACATCGGCGCCATAGAAAAATCCGTCGCGAAGCGACACATCTTAAAGCTGTCAGCCGTAAGCCGTAAGCCGTCGGCATTCTCGAAATGTAGCACAAAAGGAAAAAATATGAAAAAGTCACTCACCATCATCACAGCCTTCTTCGCCTTCATGCTCCTCCTCAATTTCCTCATGCCCCTTCACCGGGACGACTACGACTACATGCTCATCTGGGGGACGGCGCGGCACATCGAATCCTTCGGCGACGTCATCGAATCCCTCACGAACCATTACCTCACCCATGGCGGGCGCATGGTCGCCTTCGCCCCCTACGACACCTTGCTCTGGCTCGGTAAATCGTGGTTTAACATCGCGAACGCCATCGTCTACATCCTTTTTGCCCTCACCCTTTGCGCACATGCCGCGCGGAGCACCCGCATCCTTTGCGAGCCCGCGACGATTTTGTGCGCCTTTTTATTGCTCTGGATCACCCTTCCCCATTACGGAGAAGTCGCCGTCTGGGCCTGTGGTGCCGCAGTCTACCTCTGGACAGGCCTCTGGGCCGCTCTCTTCCTCCTGCCCTACAATTTGCACCTCGCCGGACACCTCCATATGAGTGGCGCTGCCGCGATTCCTCTGTTCCTCCTCGGAATCCTTGCCGGCTGGTCTGTCGAAAATCTCGGCGTCACTGTTTGTGCTGTTTCCTTCCTTTTGGCCGCATGGGCGTGGAAACATAAAAAACTCGAAGCCTGGATGCCCGCCGGATTTGCAGGCGCCTTCCTCGGCTTCTGCGGTCTCCTCCTTGCCCCCGGAAACTTCGTCCGCTATGGCGAGCAAAATGACGGCAAAAATTTTCTCACCCACATCGGAAACCAATTTGCCGGAAACGGCGAAATGCTCCTCTACATCCTTCCCATCGTCCTTCTGCTCCTTCTCCTTTGGCGCCTTTTGAAAATTCAAATGATAGAGGAAACGGGGGAAACAATCGCCCGCTCGCCGCGCAAAATCGGAAGCGGCGCCGTTTTGACCCTCGCCGTCATCGGCGCAGTCCTCGTTTCCTACTTCACCGGTGGCTGGATCGCAGGCGGCATCCGCGATTTTTGCATCGCCTACATCATGCCCGCCGTCGGCCTCACCAAGCCGAAAACGATTTATCTTTTCTCAAATGTCATGTCCGGATTTGAAGAAATGGTGATTTATCTCGCCGGCATCTTCGTCCTTTATAACCTTGCGAAAAATGCCGCCGGCCTCTCCGGAAGCGTCATCCGGGAAACGAAAACCGTCCGCGCAAAAGACGTCCTTCGCCGCTATCCGACACTCGTCTACGCCGCCGCTCTTTTCGCAATTGCCTTCTTCAATAACTTCGTCATGATCGCCGCGCCCACATTCCCCGTCCGCGCCACATTCTCCTCCGTCGCCGCCATCATCATCGCGACACTTGCCATCCTTCGCATGCCGGAAACGAAAAAAGCCCTCGCAGGCCCCGTTTCCAAAATCATAAAAATCGGTACGGCGATAATTACAATCTTTTTAGCCGCCGCCACCGTCCTCATCTCCGCCGAAATGACAGCCGCTCACGAAGAGCGCATCGCAATTATCGGCGAGCACGCCGGCACCGGCGCCACCCTCACCTTCCCGCCTCTCCAAACTAAAAACCGAGCCATCCGCCACATCTTCTTTGTAGACTACGACAACGCCGTCACAAAGAGCGGACTTTGTCATTACTATGGGATAGGGGATATTGTGGTGAAATAATTGTAGTGCGGCATTTCGATAAATAGTGCAAAGGCGTGCTTGGCTGTAGTGCGACATTTCGAAAGGCATACGGCAGACGGCTAACGGCATACGGCTTTGACAGGAGCGCTGCGCGGCATTTTTATAATCGCTCGCTTCGCTCGCTCGCGCTGCGCGCGGCATAAAACAGGAAATGTCGCCGAAGGCGACAAACATGTCTTAATAGGCGAAAGCGCCTCGCCGCCTTCGGCGGCAGCGACGATCGGCGAAGCGACATCGGCGCCATACAAAAATCCGTCGCCGCAAGGCGACACCTCTTAAAGCTGTCAGCCGTAAGCCGTCAGCCGTAAGCATTCTCGAAATGTAGCACAAAAGTCATTTCTCACTTTACTTTCTGCACTTTGCACTTGTAAACATGGTATAATATTAGAATATACATATTTTAGTCAGAAAAGAGCGATGACATGTCACATCTCACCCTATTCCTACTGTTACTCGACTATATCGTCCTCACCGCAGCGGAAGGTGCCGCCGTCCTGCTGCGGAACTTCTTCGTGTCCGGATCCGTCCTCCACATCTCCGGCGCGAACTTTTGGCTTGCCTTCCCCGCCATGTACATCCTCTTCCTCTCCCTGAAACAACTCTATACCCGTCGTATGCCTTTTTATAAAGAAACAGAACAAATCTTCTACGCCTGCCTGTACGGAATCGCGGCGATTGTTTTCCTGCTCTACGCATCGAAAATCGCAGCATCCACCAGCAGGCTTTTTGTTGTGCTCTTCGGCATCCTCGCCTTCCTGTTTCTCATCATTGCCAGATACCTCGCGAAGAAATATGTATTGAAACATCGCCTCCTGCAGACACCCGTCCTCATCATCGGCGCCGGGAAGACCGCAGCGCTCCTCGCCCGCGCCATGACACAAGACATCGGCATGGCCTATCGCATCATCGGACTCCTCGAAGATAAAGAACCCGAGACCGGCATTTTGCAAGATTACCCCGTTCTCGGCACCTTCGACGAAGCCGAAAAAGTCATCACGGAAACGGGCATCCGCCACGCCTTCATCGCCGCCCCCGGCATGGCGCAAAAAGACCTCGCCACCCTCATCTACCGCGTCCAGCCCCTCGTGAAAAACCTCGGCGTCATCCCGAACCTCGTCGGCGTCGCCATGGGAAGCGTCGAAATTGAGCGCCTCTACGACGAAAGACTCGTCATGCTTCGATTGAAAAACAACCTCGCCCGCCCGATGAACCGTTTCGTAAAGACCGCCTTCGACTACATCGTCACCATCCTCGGCACCGTCGCCGTGTCCCCGATCCTCCTCTTCATCGCCCTTTGGATTTACAAAGACAGCCCCGGCCCCGTGATTTTCCGGCACACCCGCATCGGCAAAGACGGCAAACCCTTTGCCTGCTACAAATTCCGCAGCATGTGCGTCGATGCGAAAGAACGTCTGGAAACTTTATTGGAAACGGATCCCGCCGCACGCGAAGAATGGGAACGCGATTTCAAACTCAAAAACGATCCCCGCATCACGAAAAGCGGCGCCTTCCTCCGTAAAACATCCCTCGACGAGCTCCCTCAAATTTTTAATGTATTAAAAGGCGAAATGAGCCTCGTCGGCCCCCGCCCCATTATCGCCGAAGAACTTCCCCGCTACGGAAAATTCCAAGACGATTACCTCATGGTAAAACCCGGCATCACCGGCATGTGGCAAGTCAGCGGCCGAAGCGACATCGACTACGAAGAACGCGTCCGCCTCGATAGCTGGTACGTAAGAAACTGGCACCTCTGGCTCGATATCGTATTGCTTTTCAAGACATTTTATGTGGTACTGGCAAGAAAGGGAGCGTACTGAAAGAAGAGGAAAGGGGAAAGAGGGAAGGGGAAAGAGGCGCAGGTGCGCGCTTCGCGCGAATTTTTTAATAGGAAAGAGGGAAGAGGAAATGGTGGATTATAAAAGTCTCGATGTTTGGCAAAAAGCGCGGATGATTGTAAAAGAAATATATGCCATTTCGGAAACATTTCCTCCGGAAGAAAAATACGGATTGACGAGCCAGA
>CAVHIJ010000097.1:0-4857 GCA_963635945.1 bacterium | reverse complement strand
ATTTCACCCACGCCGCAGCCCAGCGCCGCCGCCACCGTTTCCGCCCGTTTCCGCGCCTCATCCACCGCACGAGATACCGATTGCGCGCGGAATTTCTTTTCTTCCGAATACGAGAACGACACGCCGGAGACGCGCGCCGCCCCCGCCTCGAGCATCGCATCGGCCGCTTTTCCCGCGCATCTCACATCCGAGAAACGAATTTGAATCGTATTTTGCACCGCGAAACCTTTTTTCTTGCCGGAAACGGGATACAGCGAATATCCCGTCGTCGAAATGCCGTCCGCATCCGCCCCGGCCGCGCGCGCCGCCGCCCAGACCTTCTGCGCGATTTCCGCATTTTGCGCCGACGCCTTCGCCGCCGTATCCCCCGTGCCTTCCGTCATGACAGTCAAAACGGCTCGATCCGCCGTCTCCGTCACCGTGCCGACACCCGATACGGAAATTTTCCGCACCGTCTTCTCATCCGGCGTCCCGTACGTCACGGACACATTCGCCGTCACGCGCTGCTCGCCCGCCTCGATCGGCGTCGCCGCATCCTCCGTATTCGCCGCCCGCGCCATCAGCATCACGCCGAAACGCCTGGCCGATTTTTGCACATCCGCACTCACCGAAAGCACCTCTCCGAGCGGCCGTCCCAAAGTATCCGCCGCCGCCTGCGCCTTCGTGCGGCCATCCTCCGCCGCTTCCCGATACGCGCGCGCCTCATACGGACTCCGATGCTCCGTCGCAAACGAAATCGAATCCACCCGATCCGCCCCGCCGCGCGTCGCCGCATCAATCACCGCCGACGCCTTATCCAAAGAAACCACCGTCACATCCAGCCGATTCTCCGCCAGATAGCCGATGAGCTTGCGTTTCCCCTTTCCGTCCGATTCATACTCCGGCGACACCGAAAAATCTCCCGTCGAGATCCGATTCGCCTCCGCGCCCGACGCAATCATCGCCGTCCTGAGTTTCTTCATCCGCGCCGCATTTTCGGAAACAGCCGCCTCCTTCGTCTTCGCACGCGAAATCACCTCCGCCGAAAACGTCATCGTATCCGCCGCGCAAGTCACAGCGCCTTCCCCCGTCACCGAAATCTCATGCGCAGCCCCCGCCGCCCCGCAGACCGCCAAAGACACCAAAACCGCCAAAGCCAAACTCTTTTTCATCCTATTTCTCCTTTTCGGAAACAACAAAAGCAATCCATCATTCGTTTCCTCTATTATACAATCCCAAACAATCCCGAAACAAAAAAATTCTATAACGGAAAATTGTAAACTTTGGGGAACCGCTGATTTAATCGGAGAATCTTATTTTGCGGCATATTTATACAATGCTGTGCCAAAAGGTCCCTTGAATGGCTCGCTATTCTCATCGCCCTTTTCCTCGTCTTGCATAATTACGCTTATCGCAAAATAAGATAACGATTTAATCAGCACTTCCTTTACGATTTTCTGTAATAGAAAAAACGAGTGATGAGTGATTCGTGATAGGCTTCAGGTATTGCCTACGACGGCAAATATATTTTATGTCCCCAAAAGCGGATAACGAGCACCGCGAGCGAAAAAAACGCCGCGCAACGCATCTTCCAAAGCGCATACCGCACGGTACACGGCTCATAGCTACAACTCAAACAGAGCAAAAAGCCGCCCGCGCCACGTTCCCCTTTCCCATTTCCTTACCGATTATTCACCGGCTCGGGATACATATCATGCCAAAAAAGACGTTTCTTCGCCGCTTCCTCCCACACCGTCCCCGGTTTCCCGTAATTGGCAAAAGGATCGATAGAAAGACCGCCGCGCGGCAAAAATTTCCCCCAGACTTCGATATACTTGGGCGAAAGGAGCACTATCAAATCTTGCATGATGATATTCACACAATCCTCATGAAAATCCCCATGGTTCCGGAAACTGAATAAATACAGCTTAAGCGACTTACTCTCCACGAGCCTTGTATCCGGCACATAGGAAATATAAATCGTCGCAAAATCCGGCTGCCCCGTTTTCGGACAAAGACTCGTAAACTCCGGACAATTAAATTTCACCCAATAATCATTTGCGGGATGCTTATTGGGAAACGCTTCCAAAAGTTCGGGCGCATAATCATCCCGATACGCCGTCTCCCTCCCCAAATGAGAAATCCTCGAAAGCTCTTCTTTGCTTCTTCCGCTCATTTTTTATTTCCCCCTTCAAATTCTAAAAAGTATCCGGCACCGACTCTTTCCAAAGCCGATACCCAAATCATGGAAACAGCTCCGCACACGCACTGCCCCACAAGCAAGCTGCTCGCCAAAACCCAATACGGCAAATCGAAAATCACGCAAAGCCACATCGGTACCATGAGCCCCGGCGCCAATGTGACCGCCGCCCCAATAATCCAATTGCCCAAACCGTATTTCTTTCCCCAAACAATCAGCCCCGTCGTCACCATGCCCACACAAAAACCGCCGACCATATCCAAAATTCCCAGCCCGCCCATCAAGCCATTACTGATGACATTGGCCAAAGAAAGCGGCACCATCAAGAAAGGATACAACGCACAAAGACCATACACCGCCGTCGCGATACGAATCTGATACGGCCCAAACGCAAAACTTTGCGTCATCGCCATCGTCACAATATAAAGAGCCATACACATCGCAGAAAATACGAATTTTCGACTTCTCATCAAAATACCTCCAAAAATAATAACTCCTCCCGCATCCGCTTTGCGCGCCATTTGCGCTACAAGTAACAGAAAATGAGAAATAAGCACAAGCAGCATCCTACAAACCATCACTCATCACTCATCCCCCTTTACATCAAAAAAGGATTCCGCCCACTACCGGCGAAATCCCAAAATGCAAATAAAAACCGGAAACCTCCGGCATGCGCCCGTAGTTTTATTTATAGACAGGATGGTCACGAACTGTCTTATACATTTTAGAATTATTATACAATACGAAGCAAACTTTCGGAAAATACAGCAAAAGCCGCCCGTGTCACTTTCCATTTCCCATTTCCTAATCCTGCTCCACCTAGATTTTCCATTCATTTTACCCTGCCATAAAAGAAAAAAAGAGAACGAAAATGAAAGAGAACTGTGCATTTCTCAGCAACAAAGACGGAGTTACAGTGTATCGGTATCAAAACCATATCATTCGTTTCAAAGCACCGTATTCTTTAGAAACACATACACATCCGTGAAAAAATGGGATCACGGCTATTGGGTTGTGATAGCCAAATACACCCACCGAAAAACGCCGGAAGAAGAATACATCGATCTCAAACCGATTCTCAAAAATCTTTACATTTCACCCGCTCAATTCCCGGAGCCGATAAAAGAGGTGCAACTCGAAAATGCCTGACATCCGAATGGTCCGAATACAGCCACGAAGGCTATTACGAAGGTGAACAAAAAAAGAAACGGGAAACGCACGCGCGCTTCCCGTTTCTTTTTATTTCTCTTTCATTGTCTATCCGAAAATATCGCTGTGTGTGCCGGTACGCGACAAGACGAGATACAGATATTCATCCTCGATTCGATATACCAAAATCCAATCCGGTGTCACATGACACTCACGATAATCGGCAAAATTCCCGGAAAGCGTATGATCTTTATATTTTGCGGGAAGTGTTTCTCCTTCCGAAAGCCGCGTCACAACTTCCGCAAGAAGTTGCATGCGATATCCGCGTTTTTTGATCCGTTTCAAATCTTTCTTGAAGATTCCGGTCGATTGAATCCGATATTTCATTTCAGTGTATCTTTTAACAATTCATCAAAAGAATCATATGTCTTGTACGCGGAAGGATTTTTGCACATAGCTTCCGCTTCCGCAATGGCCGCGAGCGTTTCCCGATTCGCCACGGATCCGCCGATTTCAAAAGGAATTCTATTCTCACGAATGACTTTCCGGATAAAAATATTGATGGCAGTCGTCATGGACATACCCATATCTTCGCAAAAAGCTTCAAATTCTTTTTTGACTTCCGCATTCATGCGAATATTCACATTCACATTCTGAGATGTTTCCATGTGTACCCCTCCTTTGCACGTATCATATATATTTTTCCGCACAATGTCAATAAATTTATTTGAAACCATACCCCTTGTTTCCAATTTCATTTCTTCCCGTTTTCCCTTGTCCCGCCCCTGTCCGGGCGATGTGATAGACTGTAGATATCCGAATCCGATATTTTCGAAAAGGAGGAAACGAATATGTACCCGGACGAAGCAAAAGACCTGGCAGAAGAGTGGAGATGGGAAGATCCCGAGCGCGCATCGGAAAAAGAAAAGGAAAACGGCATGCCTCTCGAAGAAATCGCCGAAATCCGCATCCGCTCCGCCGACGATGCTTACGAAAGCATACTGAAAAACATGCAGGATCGCACGCGCGAGAGACTAAAAGACTCGCCGGAATTACTGGAGCGTGAGCTTGCCACCGATGAAATGATCGCCCGCGAACTCTACAATGAACAACTCAAATATATGAATTAAAACGAAAAACGGGAAACGCCCATGCGCTTCCCGGTTTTTATTTCCTCTTCCCCATTTCCCATTTTCCTTCCCGGCACATTGAATCACTCCCTGTCCCGTATTATAATGATAGAAAAACAAATACACACTCCCTTAGGAAAAGGAGACCCACGATGGACAATCACACTTTGAAACAATTTGAGAATGCACTTTGGGAATCGGCCGACGAATTGCGCGCCGGATCCAAACTCACTTCCAATCAATATTGCATGCCCGTCCTGGGGCTCCTTTTCTTGCGCTACGCCTACGGACGCTTCAAGCACGTAGAAGAAGAAATACGGAAAAACCGACCCGTGCCGGCAAACGGGCGCGTCATTCCCATCGATGCCGACGACTTCAAAGCCAAAAGCGCCATCTACC
>CAVHIJ010000096.1:0-4961 GCA_963635945.1 bacterium | reverse complement strand
GGTGGTTTTCCCGTGGTCGACGTGGCCGATGGTGCCGATATTGACATGCGGCTTGTTTCTTTCGTAATGAGCTTTTGCCATTTTCTTATCTCCTTATATAAATGTTTTTATTTGTCCCGGCCGCTCTCGGAAACGGAGCAAAACCGGGGAAAGGATTATTTGCCGAGACGCTGCTCGGTGATCTGCTGAGAAATGTTCTTCGGTACTTCTTCGTAATGATCGAAGGTCATCGTGAAGGTGCCGCGGCCCTGCGTCGTGCTGCGAAGGTCCGTCGCATAGCCGAACATTTCGGAAAGCGGTACGAAACCGCGAATCTTGGAGTCGCCGTTTTCCGTTTCCATACCTTCGATGCGTCCGCGACGGGAATTGAGACCGCCGATGACGTCGCCCATGTAGGGTTCCGGTACGTCGACTTCGACTTTCATATACGGTTCGAGGAGGACGGGGTCCGCTTTCTTCGCACCGGCTTTGAAAGCCATGGAGCCTGCGACTTTAAATGCCATTTCGGAGGAGTCGACATCATGGTAGGAGCCATCGAATACGGTGACTTTGATATCGACCATCGGGTAGCCCGCGACTACGCCGTCTTCCATGGCCGCTTCGGCGCCGGCCTGGACCGGTCCGATGAATTCTTTCGGGATGACGCCGCCGACGATTTTGTTTTCGAAGGAGAAACCGGCGCCCGGTTCCTGCGGTTCGAGGCGCAGCCAGCAGTGGCCGTACTGGCCGTGGCCGCCCGTCTGACGGACGAATTTGCCTTCCGCTTCGACCTGTTTTCTGATGGTCTCGCGGTAAGCGACCTGGGGTTTACCCACCGTCGCATCGACATTGAATTCGCGCTTCATACGATCGACGATGATGTCGAGGTGAAGTTCGCCCATGCCAGAGATGATGGTCTGATTCGATTCCGGATCGGTGTGGACGCGGAAAGTCGGATCTTCTTCGGCGAGACGCTGCAGCGCAACGCCCATTTTTTCCTGGTCGGCTTTCGTCTTCGGTTCGACGGCGACGGAGATAACCGGATCCGGGAAGACCATCTTTTCAAGAATAATCGGATTCGCTTCGTCGCAAAGGGTATCACCGGTGGTGACATCTTTGAAACCGACGGCTGCGGCGATATCGCCGGAGTATGCGATTTCGATTTCTTTACGGTTATTTGCGTGCATCTGAAGGATACGGCCTACGCGTTCTTTCTTTCCTTTGGTGGAATTCAGAACGTAGGTGCCCTGGTGAATTTCACCGGAGTACACGCGGAAGTATGCCAGTTTCCCGACATAGGGATCGGACATAATCTTGAAGGCCAAAGCGGACATCGGCGCTTTATCGGAAGATTCGCGTGTGAGAGGTTCTTCGGTCTTCGGGTCGATACCTTTGACCGGCGGGACATCGATCGGAGCCGGCAGGTAATCGAGGACGGCGTCCAGAAGCATCTGAATGCCTTTGTTTTTATAAGCGGAACCGCAGAATACCGGATACACTTCACAGGCAATGACCTGCTTGCGGAGAGCGGCCTTGATTTCATCAATCGTAATCTCTTCGCCTTCGAGGTATTTTTCCATGAGTGCTTCGTCGGTTTCGGCGACGGTTTCGCAAATGATATCACGATAATGTTCGACTTCATCCTTCATATCTTCCGGAATGTCGACGACTTCGATCTCGGTGCCTTTGTCATCTTTGTAGATTTCGGCGGTACGGGTGAGAAGGTCGACGATGCCGACGAAGGTATTTTCCGCGCCGATCGGGAGCTGCATAGCAATCGCATTGGCGTGGAGACGATCTTTCATCGTCTGTACGGCATGAAGGAAATTGGCGCCCGTGGTGTCCATCTTATTGATGAATGCGATACGCGGGACGCCGTACGTGCTCGCCTGTCTCCAAACCGTTTCGGACTGGGTCTGCACGCCGTCTTTCGCACTGAATACGGCGACAGCGCCGTCCAGTACGCGGAGAGAACGTTCGACTTCTACGGTGAAATCCACGTGACCGGGGGTATCGATGATATTGACGCGATAGCCTTTCCAATGGCAGGTCGTCGCAGCGGACGTGATTGTAATCCCGCGTTCCTGCTCCTGAGCCATCCAGTCCATCGTGGCTGCGCCTTCATGGACTTCGCCGATCTTATGATTGACACCGGTGTAGAAGAGAATACGTTCCGTGGTCGTCGTTTTGCCGGCATCGATGTGAGCCATGATGCCGATATTTCTTGTTTTTTCAAGCGGAAATTCTCTGCCCACGATAGTTCTCCTTTATAAAATTACCAGCGATAATGTGCAAAAGCCTTATTGGCCTCTGCCATTTTATGGGTATCTTCCTTCTTCTTCACAGCCGCGCCCGTATTGTTGTACGCGTCCATGAGCTCTCCGGCCAGACGCGCTTCCATCGTACGTTCGCTGCGCTTACGAGCAAAGCCCACCATCCAGCGGATACCCAGAGTCAGGCGGCGATCCGCCCGAACTTCCACCGGCACCTGATAGTTCGCACCGCCGACGCGGCGAGCACGGACTTCGAGGACCGGCATGACATTATTGAGAGCCTGCTCGAAAATTTCCAGCGGCTCCTTGCCCAGTTTCGACTGAGCGATATCGAATGCGCCATAGACAATCGATTCGGCGACGCCCTTTTTACCGTCGAGCATCACCTTATTGATGAAACGGGTAACTACCTTGGAACCGTACACGGGATCCGGCAGCACGTCGCGTTTCGGAACAGCACCTTTTCTCGGCATGTAAGTTTCCTCCTTAATTGATGTTTGTTATCATAAAAAATTTTTTCGGGAAACGAAGTCTCTTACTTCTTATCTCCCTTCGCACCGTACTTCGAACGGCTCTGTTTGCGGTCCTTGACACCTACGGTATCGAGAGCGCCGCGGATGATGTGATAACGAACACCCGGAAGATCCTTGACACGGCCGCCTCTGATGAGGACGACGCTGTGTTCCTGCAGATTGTGTCCTTCGCCCGGAATATAAGCGGAAACTTCGATTCCGTTCGTCAGACGTACACGAGCCACCTTACGAAGAGCGGAGTTCGGCTTCTTCGGGGTCGCGGTGTACACTCTCGTGCAGACACCGCGCTTCTGCGGGCACTGTTTCAAAGCCGGGGTCTTCGCTTTATACGTCAGAGTCTGTCTGCCTTTGCGAACCAGCTGATTGATTGTCGGCAATATGGGCACCTCCTTTCCCAAGAGATATTTATAATTGATCCGGCGGAAACAAATTCCCGCGGATATTACCGAGATAAAACGCAAGCTGCGGCGGCTTTCACCTTGATCCCGCACGCCTTGCCCAATTCTTTTTTCGAAAAATCCGCCGTGACCGGTACCTTTTTCGAAACGCAGGCTTCCCGAAGCGGCTCGGAAATCCGCCGATCGGCATCCGATGCAATGAATACATGCACCGCCTCACCCTTCTCGAGCGCCCGCATCGTTTCCTTGAGTCCCACCGCGAAAGCGCAACTCTTCAACTCTTCCAATTTCATGATTTCACCTGCTTTTGCGCGCACGAAATCCCGCGCAACGTTACTAATATACCATCCGAGAAAAAATCTGTCAATAAAATTTCGAAAAATTTCCGATACATTCGCCATCTTTTTTACCACGTCACCGGGCGTGCCGATGTTGGGTATGAGGTGTGGGGCATGGGCTGCAGGATGCGCTTCGCGCATATCTGATTTTTTCGCGGAAATATTTGAGAATTTTTCATTCGGAGACTTGAAATGCATAAATATAATATGATAATATGATAATATATAAATATACAATACATATGAAGAACAAATTGGGAAACGGCGGCCGATCCGCCTTTTACTTACGAGGAAAAAACGATGAAGGACGCAAAACTGACAGAAAAGAAACTTACCGACAAAGGCGAACGTGTACGCGAAAAAATGATCGTCGTCACCGCGCAGATATTGCGCGAGCAAGGTTTCAAAAAAACGACCGTGCGGCGCATCGCGCAGGAAGCGCACGTGAATATCGCATCCGTCCGCTACTACTTCGGTTCCAAAGAAGAGCTCATCGGGCTTGCACTCGAATACATGATGGGAAATCTGGAAAACATCGTCGCCTGCCTGGACGACCCCAGACTCTCCGCGCGCGACCGTCTGCGCAATTACATCCGCGCCTATTTTGCCCTCGCGGAAAAACATCCGGCTCTCTTTCGCTCCATCACGCGACCGTCGAGCGACGCGGCGCAGGACACCTACTTCGTCTATCTCACCTTCCTCTACGATCAGGTCTGGACAAAATTTTTGAAAAACGTCCGCGAACTCTCCGGCCTCACCGATGAGCGCGACATTGAAATCAAGAGCATGCAGCTCCTCGCCGCCATCGAATTTCCTTTGATCCTCGACGGAAACAAAGCGGGATTCTTCCTCGCCAACACCTACGACGAACCCTCCCTCCTCCGCTACATCGACCTCTTGATCGACGGCATAGAAAAATAAAGGAAACAAAAAATCCGTGAATGAAATGTACTGTCACATTTCATTCACGGATTTTTTTACGTTGATGCGCAAATGCGTGGATACGTTGCAGGTGCCCGCCGGCGACGATTCCTGTTTTATGCCGACGAAGCGCCTCTGAAATTCTTGCCGCACCTGAAAGGGGAGGGGGACCGCGTAAGCGGTGGAGGGGTCAGGCACTATGAAAACTCTGTCTTATAGAGACAATCCCCTACCGCTATGCTCTCACATAGTGCGCGACCCCTCAGTCAGGCGCAAGCGCCTGCCAGCTCCCCTTTCAGGGGAGCCAAGAATAAAACAGGATTATCGCCGAAGACGAGACCTCTCATCGATTAGCGAAGCAATATCGATGCCATATAAAAATCCGTGCGCGAAGCGCATCCTGCTAAAGCTCCCGGCTTCTAGCTCCCGGCTTCGGCACAAATGTCGCACCGAACTCCGCTCGCCCCCTTCCCTCTTTCCCCTTCACTCTTCCCTTACAAAACAGGATTGTCGCCGCAG
>CAVHIJ010000095.1:0-5010 GCA_963635945.1 bacterium | reverse complement strand
GTGCGTCTTTATGCGATATTTATGCGCGAGACTGTGAGACGACGAGACTGTCAGACTGTCAGACGAAAGATGCGCGTTTGGCCGCGGTCTCTGCCGACGGCTGACCGCTTACAGCTGACGGCTTTTAATCGGTGCGCTGCGCGGCATTTTTTATAATCGCTCGCTCGCCGGCATAAAACAGGATTGTCGCGAAGCGACACCTGAAGCGCATTCACGCATCCACGTATATCCGTTTCAAAAATTGACAATAAAATGAGAGTTTTATATAATTAATGAATATCGGCGCATGCGGTGACCTTTTTTCGTGTGCGCAAAATTCCGGAAAGACAAGGAGAGACAAATATGGCGGAATTACAGCAAACGTATGTCACACAAGAATACTTGGATAAAATGAAAGAGGAATTGGAATATCTGAAAGGGACGAAACGCCTTGAAGTCGCGCAGCGCCTCAAAGAAGCCATTGCGATGGGCGACCTTTCGGAAAACTCCGAATATGTCGACGCAAAAAACGAGCAGGCTTTCACGGAAGGCAAAATTCTCGAATTGGAAGCGAAAATCCGCACGGCGGTCATCATTGAAGCGGGCAAGAGCGATCATGTCATGATGGCCTCGCAGGTCAAGATTAAAGATTTGGAAACGGGCGACGTGGAAGTCGTCACGATCGTCGGCAGCTCGGAAGCGGATCCTTTCGAAGGAAAAATTTCCAATGAATCTCCGGTCGGCCGTTCGCTCATCGGCGCTAAAGTCGGTGACACGGTGGAAGTGAATGCACCGGCGGGTCTCTTGAAATATAAAGTCATGAAAATTATGTAATGCGGGGGACAGAATGGAAACGAAAAATAAGGCGCAGCAGGGTGCTTTTAAACTGAACGATCAAATGATCATCCGCCGCGAAAAATTGGAAAAAATCCGTGCACTCGGCGTGGATCCTTACGGCGCACGTTTCGATGTGACGCATCACGCGGCCGATGTACGTGCCGAATCCGAAAAATTGACGGAAACGGGCGCAAGTGTGCGCATGGCCGGCCGCATCATGATTCGCCGCGGCCAGGGCAAAGCGGCTTTCTGCGTGCTCCGCGATCAATCCGGCGACATGCAGCTCTATTTCCGCCGCGACGAACTGTCCGAGACGGAATGGGCACTTTTCAAATTGGTGGATATCGGGGATATTCTGGGCGTCGAAGGCACCGTATTTGTGACGAATACGGGGGAGCTCACCGTCCGCGTTTCCCATTTCACCATGCTTTCGAAATCTCTCCGCGTCCTGCCGGAAAAATGGCACGGACTCACCGATAAAGAGCAACGCTATCGCCATCGCGCCATCGATCTCATCATGAATCCGGAAGTGCGCGAGACTTTCGTGAAACGCGCGAAAATGATGAATGCGATTCGCAAATGGTACACGGATCACGGTTTCCTCGAAGTGGAAACACCGGTCCTTCAGCCGCTTTACGGCGGTGCGAATGCGAAACCCTTCACGACGCATTTCAATGCGCTCGATATGACGATGTACCTTCGCATTGCGCCGGAATTGTATTTGAAACGCCTTCTTGTCGGCGGTTTCGAACGTATTTTCGAAATCACGAGAAATTTCAGAAACGAAGGCATGGATACACGTCACAATCCGGAATTCACCGCGATTGAGACGTACCAGGCTTACGGTGATATCGAAGACGTCATCGATCAGACCGAGCAGATTGTGGAAGCGTGCGCCTTGGCCGTGTACGGCACGACGAAATTCACGTACGAGGATACGGAAATCGACGTGAAAGCGCCGTGGCCCCGCCTTACGATGGCCGAAGCCGTGAAAAAATATACGGGCGAAGATTTCGATGCGTGCGAGACGATCCAAGATGCGCGCGCCATCGCCGATCGCCTCAATGTGGAATATTCCGAATTTGACGGTATGGGAAAAATTCTCGCCGAATGTTTCGATGAATACGCTGAATCGCACCTCATTCAGCCGGTGCACATCACGCGCCATCCGATTGAAGTCTCCCCGCTTTCCAAAGCGGACCCGACGGACCCGCGCTACACGATACGTTTCGAATCTTATATTTACGGCCGTGAGCTTGCAAACGGCTTCTCCGAATTGAATGACCCGATCGATCAGCGCGCTCGTTTCGAAATGCAGGTGGAGGGTCGCAAGCACGGTGACGACGAAGCGCATCCGATCGACGAACCGTTCCTCTTTGCTTTGGAATACGGCATGCCTCCGACGGGGGGCCTGGGCATCGGGCTCGATCGCCTCTTCATGCTTATGACCGATTCGGCCAGTATTCGCGACGTGCTTCTCTTCCCGGCGATGAAACCGGAAACGGCCGCCGAAGACGAAGAAGCGTCGAAAGCGGAAACGAAGGAAACGAAAGAATCGGAAGACGATACGCCGATTGATTTCTCCAAAGTGAAAATCGAACCGCTTTTCGAAGATTTCGTCGATTTCGAAACCTTCTCGAAATCCGATTTCCGCGCGGTGAAAGTGAAAGCCTGCGAAGCCGTACCGAAGAGCAAGAAACTTTTGCAATTCACGCTGGACGACGGCACGGGCACGGACCGCATCATTCTTTCCGGCATTCATGCTTTCTACGAGCCGGAAGAGCTCGTCGGCAAGACGCTGATTGCCATCGTCAATCTCCCGCCGCGGAAAATGATGGGCATCGATTCCTGCGGAATGCTCCTCTCGGCCATTCACGAAGAAGAAGGCGAAGAAAAACTTCACCTCCTCATGGTTGACCGCCACATTCCGGCCGGCGCAAAATTGTATTGAGAATGAAAATAAAAGCACTCCTTTGCGTCGGGAGTGCTTTTTGTGTGTGACGGGAACAATGTATGGGAACTATGCTATAATAATTTCAAAGAAAAGCGAAAGAAAGAAGGAGGGATGAATATGAAAGAAAATACAGTTCGAATCGGGAACATGGAAGTAAAAATCGTAGCCAAAGATGATGAGGCGTCGGTAAGAGAAATCATCGGCGAGAGAGATGCGGAAATGGACAGACGTGCGACGGCAGCAGTCAATTCGGCCATTCAAAAAGCTAAAGTATGCCAAAAACCCATCGGAAAATATGATGCAAAATCCGGACGCGCTTATATGGAATATGCCGACGGGAGAAAAGAATATGTCAATTAAGAAACCGATGATTTTGGTGTTTGCCGGGCCAAACGGATCCGGGAAAAGTACGGTGACCGGATTTTTTGAAATTGTCGGTGAATATACCAATGCCGATGATATTGTAGCCGCTACGGGAATGGGAAATCCGGAAGCGGCACGCATGGCGGATGCGAGAAGATATGCCGCCATAGAAGAAAACAGAGATTTGACGTTTGAAACGGTCCTGTCTTCGGAATACAAAATGAAAATTTTGGAAACGGCAAAAGAGCGCGGATATTTCATTAAATGCATATTTGTTTTGACCGTCAATCCGCATGTGAATGTGGTACGAGTCCGAGCTAGAGTAGCGCAGGGAGGGCATGACGTAGACAAGGATAAAATCATGTCACGGTATCGAAGATCTTTGTCACATATAAAGCGTTTGCTGGAGATTTGTGACATTTTGCATGTGTACGATAACACGATAAGTCCTCGCCGAATCATACGAAAGCATAAAGATGATATTTCGATATTTTCAAATGATTTGTGGAGTGAAGAGCAAATATTGACATTGATGCGATAAAGGATGAAGAAAGGATTTTTTACGGAGATTTGATGAAGAAATTTTTGAAACGGGCGGTCGCGGTTTTGGCGTTTGCGGCCGTTTTCGCTATCGCGGCGGCTTCGCCTTCGGAGGAGGAATTTACGCGGCTT
The DNA here is from genome assembly GCA_963635945.1 of bacterium. Classification (GTDB taxonomy): domain Bacteria; phylum Bacillota; class Negativicutes; order Veillonellales; family Dialisteraceae; genus UBA1822. The sequence continues at coordinate 1,205 of CAVHIJ010000095.1, read as the reverse complement.
CCCATGCGTTTGGTGCGCGCGGAGGGGACGCTTCTGTATTCGGATTCGCCCGAGTATGCGGAAGAGTACGGCGTTCTTGCCGAAGGGACGGCGGCAAAAGGAAAGACGCGCATTTATTATTATCACGTGAATGACACAAAGACATCGGCGCGGCTCCTCGTGTACGCAAAGTCGGATGCACCGCATGAAATCACGGTGACGCGCGCACTTCGCGGAGATCCGAGCCGGCATTATGTGCCGACGGGGCGCACGCTTTCGTTTCGCGAAGCAGTGATGGGCGGCGAGCCGAAAAAAATATCGCTTTCCGGCGGGAAACGCGTCGTGATTTATGAAGATGGAGCGCACGGAGTCCGGCCGCAAGATTTAGTGAGCGGGATCGTGGAAATCGAGGCGGAAACGCCTGTCACGGTCGGGACGGCCTTTTTGCCCGTTTCCCAAAATGCGGATGAATTGCAAAAGGCGCCGTATGTGAAAGCGGACAGCCATGAACTTCGCGGGACGTATGAAAGCGAATTGTATTGGGAAACGGAACCGTGGGATTTCAAGCGCGGCGCGGCGGAAATTTATATCGGTGAGGAAGACAGTTTCCGCATCGGGTACGATGAAATTGATAAGGTCGCGCGGCAGGATTTCGGAAACTACGGCATTACGTATCACATCCGCGTGCGCACGAAAGGAAAGGGCGCATACAAACTTTTCATCAATCCGCAGGGCGGCGTGTACATGGGGACATTCCGCATCGGGCAAAATGAAAAATTCCTTCGCACATTCCGTACGGATGCCGGCCCGGCTCCGAAACTTTTCGGTCACGGGACGACGGAAGATTGGATGGAAGCGGGCACCTGGCAGACGGGACGGGATCTCTTCATCCGCTTTATCCCCGCCGGAGCGACGTATCTGCCGATACGATTTTTGCTCGTGAAAGAATAATGGGCGCACAAAAAAACGCAGCGTTTGCTGCGTTTTTTTGTGCGTTGATGCGAGAAGCGTTGATGCGCTGCAGGTGTCGCTTCGCGACAATTCCTGTTTTATGCCGGCAAAGCCGGCAAGCGAGCGAAGCGCCGATTACCACATGATGCCGCGCAGCGCTCCGGTTAAAAGCCGCCAGCCGTCCGCAGGGACCGCGGCCGAGCGCGCGTCTTTCGTCTGACAGTCTGACCGTCTCATCGTCTCACAGCCTCGCGCACAAATGTCGCACTACAGCC
>CAVHIJ010000094.1:0-5437 GCA_963635945.1 bacterium | reverse complement strand
CTCACGAAGCGGTTCGATCAACGAAAATTTCATGTCTTTCGGAAGCCCGCCGACATTGTGATGACTCTTGATCGTCGCCGCCGTCGCCGTGCCGCTTTCCACGACATCGGGATAAAGCGTCCCCTGTACGAGGAATTTCACGTCATCGAGCTTATCGGCTTCTTCCTGGAATGTATGAATAAATTCCGCGCCGATAGTTTTCCGTTTCTTCTCCGGCTCCGTCACACCTTCCAAAAGAGAGAGGAAACGCGCGGACGCATCGACATGCACCAGATTCATATGAAATTTATTCGTAAACGTATCGACGACCTGTTCGGCCTCGCCCAAACGCAGGAAACCGTGATCGACAAATACGCAGGTCAGCTGCTCTCCGATCGCACGATGGACGAGAACGGCCGCGACCGACGAATCGACACCGCCCGAAAGCGCGCAAATGACCTTGTGATTCCCCACCTGCTCACGAATTTGCGCCACGGCGATATCGATATAACTTCCCATCGACCAACCGCCTTCGCAGCGGCAAATCGCAAAGAGGAATTGCTTGAGCATTTGCGTCCCTTCGGCCGTATGCACGACCTCAGGATGAAATTGCACTCCGTAAAGACGCCTGGCTTCATCGGCCACGGCCGCCGTCGGGGTGTGCTCCGTATGCCCGATGAGTCCGAAACCGGCCGGCATATCGGAAACGGAATCCCCATGGCTCATCCACACCGCCGTTTCCTTGGAAATACCTTCAAAGAGCGGGCTGCTGCCGTTGCGATAAAACATCGTATGCCCATACTCATGCTTCTCCGGGCGCGCAACCGTCCCGCCAAGCGTCTGGCACATGAGCTGCATCCCGTAGCAAATCCCCAAAATCGGGACGCCGGAGGCAAAAACAGCCGGATCCAGCTTCGGCGCATTTTCCGCATTCACACTGGAAGGCCCACCGGACAAAATAATTCCTTTCGGCCGATGAGACAAAATTTCTTCCGCCGTTTTCGTGTACGGCAAAATTTCGCAATACACGCCGCATTCACGCACGCGACGAGCAATCAGCTGAGCATATTGCCCGCCGAAATCCACAATGATGACAATCTCGCGATGTTCCATGAAACCTCCGATCCAAAATGCAAAAATATTTTCTTTATTATACTATAGCCAAAGCAAAAAAGGGAAACAAAATCTCTGCTTCCCTATTGCGTCGCATTTCAAATTTTCTCGTCGTACTTTCTATTCGGATTTTTCGGAAACCATCCGCGGAGGACGCGCCTCTCCTGCTCGATAATTTCAAAAATACTCCAAAGAAGCGAAAATCCCGCCACGGCCAGACATCCGCTCCATACGATATCGGCCGTTAGGACGGATGCCGCCAAGCACAAAAGACCGCTCACCAAAAAGAGCGGCCATATTTTCTTGGAAAAATAATATTCCCCGTAAATGACTATCGGATGCAAAATCCCTATTAAAAGAAACGATACCGCACCCAAAATGATTCCGTCAAAATACATCACGATTTCCTTTGCATCGTCAAAAGCCGCCCCTCTTTTCCGCCGATATGCTCCGGCGTCAGTATCACGACCGCCACGGAAGACAAATACGGTTTCATAAATGCCATTCTTTTTTCCGCATCATCTTTTGTGAATTTTGCGCCGATCGCATGCAAATACGGCACGATATCGTCGGGTTCCGTCAAAATACAGACCCGACCGAAGACAATAACAGAGCGATACGCCGTCGTATACTCTTCCGGTACGACATCCGCCGCATCGACGACACAAAAGGAAACCTTATCCGAGGATTTCATCGCATCTATTTTATGGCCGACCTTGGCGCAATGAAAAATCAACTTCCCTTCCGCATACACATAATTGAGCGGCACGGCATACGGATACCCGTCATCTCCCGAAACAGCCAATACCCCTTCGGTGCGACGACGCAAAATATCTTCGCATTCTTCTAAAGGCAGCGCCTGCGCAGCTCTCCTCATTTCACGAAACAAATTTCCTCCGCCCTTTCAAAAAAATCACACAGCACCGGATAATTTTTCATACAACTCCGGATGCTCGAATTCATAGCGCCACCACGCGCTGCCGGCCAGATGATATTTCTTGATCAACTTCAGCTTTTCGCGAAGCGACTTATCCTCTTCCAACCACACACGGCGACGCACACCGTCCGATTTCCAATCCGCATAGTAACTTTTCGTTTCTTTATCCCATTTCGGCTCGATTTTGTTTTCCTTCACAAAATTTTCCGTATAGAGATGCGTCAGCACATCCGTACGAATATCACTGCCGTTTTCCCCTGTCCACACGCGCGTATACAACGGAAGACCCAAAATGAGCTTTTCGGGCGGCACTACGGCGACTAAATCGGCAATGCTCCGATCCAGCCAATCGGCTGCCGAATTCGGCCCCGGCACACCGCCCGATCGCGACGTCTGATCGTACCCCATCACAATTTCATAATCCACATAGTCGGCCAAAGCCGCGCGATCATACGCCCCATTCCAATAACTGTCGTCGCTCCCCAATACCAAAACATCCACGGAAAGACGTTTCCCTTTCGCATGGAGACGTTCCGACAACGTTTTCATGAAATCCGTGAAACGCCCCTTATCGGCCGGATTCATATTTTCGAAATCAATATTCCACCCGGCCAATCCGTACACTTCGGAAACGGCCGTAAGCCGGCGTATGACCTGCTCCGTCAGCAGTCCGTCTCTCATGAAAGCTTCCGTCGCATCGGGATCGAAATCATTGTGAATGAGCGGCATGACAGAAATATGCGCCGCCTGCGCGCGTTTCACATAAGACGCATCGGCGCCGATGGCAAAATACGGCCCCCAATCGGGAGAAAGCACGCGATCGCCGTCCTTCTCATTGAAAAAAGGCGCATCGGCGAAAAAGGCACTGTCCGGATCCCACACCAAAATCAAATCCTTCGATACCGGTACGGATTTTTTCTCTGAAAACGCTTTAAAAGTGATTTCCTTTTTATCATTCACCTTCCAGGAAACGCCGGCATTTTCGCCGAAAAAGGAAAGATCAATCGTCCCGTCTGCGCGAAGCGGCAAATCCACGGGACACACGGCGCCTTTCTCCGTCACCTTCACATACGCGCGATACCCGTCTTTTCGTTTCTCCGTCCACCAGCGTCCGCCGATATTGAGAATCTCGGCCGGTCCGTACAAACACCCGTTTTCAAGATACACGACGGCATCGGAATACCGGAAATTTTTTACACGATATTCCTCCCTCGCCCCGGCTCCGCAAGCCAATGCAAAGAAGAACAAAATTACAAAAGAAACCAAACGTTTCATCCCAAATACCATCCCTCATCATTTATTATTAATCATTATAACACGCAAACTCATCTCATCAAATTATCCCGCATCGTAAATATCATTTCGAAAAAACAACCATGCAAAAGAGGCGGACCGGGAATTCCGCCTCTTCTGTGTATGCCGTTCTTGGCATAGGGAGAAATATATAGAAATGTCTTGTGCGGCCGGAATCCGACTTCGGCGATTAATGTGCCACCGCAGTCTTTTTTACCGTACTCGACAGATCTAACTTCTTCAGAATCTGGTCGATTTGATTATTCATTTCGACATTTTCCGATAATCAGAATACAGCCCGGTCCGATTTCCCCGCAACGGGTTTTGCTGTAGCAGGTCTTGTCGTAGCGGATTTTTGTACCGTATCGGACATATTGAGCTTCTTCATGATCTCAGCAATTTGTTCTTTCATTTGTGCATTTTCGGTTTCCAAGTTTACGATCCGCTGTGCCTGAGCGTTAATGACCTTCGTCTGACGTTCATCGCCCGTCTTCATGGCGTTCATCTCACGAATGAGCTCAATATTCGAGCTGTAAATGCTGACGGCATTCTTGCTCCTCTGGCCGACCTTGAAGGAGAATCCGAGATTGATCATCGGGTCTCCGTTTCCGATGGTGCCTCCCAAGGAAAGCGTCGTATCATACGTCGGTTTGTAGAAAACACCGAGTGCGCCGGCATTGGCATTCCGATAATGACCGTAACCTACGGCAAACGAGAATCTATCTTCGGGATCATAGGCTTCCGGATGCAAAGCGGCCAAAGCGGCAGCACCCGCACCGACTCTGTTCATATCGTTCGAGAGATCATTCATGCGGTTATTCACCACATTCACGACCTGATTGCCTACGCTATCGACTTTTTCATTCACGGCAATGACACTATCCGTCAGATTTTCGGAAAGGCCTGCCTCGGTAAGTTTCGACGTATCGCCAACTTTTTCGTAGACAGTGCCGCCCGTGACAATTCCCGTATTTCCGCTTTCAATTTTGCCGTCCGTCTTGACGGAAATCGTATTGTCATCGGAAATATGGATATGATCGCCGGCCGTATATGCTCCGTCGGCACTGCCGCTCACCGTGAGAGTGAAAGCCGTGCTGCCGTCTTTATTGAGTACGGTCGCCGTACGCTGATTGGCATCAATCGTATACGCTCCGCCGTCCACATAGCTGTTTTGTACGGCTTTATAGACTTTCGCACCCGTCACAAGACCGTTGTTTTCGGCAGAAACGTCGCCCGTCTTTGCGGAAATCTGCTTTTTCTCATCCATCTGAATGGTGATATCATCCACGCTGTAGGAATTTCCGGCAATCGCATTATTAATGGCCGTATTCATCTGGCCGACCGTGGCGGCGTCATTGTTATTGACCCCGTCTTTGATGCCGGTAAGCGTCCGATCCCCGTTATTGCCCGCAATGGAAACGGTATCCGCACCGATACTGTCATCGGCACCGATTTTGATGATTCTGTTTTCCTTATCATAAGAAACCAGCTTCTGCTGATCACCCATCTGCTGCTCGAAGGTGGAAATCTTATCCGTATTGGTCTTCATCTGACGGTCGAGTGCAGAGAGATTTTGCGCCGTCGTCTGATTCTGCTTCACATAATTGCCATCCGCCGGACGCACTTCATTGTAAATCGTGGCGCCTGTCACAAGCTGTTTGGAATCGCTTGCAATCGTGCCGGTACCGAGAGCCGAGCCCCATGCATCCAGATTCGTTTTCTTATCCGCATCCGTCGCAGCGCTCGTCCCGTCGCCCGCCTTCAGATTCGTACCGATATTCGAAGCGTCGATATTGGCTTTGTTTCCTACTTCCGGAATATCATCGAAATCCGCAGAAACGGTGTACGTCCTATTTCCGTCCTCATCTGTGGTAGTGGAAACGCTGACATTCGTGCCGCCTTCTACTTTCACCGCGTCCTGTACAATCGTCTTGGAAATATTCTTGATGACGGTCTCACCGGCAGGAGAAATATTGGTCATATTCTTCAATTCGGTGATAGCATTCGTATTCGTCGTGATATTATCGGCATTTGTCTTCGCACGCATATCCAAAGCGGAGAGATTCGCCGCCGTCGTATTCGAAGCGGAAATGTAATTCGTACTCGTGACCGGAC
>CAVHIJ010000093.1:0-5490 GCA_963635945.1 bacterium | reverse complement strand
CTTGTGGGCTCGTGGCGTGATTTGACTCAATCGGTACCGCGTGCGCTCGTTTTTTCTTCTTTGCACCGTTCCTTTCCGGAATTCCGGACGGTCGGGATTCATACATGGGAAGGGGAAACGGCGACCGAGTATCAACGTCAATTTTCTTTATTTGCCGAAGAAATCAAAATCATGCTTCGTGATGGGTGGCATGTTTCCGTCGTAGTCCCGAATGATTCCGAAAAAAAAGAAATCGGTCGCTATCTGCGTGCGGAAGGATTGACTGTCGCGGAAGAGGAGTCGCCGAATGTCGTCGTATCGGTTTCCGGTCTCATCGGGAAAGGTTTCCTGTATCGACCTCTCAAAACGGCCGTATTTGCTGCGGGGGATCTTTTGGGTCGTTCCAAAATTCAGCGAAAGTTACAAAAAAGCAGTCACGGGAAACCGCTTCGTTTCTTTTCCGAATTGGAGGAGGGCGATTACGTCGTGCAGCGCGTGCACGGCATCGGGCGGTATCTCGGGCTGAAAACAATCGAGCTTGACGGGATTCATCGGGATTACATGACAATTCAATATGCCGACGGTGATAAATTGTATCTTCCCATGGAAAAAATTTCCTCGCTCGAAAAATATATCGGTCCGGAGGGGACTTCGCCGTCCCTGTCCAAACTGGGCGGTGTGCAATGGGAAAAAGTACGAAATCGCGCAAAAAAATCCATCGAAGATATGGCCGAAAAGCTTCTGGATATTTATGCTAAGCGGGAAATCACGCCCGGCATCGCTTTTTTGCCTGATACGGAAGAACAGTTGGAATTTGAAGATTCGTTTCCGTATGTGGAAACGCCGGATCAGGCGGATGCAATCGAAAAAATTAAGCGTGCCATGGAAAAACCGGAACCGATGGATATGCTTCTTTGCGGTGATGTGGGTTTCGGGAAAACGGAAGTCGCCATGCGGGCCGTTTTCAAATGCGTGATGAGCGGGTACCAATCCATCGTGATGGCGCCGACGACAGTATTGACGCAGCAACATTTCAATACATTTTCGGAGCGCATGGAGCGCTTCGGTATCACTGTACGCTGCCTCAATCGTTTCGTGACGTCCAAAGAGAAAAAAGAAATTTTAAACGGGTTTGCACTCGGGCAAATCGATGTGCTTATTGGGACGCATGCGATTTTGTCGAAACAAATCAAAAGTGCAAAATTGGGGCTTCTTGTCGTGGATGAGGAGCAGCGTTTCGGGGTGGCGCAAAAAGAAAAATGGAAATCCAGAGAAAGCGGCATCGATATTTTGACGCTTTCCGCGACACCGATTCCCCGCACACTCCATATGAGTCTTACGGGTGTGCGTGATATGGCGACTATTACGCAGCCGCCGGCCAATCGTCACGCCATCCAAACGTATGTGACGGAATATGACGACGAAATTGTAAAAGAGGCGATTTTGCGGGAAAAAGAACGCGGCGGTCAGACTTATTTCATATACAATCGTATAGACACGCTGGATACGATGGCTTCGCATTTGCGGTTGATTTTGCCGGAAACCGTTTCCGTCGGCGTCGCACACGGGCGGATGACCGGTGATTTGCTGGAACAGGTCATGATCGATTTCTTTCAGGGGAAATATGATGTGCTTTTGTGTACGACCATTGTGGAAAACGGGGTCGATCAACCGAATGCGAATACGATGATTGTCTACGATGCCGACCGCATGGGGCTTTCTCAGCTCTATCAAATGCGTGGGCGCGTGGGGCGTTCCGATAAAATCGCTCGTGCGTATTTCTTTTATCGTCGCGGGAAGATTTTGACGGAAGTCGCCGAAAAACGGCTGAATACGATCCGCGAATTCACCGAGCTCGGCGCCGGTTTCAAAATTGCCATGCGTGATTTGGAAATTCGCGGCGCGGGAAATCTTTTGGGTTCGGCGCAGCACGGGAATATTGCCGCCGTCGGATTTGCGACGTATTGCACGATGCTGGATGCGGCCATTCGGAAACTCAAAGCAGAGCGCGCGGGAGAGCCGCTCCCGAAATCGCTTCCCCGCACGAGAATCGAATTTACGGGAGATGCGTATTTGGATGATGCGTATATTAAAAAGCCGGAGCTTAAGATTGAAATTTATCGGCGGCTTGCGGATGTTTCCACACAGGCCGAATTGCGGGATTTGGTAGATGAGGTCATCGATCGGTTTGGGACCCCTTCCGTTCCGGCGGAAAAATTGTTTACCGTGGCGAGGCTTCGTGTTTTGGCGCAGCATCTCGGAATCGGAAGCATTGTGTCCGAGGGAGAATTTGTCATGCTCACGTGGGCGGAGGAGGAACCGCTCAAAAATTTCCGTGTCATGGAACTTCCGCGCGAATTTTTATATAAAATACATATTTTGCCACAATCGCCGCTCCGTGTTACAATGTCAAAAGCGTCGATTACGGGCGATTTACAAAAGTGGCTGTATGATTTTTTGACGGCTATTCGGGAAAATTGTGAAAAACACGGTGGATAAGCGTGCATGCTTTTGAACCGTCGGAATGGTTTTTTATTTTCGTTTATTTTTTATCGGGTGAAAAGTGAGAAAAAATACATTTGTTCAGGGTGCGATGATTCTGACTGTGGCAGGGATTATCGTCAAATTTATCGGGGCGGGCAGCCGTATTTATCTTTCGCGTTTACTCGGCGGAGAAGGTATCGGGCTGTATCAGATGGCATACCCGATTTATTTGCTGTGTCTTGCCGTTTCCTCGGCCGGACTTCCCGTCGCCATTTCGATTATGGTCGCTGAAAAAAATGCCGTTCGCGATTATTTGGGCGGCCAGCGCGTCTTCCGTATTTCTCTGCTGGCTCTGACATTTACGGGGCTATTATTCAGCGCCCTTTTATATTTCGGAGCCGGATGGCTGATAGAAACGCATATTGTGACGGATCCCCGTGCGTATTGGTCGCTTTTGGCGCTGGCGCCGGCGGTTCTTTTGGCGACCGTGCTTGCGACGCTTCGTGGGTATTTCCAAGGTTTGCAGAGCATGACACCGACGGCCGTTTCCCAAATCATTGAGCAGCTTGTCCGTGTGGCGACGATGATCGGGCTTGCTGTTTTTTTGATGAAGTACGGGCTGGAATACGGCGCGGCGGGTGCCACATTCGGAGCCGCTCCCGGTGCTTTCGTCGCCATTCTCGTATTGATTTGGTTTTATGTGCAAAACAGATCCTGGCGAAAGGAAATGTATGAAAATCGGAATCGGGATATCATTCCGGATTCCACGTGGAAAATTATTAAACGGCTGCTTGTTCTCGCGGTGCCGGTTTCCTTGGCAAATATCATGCTTCCGATCGTTTCCAATATCGATTTGTTCATTGTGCCGAGGCGCCTTGAAGTGGCCGGATTTGCCGTGGAAGAAGCGACGACTCTTTTCGGGTATCTCACCGGAATGGCGACCGCGCTCGTCAATATGCCGACCATTTTGACTGCATCTTTGGCCGCCAGCCTTGTGCCGCTCGTCTCGGAGGCGATGGCGAAGGGCGATCGCGGCATTATTGAAACGCGCACGAAATTGGCGATGCGGCTTGCGAATATCATTACGGTGCCTTCTTTCGTGGGGATGTGTGTCATTGCGACGCCGATTTCCGCGATGCTTTACGCCATTCCCGATGCCGGTCCATGTATCGCCGTCATGAGTTTCGGTGTTTTTTTGTTGGGCGTACAACAAGTGACGACGGGTGTCTTGCAGGGAATGGGAAAAACGGCGATCCCTTTTATCAATATGGTGGTCTCCGCCGTTGTGAAAATTTTCCTCTCGTGGAATTTGACCGCGCTTCCGTCGTGGGGGGTCTTGGGAGCCGCATGGGCGACGAATGCAGATTTCGGTGTCGCGGCTTTGCTTAATTTGTTTTTCCTCTACAAATACATGCATTATAAAATGGAACCGGGGCATACGATTCGCTGTTTTATTTCCGCCGGTATTATGGGTGCTGCCGTTTACGCTACGTATTGGGTGCTGTTTCCCATTTTGCACAGTAATACGCTTGCGACGCTTGTTTCTATCCTCATCGGTATTCTCGTCTATGCCGTTTCCATCGTCCTGACGGGAACCGTGAAAGCGGCCGATGTGGAATCTCTCCCGAAAATCGGCTCCAAACTTTCGCGTATTGTCCGGAAATTGAGTCTGTGGGAGAAATAATATGCCGAATATGGAAATAGCGGAAACTTGTGAAACGGCCGGTTTCATTAAATTACTTCGGGTCATGAAAGCACTTCGGGCTCCTGACGGTTGTCCCTGGGATAAAGCACAGGATCATGATTCTCTTCGCACGTACATGCTGCGGGAAGCTTATGAAGCCGTCGATGCCATAGAAGCAAAAGACATGGAAAACCTGTGCGAAGAATTGGGCGACGTGCTGTATCAGATTGTGTTTCATGCACAAATTGCCGCAGAAAACGGGGAATTCACCATAGACGACGTGGCGCGCGGTATTGCCGATAAAATGATCGAAAGGCATCCTTTTGTTTTCGATACGGCTGATGAAACGGAAGCCGAAAACGGAGCCGACACTTGGGAGCAACGCAAGTTTTCTGCAAAAAAGCGCGAATATTTGCTCTCCGGCGTGCCGAAATGCTTGCCAAGTTTGCTTTATGCGTGTATAATGCAATCCAGAGTGGATTCTATGTGTCATGCAAATGCGAAAAGTAAGCCTATCGATGTCTCGGAATCTTTTCTTCATGCGAAAGAGCAGGCGGCGAAATGCGAGACATCGGAAGAGCGGGAATGCCTCTTGGGGTATTTGCTTTTTGAAACGGTGCGCTTCATTCGTGCCCATGGCATTGATCCGGAGTCTGCTTTGCATCGTTACAATCATCTTTATGCAAAGCGTTTCGGTGAGCTGGAAGACCGTTTCCGGGCGGCAGGGGAGCCTGTAACAAATGTTACGGAGGCGATGCTGCAAGATATGGAAAATGAGATTGCTTTCGGCACACATAGGATGCAGCAGGAATCGCCTGCTAAGTAAAAGGAGGATGTATTAATGAACAAGACAGAACTCATCAGCGAAGTGGCTCGCAGAACGGAACTGACCAAGAAAGACGCCGAAAAGGCATTCAAATCCGTTGTGGAAATCATTACGGAACAGCTTGCTAAGGACGATAAAGTTCAGATCATCGGTTTCGGTACTTTCGAAGTTCATAAACGCAAAGCCAGAGTCGGACAGAATCCGCGCACGAAGAAGAAAATTAAAATTCCGGCTTCCAAAGCTGCTGCTTTCAAGAGCAGCAAGAAGCTCAAAGAAGCAGTCAACAAAAAGAAATAATTTGCAAAAAAGCGCAGCTGCGGCTGTGCTTTTTTTGTGCATCGATACTCCGGTCATATCGGGGATTTTTTGTTTCGGAATAAAGGGGAAAGGCGCTCTTGGCCGAATTCCCTGTCGTCAGCCGTCAGCATACTTGACAAATAAATAACATGTATATATAACTACTGACGTAGCGAGGAGCTCCCGCGATACGTAGCGGGTTCCGATACCGTTTTCTTTC
>CAVHIJ010000092.1:0-5687 GCA_963635945.1 bacterium | reverse complement strand
AGGAAAGACGGCGCAAGCGCCCTTTCCGAATAAGGAAACGGTAAGCAAAAAACCGGCCGTCACGCACTGACGCCGGGCAAAAAAAAGACGTCTTATCGGGACATCACAAAATCCCGACAAGACGTCTTTTTTATTTATGATTTATTGTATTTACGGAAATGACAAAATAATTTTGTGCTACATTTGTGCCTGACCCCTCAGTCAGGCGCAAGCGGCTGCCAACTCCCCTTTCAGGGGAGCCGAGATACAGGATGCGCTGCGTGCGACATTTTTCAGAAAATGCGGCGAAGCCGCCACCTGCTAAGCCCACTTTTGAAAGCGGGTGGCGCGTAGCGCCGGGAGATAGAATGCGCCGCAGGCGCATAACTTCTTCCGAAAGCCGAGAATCTCGCGTGGCCGAAGACAGCATCTTGCGCTCTCTGCTGTACTGCCAAGGTTGTGGCTCTTCGAGCCACTCTATCTTCCGCCCCTTCGGGGCACCTTCTTATCAAAGAAGGCTTGACCGGTGTGCGCTTCGCGCATTTTTTATGCCGCCGTAGGCAGCGAGCGAGCAAAGCGAGCGATTAAAACAGGAATCGTCGCCGCTGGCGACACCTCTCACCGATCAGCGAAGCGGCATCGGTGCCATATAAAAATCCGTCGCCGCAGGCGACACCTCTTAAGGCTGTCAGCCGTCAGCCGTAAACTGTCAGCCTCAGCACAAATGTCGCACCAAGCCAAGCGCGCCCCTTTCCCCTTTACTCTTCCCTATTTTATTTCTGTCCGTCGTCTTCAAAGGGGATGACGTGTCGGACGGCTTCTTCGGGGGTGATGACGGCTTCGGCGTTGTCGAGGTCGATGAGGATGTAATGATCGTTTCCCATGCCGATTTCTTTCATGTAGGAGAGCTGGCGGAGGCCTTTTCTGGATTCCATGCGCTCGATGAGGTCGTGGCCGTCGCCTTCGTGGAGTGCGTAGATCATATCGACGGAGGCTTGATCGACGGCAAGAATATCGGTGGAGGCGAGTATGCCGATATTCGGCGTGGTGACGGGGGCGGCGGCGAGGCCTTCACAATCGCAGGAAACGGACATATTGCGCAATGTATTCACGTAGGTGATGTGAGGTGCGAAGTGATCGACGATGGCTTTGGCCGATTCGGTCATGCGTTCCATGAATTCTTCTTTGGTGACGCCCCATTGGCTTTGGGTGTTTCCTTTATGAATCCATTCTTTGCCGATTTTTCCGTCGGCGCAGCCGATGCCGATATTTTTATTCGAGCCGCCGAAGCCTCCCATGGTGTGGCCTTTGAAATGTGTGAGGACGACTAAGGAGTCGTAATCCAAAAGGCCTTTCCCGACGGACATTTCTTTGAAGTATTTCCCTCCGGAAACGGGGAGAAGTGCGGTGCCTTCTGAATCGATGATGCGGACGGGGGCAACTTCGATCCAGCCGTTCACGCGGATGGCTTCGAGGTGTTTTTCGGTGCTGTCGCGATCACCGGCGTAGTAGGTATTTGTCTCGATAATGACGGCGCCGGGAATGTCTTTTTCGATGAGGTTTTTCACCCAGGTACGGGGCAGGATGTTCGGCCCGTTTTTCTCGCCGGTGTGAAGCTTGACGGCGACGCGGCCGGTGATGTTTCCGTTCACTTTTTCATAGGCTTTTTTGAGGCCTTCGGCAGAAAGGTCGCGGGTGAAATAGACGATGGCAGGTTTGTTTTCAATGTTCGGCATATCCATTTTGTTTTCTCCTTTTTATAAATGGTACGGCTCGTGCCGCAATATTTTCATGGCGCGGTAAATTTGCTCGATGAGGATGAGCCGCGTCATTTGGTGGGTAAATGTCATGGGGGAGAGTTTCAGCCGGAAATCGGCGGCGCGACGGAGGGTTTCTCCGTTTCCGTAAGGGCCTCCGATGAGAAATGTGAAACTGTTTTTGCCGGCAAGCATTTCTTTTTGAAACAGATCGGCGAGGGCTTCACTTGCCATTTCGCACCCGGTAAGGTCGAGGAGCACTGTGTAATCGGCGCGGCCGGCGGCGCGAAGAAGTTTCTCGGCTTCGGTTTCCAATATGCGCGCTTTCACGGCGGGAGGCGGATTGTCGGGCATTTTTTCTTCGGAAATCTCTATTGTTTCTACGCGAGCGATGGGCGAAAGGCGCGTCGCGTATTCGGCGATGCCGTCTCTCATCCATTTTTCTTTGATTTTTCCGATGCCGGCGATTGTGATTTTCATTCGTCGTCCGCCTTGGCTGCGGCCAGCATAATATCTATCGTATATTCTTTGCCGTCATGGGTATAGGTGAGGGACACGGTTTCTCCGGGGCGATGGGCGTCCAAGATTTCGCGGAGCTCGCGCATGGTGGAGAAGGTTTTCCCGGCAATGGCGGTGATGAAATCGCCCGGGCGGATGTCGGTGAGGGATATCGGGGAGTTTCCGGAAATACGCATAACCATGACGCCTTTGGCATTTTCGGGCCAGGTGTAGCCGTAGCGCTCGGCGATGTCTTTGTCGGCGCCGTAGAACCCAAGATACGCCCGGGTGACTTTTCCTTCGGTGATGAGGGATTCGATGATGCCGCGAGCTTGGTTCACCGGAATGGCAAATCCCATGCCTTCGACACCGGTTTTGGCGATTTTGGCGCTGTTGATCCCGACGACGAGGCCATCTGCGGTGACAAGGGCGCCGCCGGAATTGCCGGGATTGATGGCTGCATCGGTCTGAATGAGGCGGAAACGTTGATCCATATCATCCAAGGTGCGGTTCAACGCGGAAATGACGCCGACGGTGACGCTGCCTTGGAATTCGAGGCCCAAGGGATTCCCGATGGCGATCGCCGTCTCGCCGACTTGGAGTTTATCCGAATCACCGAAAGAGGCGACGGGAAGGTTTTCGTTTCCTTCTATTTTCACGACGGCAAGGTCTGTGGAAACATCTGTCCCGACGACGGTGCCTTCGACGGTCTCACCGTTTGAAAGGGAAACGTTGACGGTCTTGGCGTCACCGACGACGTGTGCATTGGTGACGAGGTATCCTTTTTTATCGAAGAGGACGCCGGAGCCGACGCTGGTGCCGACGAGGGCGCGTCGGTTGAAAAGGTCGCGGTCGTAGACTTTGGTGGTAATCCCGACGACGGAAGGGCCGACTTCGCGCACGGCTTGCACGATGGCGGTATTTCGCACGGCGGGAAGGTCGAAATTTTTCGGCTCGCCCGCTTCGGGAAGTTTATAGGTTTCGCCGGCAGACGGTTTCCCGAAAGAAAAATCGCGGAAATAATATCCGCCGAGGCTGCCTCCGACAATGAGTAGGACGGCGGCCGCGGCCAGCATTTTTCTCGTGCGCGCGCTGCCGGTATGGCGCGGCGCGGTATTTTCTTTTTCGGCCATCTGCCGATCCAAATCTTCGCGATCCATGATTGTCTCCTTTGGAAACTGCCTTTTGCAATCATTCGTGATATTTCATTATAGCACAAATTGGTGATGCGTTGATGCGCGGATGCATTGATGCGAGTGAGGTATCGCCTGCGGCGACAATCCTGTTTTGTGCCGCCAAAGGCGGCGAGCGAGCACAGCGAGCGATTATAAAAATGCCGCGGAGTGCACCTCTTAAAGCCCATAGCCCATAGCTCCTAGCTCACAGCCTTCTCGGAATGATACGCAAAAAGGCTGTGACAAAATGCGAATGCGTTTCATCACAGTCTCTCTTTCGTTTATGTTTCTATTTACTTTGCGTAATCGATGGCGCGGGTCTCGCGGATGACGACGACCTTCACCTGACCCGGATATTGCAATTCGTCTTCGATACGTTTTGCGATATCGTGAGAAAGAAGCGTCGATTTGTCTTCGTCCACTTTTTCCGGCTTCACAATCACGCGGAGTTCACGGCCCGCCTGAATGGCATAGCAATTGGCCACACCCGGGAAGGATTTCGCGATATCTTCCAGTTTCGTAAGACGCTTGATGTAATTTTCGAGCGTCTCACGCCGCGCACCCGGACGCGCCGCCGAGATGGCATCGGCTGCGGCGACCAGCACCGCTTCAATCGTCTTCGGCTCGCAATCGCCGTGATGCGACGCAATAGCATTGATGACATCGTGGCTTTCGCGATATTTCGTCGCGACTTCCACGCCGAGATCCACATGCGTGCCTTCCTGCTCGCGATCCAGCGCTTTGCCGACATCGTGAAGCAGCCCGGCCCTTTTCGCAAGCTCCGTATTCGCACCGATTTCCGCAGCAAGGACACCGGCGAAATAAGAAACATCGATGGAATGCTGCAGCACATTTTGCCCGTAACTCGTGCGATATTTGAGACGTCCCAAAATTTTCACGAGCTCCGGATGCACGCCGCGCACGCCGCAAGTAAAGACAGCCTGCTCACCGGCCTCGCGAATCGCGCGCTCCACTTCCTTCGTCGTCTTCGCGACGACCTCTTCGATGCGGGCCGGATGAATACGCCCGTCCCGTACCAGACTTTCCAGCGAAAGACGCGCAATCTCACGCCGCACCGGATTAAAAGACGAAAGAATAACCGCCTCCGGCGTATCATCAATAATGAGATCAACCCCCGTCAGCGTCTCGATAGCGCGAATATTGCGCCCCTCACGGCCGATAATGCGGCCCTTCATTTCCTCATTCGGCAGCGATACCACAGAAACAGTCGTCTCCGATACCGCATCCGACGCATTTCTTTGAATCGCACCGACCAAAATTTCCCGCGCCAACTTATCCGAATTTTCTTTGATATCCGCTTCATTTGCACGGATGCGCACCGCTTTTTCGTGCACAAGCTCCTCATCCACACGCGAAAGAAGCAAATTCTTCGCATCTTCATGCGAAAGCATCGCGATTTCTTCCAACTTCTTCGACTGCTCCTCATAGAGAGCCTCTGCCTTTTCCTGCTTCGATTTCAGCTTCTGATCGCGATTTGCAAGCTCCTTTTCCTTCTGCTCAATCGCATCCGCCCGGCGCTCCAGATGTTCCTCCTTCTGCACCAGCCGCTGCTCGTAACGCCCGAGCTCATCACGGCGCTCCTTATTCTCCTGCTCGACCTCATCGCGCAATTTATGAATTTCGTCACGCGTCTGTACCATCGCCTCTTTCTTGAGACTTTCGGCCTCCTTGCGCGCGCCTTCCACGATTTTTTCGGCATCCGCGGCAATCTGCTTTGCTTTTTCCTCAGCCGTCCCGATCTTCGCCTCGGCAATATGTTTGCGGAGCACATACCCGACCCCACAGCCCGCACAAGTCGCCACGACGAAAATGAAAATGCTGAAAAGCATCGCCTCATCCAGATTCAATTCTTACACCTCTCTTTCCTTCGGAAACAGGGAAACGCCCCCATCCGTTCTGTTTCTATTTATATCCGTCAAATAGAAAGAAACACATAAAAAAAGCTCGCATTCACCGAGCGGAAACGAACGAAACGGAGCTGCAATGCCCCCATATGCACATATTTATACTTTGATTTTATGAGAAATCTATATAAATCCCGGCTAAGCCGGATTCCATTCGATGAATCTTATATATTTTAAAACTTTTTATGCAGGCTTGTCAAGGAAACGGAGACATTTGAGGCATTACACTCAGTACCACATCGGAGAAAGGGTGTGTCAAGTATTTTGTGTAAATTTTCCTTCTAAATATTAGAAACCGAAAACTTCAGACGATTTCGAGATCTTCCGGCGTGATGCGATCCGGAAACATCAAC
>CAVHIJ010000091.1:0-5715 GCA_963635945.1 bacterium | reverse complement strand
CTGTCAGGCACGCAGTGACTGACTGAGGGGTCGCGCACTATGTGAGAGCATAGCGATAAGGGACTGACCCCTATAAGACAGAGTTTTCATAGTGCCTGACCCCTCCGTCGCTCGCTTCGCTCGCGCCAGCTCCCCTAACAGGTGCGCCAAGATACAGGTGGCGCTTCGCGCCGATTAAAACAGGTATGCGCGCAGCGCATCCTGCCCTCATATCTCATATCTTTTACAACAGGAATCGTCGCCGCAGGCGACACCGCTTAAAGCCATAAGCCGTCAGCCGTAAACCGTCGGCAGGCGCCGCAGCCGAGCGCGCGTCTTTCGTCTGACAGTCTGACAGTCTGACAGTCTCGCGCACAAAAGTCGCACTACAACCGAATGCGCCTTTGCACTTTGCACCGCTTCACATTTCAAACTTCAAATGACTTCCGCTATCCGTTTTCCGTACACAGAGCTTGACGGGGATCCTTTCTTCCAACTCTTCCACGTGAGAAATAATGCCGACCAAGCGATCGGTGTGTTCGAGGCTCATGAGGGTTTTGAGTGCCAGATCGAGAGTTTCCGAATCAAGGGAGCCGAAGCCTTCGTCGATGAACATCGCTCCCAGGCGGATGCCGCCGGCGTATTCTTGCACGATGTCGGCCAAGCCCAGCGCAAGCGAGAGACTGGCCAGGAAGGTTTCGCCGCCGGAAAGAGTGTTCGCCGGGCGGGCGTGGCCGGTGTAGCTGTCGAAAACTTCGATATCGAGGCCGGCGTTTTTTCTTCCGTCGTCGCGCCCGATTTGGCGATGAAGTGCGTAGCGGCCGCCGCTCATCATACGGAGGCGTTCATTGGCTGCGCGGGTCACATCGTCAAGCAGGGCTCCCAGGACGAAACGTTCGAGATCGATACCGGTCGTTTTCCCGGAAAAAGTTTGAAACAGTCCGCCGGCCAGCCGATGCGCCGCGTCGTCTTTTTGCTGCGCCACCCGCATCGCCGCAACGTCCGCTTCCGTTTTCGCAAGAATTTCGAGCCGCGCAGCTGCCGCGGCCGCTTCCTTCGCCGCCGTATCGCGCGCAGTATCGGCCGCCCTGAGCGCCGCTTCCCGTTTCGCCATATCGGGCTTTTCGTGCCCATCGATTATTTTCGTTTCCGCCGCGATTTTATCCGCTTCCGCCCGCACGGCCGCATAATAGGCGGTAATCTGCTGCCGGAGCGTCTTTTCTTTGGGAATGCGGACAAAATACTTGCGAAATTCGTCGATGCTTTTGAAACTTTCCTCGCGCGCACGCGTTTCCAAAATTTCCTTTCCGGAAACGTAATCCTCGCGCAGCTTTTTCACGGTTTCCGACAATGTGTCCGCTTCTTTTTGCGCCAACGCCGCATTTTTTTCGAGCTTCGCCGTGCTTTCGGCGGCTTTTTTGCTTTTCGCTTCATAATCCGCGATTTCTCCGGCGAGTACCGCCGCCCGCGCCTCGATCGCATTCCCGTCGCGATATTCGGCGGGCACCTGCTCGCAAAGAGCATCAAGAGACGCTTTAGCCGCTGCGAAATCCCGCGCCGCTTTTTCCGCATCCCGACGCGCCGCTTCCGCCCGTGCCCGCGTCGCTTCCGCACTCTTTTCGGCCCGCAGTGCTTCCTTCTTTTTCGTTTCCACCTCGGCCTCTTCCGGGATGATATCCGAATGTGCCGCCGCCGGATGCGTGAGCGAGCCGCACACCGGACAGGGCTTTCCGTCTTTGAGCCCGCGCGCCAGCACCGCCGCCTGCCCCTGCAAAAAGAGCAGCCCCACCCGCTCGGCCGCAATTTTCGCCTCTTTCATCGCACTTTCTTCGGAAACAAGTGCCGCAGCAGCTTCCTGCGCCGTCTTCTCGGCTTTTTTCGCCGCCGCTTCCGCGTCCTTCGCTGCTTTTTCCGCCGCACGCACCCGCGCCGCCGGCTCCTTCATTTGCAAAAGGCGAAGTTTTTCCGTTTCTTTTTCTTTATATAAAGGAGCGGATTCCGCAAGCTCGCGCGCCGTTTCCTTTGCTTTCAGAAACTCCGCCGCCAAAGCTTTCGCCTTCATTTCCGCCGCTTTTTGCTCTTCCGCACGCCGCTTGCCGTCCGCCGAAATTTTATCCAAATGTTCGGCCGCATCCTTCATTCTGGCCGCCGCTGCGATTCGATCCGCTTCCGTTTCCGCTTTTTGCGCCGATTCTTTTTGCGCCGCAAGTTTCGCCGCCGCCTGCTCCGCCACCGCCAGACGCCCGTACGCATCGGCGAGCGTTTTCGCCGCATCGTAATCCCGGCGCACGCGCGCTTGCTCCGCCGCCGCCTCTTTTGCCGCATCGGATGCCGCCGCCAGCCGCTTTTCCGTTTCCGCCTTTTGCTCCGTAAGCGCCGCCTCATCCTCCGCGCCGCAAAGCTCCCATTTTGCCTTGATTTGCGATTCAAAATCCCGATACGCCGCTTCCAGCGCCCTTGCCCGATCGCCCAATAATCTCACAAGCACGCCGTAGCGATGCGTATGAAACAGCTGTTGCATGATTTTTTGCCGGTCTTCGCTCCCCGCCAGCAATAATTTTCGGAAATCCCCCTGCGGGATGAGGATGATTTGACGGAATTGATCGAGGCCCACACCGAGGAGCTTTTCCGCCGCCTCTTTCACGTTTTTCGCCGCGATGAGACGCCCCTCCGATCCGTCCTCATTGAGTTCGCACAAAGACGCTTCCGTATTTTGACGCACTTCCCCTTCGCCGCGTTTACTCTTCCGCATTTGCTCCGGAATGCGCATGACGCGGTACTTTTTTTCTCCGAGCGCAAAATCGAAAACGACGCACGTCAAGACGTCCGGCGCCGCATAGCCGCTCCGAAGCGTCTTTGCCTGGCGCGAGCCCCCGCTCGTTTCCCCGTAGAGTGCGAAACACATCGCGTCCAAAATCGTCGATTTCCCCGCGCCCGTCGGTCCGCAAATGAGAAAAAGACGCGCGGCGCCCAAATCGGAAAAATCCAAAATTTCCGTCCCCGCATAAGGGCCGAACGCCGAAAGTTCCAGTCGCAGCGGTCTCATGCCTCATCCTCCGTTTCCTTCAAAATCTCCGCGAAAAACGCCTTTTCTTCCTCCGTGAGCTTCCGTCCGCAAAATTCCTCCGAAAAAGCATCCAGCATATCTGTCACGTCGACGCGCCGGCCGGCCGCCATGCGCACACCGCTGTCTTCGCGCAAATTGCGATTTATCTGCAGCGCCGCCACATTCGGATATTTTTTCCGAAGCCGCGCCATTGCGTCAATCACCGGCCCCTCATCCGTAAGCTCGGCCAAAAGGAAATCCTCCGGCGCCGGATCCTCTCGCACCATGAGTTCTTCAAATGTCCCGGAAATGATGCGCACATCCCGACGGGGCGTCATGGAAACAAATTTCGTTTCCGTATATCCTTTGGCGTCTATTTCCCCGATAATCACGCCCTTTTTCTGCTTCGCTTCCCCGAAAGAATATTTCAAAAGGCTTCCGCTGTAGCGAATATTCTCCGACCCCGCCGCTTTTTGCGGACCGTGCAAATGGCCGAGCGCCGTATAGGAAAAGGGTGCGAAAATATTTCCGGACATCGCATCCGTGCCGCCGATCGAAAGTGGGCGCTCCGAATCGGAAGTCTCTCCGCCCGCGACGAAATCGTGCGCCAGACAAATCTTTCGCGCGCCTTCGGGCACCGTTTCCGAAAGATGCGCCGAAAGTTGCGCCATCGCTTCTTCGTGCGTGTGCACATCGACGCCCAAAGTGTGCCGGACATCGGCCGTTTCCGCATAAGGAAGCGGAATGAAATATACGTCGCCCGCCTCATCCGAAAGCCGAATCGGCGAAAGGTGCGACAGATCTCCGCACATGTAGAGTCCGGCATCGGACAAAAGCCGACTCGCAAAAGAAAGACGCTCACGGCTGTCGTGATTGCCGCTGATCACAATGAACGGAATCTTGCGTTTCCCGCAAATTTCCGAAATTATCTCATCGAAAAGCTCGACCGCTTCCGCCGGCGGGACGGATCTGTCGTACACATCGCCCGCGAGCAAAATCACATCCGGCCGCTCCTCGTCCAAAAGCGACAAAAATCGATGTTTCAAAATCCATTCCTGCTCGCCCGTGAGATACGTCCCATAAAAAAGTTTCCCCAAATGCCAATCGGCCGTGTGCAAAAATTTCATGCCCGCCTCCGTATTCATTTCCTTCTTAAAAATTTCCCGTTCCTTTTCTTTTTCCTTATTATATCAAACTTATCACAAGCTTTTCGGGAAGAGTTTGTGATAAAATGGGGGAAACGGTACAAAGAGCCATACCGGCAGCTAACAGCCGTCAGCTGTCAGCCATCGGCCCTCTTCAGAAAGGAAATCGCCACTATGATTGACGCTATCTACTCACGCCGCAGCATCCGCTACTTCACGGACGAACCCATCCCGGAAGAAGCATTGACTAAAATTTTGCGCGCGGGAATGCGAGCGCCTTCTCCGAAAAATCGGCAGCCGTGGCGTTTCCTCATTTTCACCGGCGCCGCCAAAGAAAAACTTCTTGCCGCGATGGAAAAAGGGATTGCGCGCGCAGAGGCGGGCGACGGACTTTTGGAGCCGCTTCCCGTCTACATCGAAAACGCGAAATTCACCGTCCGCGCAATGCGTGAGGCTCCCGTCACCGTCATCATCACAAATCCCCTCGGCCGCTCCCCGCGCAGCGATTGGACGCCTGCGGATAAAATCAATGAGCTCTCAAATGTCCAAGCCGTCGGCGCCGCTGCGGAAAATATGGCCCTTGCCGCGACGGATCTGGGCATCGGGAGCCTCTGGAACGGAAATATTTTCTACGCCTACGATGAAATTTGCAGCCTTCTCGCCGAACCCGGAGAGCCGGTCCTTGCCATGTCCTTTGGCTACGACGCCCGCCCCACCCTCCGCCCACTCGGAAGAAAAAAAGAAGAGGACGTCATACGATTTATGTCATAATTCACGCTTAGCGTTTTGTGACATTTATAAGACTGTCAGACTGTCGGCCTTCTGAGAGATATCGCCTCCGGCGACAATTTTATAAAATGTGGCGGAACCGGCGATTAAAACAAAATTCGTCACCGCAAGGCGACACAAGTTAAAAGTCTTATCGTCTTTCGTCCTTAGCACAAATATCAAAATAAGCCGAGCAGCACATATTTCCTTTGCACTCTGCACTTTCCACTTTGCACTTCCGCAAGAAAGGCACTATATGAAAATTCTCGTCAGCGCCTGCCTTTTGGGCAGGAATTGTAAATACGACGGCGGAAACAATCGAAATGAGGCCGTCCTTTCTTTTCTTGCCGGACACGATGTCATTCCGATCTGCCCGGAAATCCTCATTCTCCCCGCGCCGCGCCCGCCCGTGGAAATCCGAAACGGCCGCGTCGTGACGGAAACGGAAGAGGATCTCACGGATCTTTTCCGAAAAGGCGTCGCGCTTGCCGTTTCAAAAATCCCCGCCGACATCGACCTCGCTGTCCTCAAAGCGAGAAGCCCCACCTGCGGCGCCAAAGAAATCTACGACGGGACGTTTACGCACAAAAGAATCCCGGGAGAAGGACTCCTGGCCCGCGCGCTTCGCGAAAAAGGAATCCGCGTGATGGACGAAGAGGATGTAGTGCGAATGCTGACGGCCGACAGCTGACGGCCGACGGCTTTTATCGGAGCGCTGCGCGGCATTTTTGTAATCGCTCGCTTCGCTCGCTCGCGCTGCGCGCGGCCTCGCCGCCT
>CAVHIJ010000090.1:4850-5759 GCA_963635945.1 bacterium | reverse complement strand
GCGCGAAGCGCTTCCGGTCAAGCCTTCCTTTGAAGGAAGGTGCCCCGAAGGGGCGGAAGATAGAGTGGCTCGAAGAGCCACAATTTCAGCAGATAAGCGGAGAACGGAAATGGCTTAATCATCGAATTTAAATGTTTCCTTTTGGAAGTAGTTATGCGCCTATGGCGCATTCTATCTCCCGGCCTAACGGCCACCCTCTTTCAAAAGAGGGCTTAAGCGGTGTCGCCTGCGGCGAATTCTGTTGTAATCGGCGCGAAGCGCTTCCGGTCAAGCCTTCCTTTGAAGGAAGGTGCCCCGAAGGGGCGGAAGATAGAGTGGCTCGAAGAGCCACAATTTCAGCAGATAAGCGGAGAACGGAAATGGCTTAATCATCGAATTTAAATGTTTCCTTTTGGAAGTAGTTATGCGCCTATGGCGCATTCTATCTCCCGGCCTAACGGCCACCCTCTTTCAAAAGAGGGCTTGAGCGGTGTCGCCTGCGGCGAATTTTGTTGTAAAAGTGATGAGTGATGGGTGATGAGTGATGGGCTTCAGGATGCGCTGCGCGCATATTCCTGTTTTAATCACTCGCTCGTCGGCTCCCCTAACAGGTGTGCCAAGACGCTTTTTATTTAGCGCTCCGATGATTCGCCGAAAGCCCGGTCGTCATCCGTAAGCTTGATTCGGGATCTCTGCTGTATGCTGGGGGCTAGTAAACTTCGAAATCGGGCCCGCGAAGCGGTATAAAAAATGTCGCACAGCGCTCCGCTTAGCTATGCACTATGCACTGTGCACTGTACACTATCCACTTTTTCGCGATGCATAGAAATTAAAATTTATTGCCAATTAATGTGCGGTTATAGTAAAATATATGGAATATTTTTTTTATGTCATTACGACGGGAGTCGGGATGTTTTGAGATGCCGGAGA
>CAVHIJ010000090.1:0-4840 GCA_963635945.1 bacterium | reverse complement strand
CGGAGAGGTTTCGTAAAGCGGAGATGTTTTTGGGAGTTTCGAAAATTTTGATGACGGCGGCGCTGGTGTGTGCGGCGCTTGGGATTTCGGCTTGCGGGGAAGAGGCCGGGAAGACGGCTTCCGTTTCCGAAAAATCCTCTGTTTCCGAAAATGTGTCCCCGAAAGTTTCCGAAAAGGGGCCGCGCGGGGAAGCGCGCATTTCGCGCGAAAATGTGACGCTTTGTGAGGCGGAGGGTGTTTCCGTCCTCATGTATCATATGATCGGCGATGAGCCGGACAACGGCGCAATTTTGACGGAGAAAAATTTCCGCAGGCATCTTTCGCTTATTCGCGCGGGCGGTTTCCATCCGATTTCGATGGAGGAGCTCTATGCGTATGTGACGGAGGGGGCGCCGCTGCCGGAAAAGCCGATTTGCATCACGTTTGACGACGGGTACGCGGACAATTATTCGATCGTGTATCCGCTGATGAAGGAGTACGGCTATCCGTGGACGGTTTTCGTGATTACGGGGGACGTCGGTAAGCCGAATCGCATGACTTGGGGGCAGCTTTCGGAAATGGCGGAGAGCCGCGCGGTGACGATTGCAAGTCACACGGCGACGCATCCGGAGCTGGCCGAGATTTCGCCGGAGGCGGCTCGCGCGGATTTGGAAACGGCGCAAAAGGTTTTGAAAGATCGGCTCGGCATCGAAAATCGGTGGCTGGCGTATCCGTACGGGAGTTACAACGCCGAGGTGATGGAAATCGTGAAAAGTCTCGGCATTCGCATGGTGGTGACGTCGGACGGAGGCCGCGTGCATGCGGGCGATTCGCCGTATCGTCTCCGCCGCGCCTGGATAGGAAACGAAGTCTCGGATGATAATTATTTGGAACGCCTCACGGTGGATAATTATACATCGGTATATTAAGCGCAAAGTGCATGGTGCACAGTGCATAGAAAGCAGGTATCGCTTCGCGATGATTCTGTCTTTTGTCGCCGAAGGCGGCGAGCGAGCACCGCGAGCGATTATAAAAAATGCCGCGCAGCGCACGAGTTAAAGCTCATAGCTCATAGCTCACAGCCCATAGCCCATAGCCTCAGCACAAATGTAGCACAAAGCTCATCACATCTATGTTAGATTTACATCCGGAGTATCTATGAATCGATTTTGGAAACAAACGTGGTTTCGCTGCATCGTCGTGACATTGATTTTCTTCATCATCACGTCGCCTTTTATCGTGCTCTTCGGGCCTTTCGGAAACTTGCGCCGGGCCGTCGTGGGCGCGATTATCCGGTCGCGGCACCCGTTTTACATTACCTGGCTTTTCGATCAAGAACAATTGAATGAAATATTGGGCGGCGTTTCCTCGGCGCCGAAGCAGGAAATCATTCGTTTCCGCGCAAAGACGGACAATTCTTTGCGCCTGCAGA
The DNA here is from genome assembly GCA_963635945.1 of bacterium. Taxonomy (GTDB): domain Bacteria; phylum Bacillota; class Negativicutes; order Veillonellales; family Dialisteraceae; genus UBA1822. The sequence continues at coordinate 3,429 of CAVHIJ010000090.1, read as the reverse complement.
AAATCGAGGCAAATCGTTTCGTCGGTTATATTCTGGAAATTCCGAATCCGAAGCGCATACAGGTCGCGACGGCTGCGGATATCAATGAAAAAGGCGATACGACGAGCAATATTTGCAAAAATGCGGGAGGCGTCGCTGCAATCAACGGCGGCGGTTTCTATGATCCCAATGGGACGGGGACCGGGCGCCTGCCGTACGGTTTCATTCTTCATGAAGGGAAATATCTGCTCGGGAAAGAGGTCGGCCCCGATGAGCGCGTCGATTTCATCGGCATGACAAAGGACGGAAACCTTATCGCCGGCGAATACAATAAGCGCGAACTTGCGGAAATGGGCGCCGTGGAAGGGCTCACGTTCGGCCCGCCGCTTATTATGAACGGCGAGAAAATGATTCGCTCCGGTGACGGCGGTTGGGGCATCAGCCCGCGCTCGGCCATCGGCCAAAAGAAGGACGGCACGATGCTTTTCGTCGTGATCGACGGGCGCCAGCCGGGATACAGCATCGGCGCGACGCTCCTCGATATGCAAAATATTCTCTATGAGCAGGGGGCGTACATCGCGGCCAATTTGGACGGCGGCTCGTCGACGACGCTCTATTACAACGGCAAAGTCGTGAATAAGCCGGCCGATCTTTTAGGCGAGCGCATGATTCCGACGGCCTTTATCGTGAAGTGAGGAGGAAACGGATATGAATATGAGACGAGTCCTTCTCTGCTTTGCGGCGGGCGTGGCGCTGCAAACGGGTTTGTACATCTACCTCGATCAAGTCCTTTTCGCGACGACGGCCGATTACGCCGTTTCCGATATACAGAAGGAAAAAAAGGCGGAAACGGAAACTGCGGGGCGCGACGCTTTCGAAGACGTGCGCATCACCGGGAAGGCGTATTACTCCTATGATAATCACTACATGGCGGACGTTTCCGAGCGGAGCGTCACCATTTACGACGCCGAAAATTTGCGCAATCCCCAGCGCGTGGATTTGAAAGGAAACGGCGTCTCCTTCTTCGAATGGATTCCGGACAGAAATCTCGCGCTGATGGCGCTTTATCCGGCCGATTGGAAGGGCGGAAAGTGGAATGTGACGCTCGCGCGCTACAATCCGGAGGGGAGCGGCCATGAATCCGATGCACCCATCGAAGATTTGCCGCGCGACAGCAAAATCACGGCCGTCGCGTATTCGCCCGCGACGAATGCCGTCTATATGAAAATGCAGGTGCGGGGCGGCCTGTACCGTATTTATCGCACGGACGCGAATTACGATACGCGCCGCATCTATGTACAGACCTCCCATGTCGGCACGATTGCCGTTTTCTACGATGAAGATCGTTTTTTCTATGACGATACGGAAGACAATGTAATTTATCTTTACAACGACGAGACGGGCGGCTGGCGTACCATTTCCCCGCCCGGCGATTATCGGCTCGTAGGGGTTGCGCCCGATAAGACACTCTATGCCGCGCGGCTCAATGGGGCCGGCCTTGCCGTGGAATTTTATAAAGGGAAACTGGGCGTCGGTTTCGAAAGCGTCGGCGCACCGTCTGCTCCCGTCGAATTTGATACCGTGACCATGCATTGGATGGATGAGATGGAGGAAAGTAGGAAAAATGCCGGAAACATTTAAAGATCTCGGTATAATGGCGCCCATTTTGCGCGCCGTGGAAGACATGGGTTTCGAAGAACCCACGCCGATACAGAAAGTCGCGATACCCGTCGCCATGACCGGCCGCGACATGATCGGGCAGGCGCAGACGGGCACGGGAAAGACCGCCGCTTTCGGCATCCCCGTCCTACAGCGCATCGACACATCGCTCCCCGGGCCCCAGGCCATCATCCTCTCCCCGACGCGCGAGCTCGCCGTCCAATCGGCCGAAGAAATCAATCACCTCGCGCAATTCGCTGCCGTCCGCGCCCTTCCGATTTACGGTGGGCAGGACATCAATCGGCAATTCCGCGCCCTCCGCGGCCGTCCCGAAATCATCGTCGCGACTCCCGGCCGCCTCATGGACCACATGAAACGCGGCACCGTCGACCTCTCCCACGTCCAAATCCTCGTCCTCGACGAAGCCGACGAAATGATGGACATGGGCTTTATTGACGACATCCGCACCATCATGGAAACGATGCCGGAAAACAAGCAGACCATGCTCTTTTCCGCCACCATGCCCGACCCCATACGCGAGCTCGCCGATACGTTTCTGAAAGACCCGGAAACCGTCAAAATCAAAGCCGCTACCGTCACCATTGACCTCATCGAGCAAGAATACATCGAACTCCCCGACGGACAAAAATTCGATGCCCTCTGCCGCCTCCTCGACATGCAGGAACCGGATCTGGCCATCGTATTCGTCCGCACAAAAAAAAGGAACGACGAAGTCACCGCCGCCCTCAAAAAACGCGGATACACCGCCGAAGGCATCCACGGAGACCTCTCCCAGCCCAAGCGCGACTCCGTCATCCGTCAATTCAAAGAAAATACCATCGACATCCTCGTCGCCACCGACGTCGCTGCTCGCGGCCTTGACATCAGCGGCGTGACGCACGTTTATAATTTCGACATGCCGCAAGACCCCGAAAGCTACGTACACCGCGTGGGACGTACCGGACGCGCCGGAAAGACCGGCCTTGCCACCACATTCGTCCTCTCCCGCGAAATGCGCCAACTCCGTGATATCGAGCGCCTCATCCGCCGCCGCATTCGCCGCCGCTCCGTGCCCACCCTTTCCGAAGTCATCGAAGGAAACCAGCGCGAAGCCATCGAATCCCTGCGACGCACCGCCGGAGAAGGCGGACTGGAAACCTATTATGAGACGGCCGAAGAACTCCTAAACGACATCGACTCCGTCACCATCGTCTCCGCCGCTTTGAAACTCCTCATCAAGCAGCCCGACGTCACCCCCGTTTCCATCACCGAAGAAAAAAGCTTCCCCGGAAAGCGCAAACCTTTCCGCAAAGACGGAAACTTCAAAAAAGAGGCCCGTTTCAAAAAAGATCGAGACTATAAAAAAGAAGGAAGCAGGAAAAAAGACGGTCGCCGCTACGAAGAAGGAAAAAAGAAAAAAGAAAAAGCCCACGAAAGCGTATTCAAGCCGTACTTCAAAGATTGAGACGAAAGCCCTTCGGGGCTTTTTCTTTTGGGGAAGAGGAGAGGGGGGGGGAGAAAAGTGCAAAGGTGCAAAGGGAAACAGGTGTCGCCTGCGGCGAATTCTGTTGTAATCGGCGCGAAGCGCTTCCGGTCAAGCCTTCCTTTGAAGGAAGGTGCCCCGAAGGGGCGGAAGATAGAGTGGCTCGAAGAGCCACAATTTCAGCAGATAAGCGGAGAACGGAAATGGCTTAATCATCGAATTTAAATGTTTCCTTTTGGAAGTAGTTATGCGCCTATGGCGCATTCTATCTCCCGGCCTAACGGCCACCCTCTTTCAAAAGAGGGCTT
>CAVHIJ010000089.1:0-5941 GCA_963635945.1 bacterium | reverse complement strand
ATATAATCCAGTATATTTATTTTTCAGCACACGAGGAAAGGAGGCGCCGCCGTGATTTCTTTTTTCAAAAGCAATCCGTCGTATCTCGGCGGGCTCATGGTTTTCGTGTGCGGCATCCTCTGGGGGACCATCGGCCCTTTCATCCGCACGCTTTCGGAATGCGGATCCTCCGTCTATCTCACGAGTTTCCTCCGCATGGCGCTCGGGACGGCGATTCTCGCCGCTTTCGCTCTTTTCCGCTACGGGACACACGCATTTCGCATCGATCGAAAAACACTTTTTTATTGCGTCCCTCTCGGATTCATCGGCATGGGCGTCAATTGCATTTGCTACAGCATTTCCGTGGCAACGGCGGGCGTTTCCGTCGCGGCTGTTCTTTTTAACATCGCGCCCGTCGCGACGGCAATCGTTTCCTATTTTCTTTTTTCCGAACGCATCGGCGCCGTGAAAGCGCTCGGACTCGTCGTGAATATCGTCGGCTGCACGCTGGCGGCAACGGGTGGAAACATTGATACGTCTGAGCTTCCCGTCTTCGGCATTTTATGCGGACTCGTGAGCGGCCTTTGCTATGCGATTTGCATCATCATCGGGAAACTGTCGGAAAGCAGCGTGAATGCCACGATTCTTTCCTGCTACAGCGATTTCTTCGGCGCCGTCTTCATTTTCTTTTTCTTAGACGCCCGCGATTTTGCGACCATGGGAGATCCCGCCGTCCTCACCGTCGGTTTCCTCTACGCACTCATCCCGACCGTCATTGCGTACCTTCTTTTCTACGAAGGCATTGCGCGCATGAAAGAACTTTCCGTCGTGCCGATTTTGGCCTCGATGGAAACGGTCGTCGCCGTCCTTTTGGGCATCGCCTTCTACGGCGACATCCTCCGGCTCCCGCATTTTGCAGGCATCATTTTAGTCCTCGCGTCTATTGTGCTGATGAATGTGAAATTCGGGCATGAGGCATGAGGGATGAGGCATGGGCTTTAGGGTGTGCGCCTTCGGCGCACATTTTTTATGCCGCCGAAGGCGGCAAACGAGCGAAACGAGCGATTACAACACAATATGCGCGCAGCGTATCCTGCCCTCATGCCCCATGCCGCATGCCTTTCTCCCGACAATTTTCCGCACAAAATGAAAGTTTCCTAAAAAAAGAAATATTTCCCTATTGCAATTTGAGAAAAAGTTTGTATAATGAAAATATCAATTAGCACTCCGAGTGAGTGAGTGCTAACAAGGTTTTTGAAGGAGGATATCGAAATGTTAAAACCGTTAGCAGATCGTGTTTTGATTGAAGTCAAAGAAGAAGAAACCAAGACAAAGGGCGGCATCCTGCTGCCGGATACAGCTCAGAAGAAATCCCAGAAGGGTGTGGTTCTCGCCGTCGGCGCAGGGAAACTTGCGGATAACGGCACGCGCCTTCCGCCGGAAGTTTCCGTCGGAGACGAAGTGCTCTTCGCGAAATATTCCGGCACGGAGATCGAAGAAGAAGGCAAAAAATTCCTTCTCATCACCGAACGCGACATTCTCGCAATTTTCAGCAAATAAGATAAAAGGAGCGATACATTATGGCAAAGAAAGTATTGTACAATGAAGAAGCACGCGCGGCACTTCTCCGCGGTGTCGACCAGCTGGCCAATGCCGTCAAAATCACATTGGGCCCGAAAGGCCGCAATGTCGTCCTCGATAAGCATTTCGGCGCACCGAATATCGTCAATGACGGCGTTTCCATTGCGCGCGAAATCGAACTCAAGGATCCCTTTGAAAATATGGGCGCTCAGCTCGTAAAAGAAGTCGCGACAAAGACAAATGATGTCGCCGGCGACGGCACCACGACCGCGACGCTCCTCGCGCAATCCATGATTCACGAAGGCATGAGAAATGTAGCCGCCGGTGCGAACCCGATGGTTCTCAAAAAAGGCATCGAGCAGGCCGTTTCCACCTTGGTCGAAGAAATCAAAGCGATGGCGGTCCCGGTTTCCACCCGTGACGATATTGCCCAGGTCGCTTCCATTTCCGCAGCCGATCCCACCATCGGCGGTCTCATTGCCGATGCGATGGAAAAAGTCGGAAAAGACGGCATCATCAATGTCGAAGATTCCAAGACGATGGAAACGCGCCTCAAATTCACCGAAGGTATGCAATTTGATCGCGGATATCTCAGCCCGTACATGGTCTCCGATCCGGATAAGATGGAATGCGTCATGACCGACCCCTATATTCTCATCACCGATAAGAAAATCAATGTACTTCAGGATATCCTGCCGCTTTTGGAAAAAGTCGTCCAGGCCGGTAAAGAGCTCCTCATCATCGCCGAAGATGTCGAAGGCGAAGCACTTGCGACCCTTGTCGTGAACCGCCTGCGCGGCACATTCAAATGTGCGGCCGTCAAGGCGCCGGGATTCGGCGATCGCCGCAAAGCGATGCTGCAGGATATCGCGATTCTGACGGGCGGCCAGGTCATCAGCCAGGATATGGGCCGGAAATTGGAAACGGCAACCGCAGCCGATTTGGGCACGGCGCATCAGATCCGCATCACCAAAGACAATACGACCATCATCGTCTCCGACAAGCAGGCCGAAGAACGTAAAGAAGTCATCTCCGCACGCGTCAATGAAATCAGAAGCCAGCTGGCAGAAACGGTTTCCCAGTTCGATAAAGATAAGCTCCAGGAACGTCTGGCGAAACTCGGCGGCGGCGTTGCCGTCATCGAAGTCGGCGCCGCGACCGAAGTGGAAATGAAAGATAAGCGCCTTCGCATCGAAGACGCTTTGAACGCGACCCGCGCGGCCGTCGAAGAAGGGATTGTCGCCGGCGGCGGCACCGCTCTCATCGACATCCAGGATAAGCTCGATGGGCTCACCGCCGAAGGCGATGTGAAGACGGGCATCAATCTCGTCCGTCACGCCATCGAAGCGCCGGTACGCCAGATTGCCGACAATGCCGGCACCGAAGGCTCCATCGTCGCCTCGAAGATTAAAGAATCCGCGAAAGGTATCGGCTACAATGCGGCAACCGACACCTACGAAGATATGATCAAAGCCGGCATCGTCGATCCGGCGAAAGTCACCCGCACGGCTCTCCAGAACGCAGCCTCCATCGCAGCTCTCGTCCTCACGACGGAAGCGATCGTCGGCGATGCGCCGGAAGATAAACCGGCCATGCCCCAGATGCCGGCAGGCGGAATGGGCGGCATGGGCGGCATGATGTAATCCCTCGCTTGATAAAAATTTTATAGAAACATAACCGAGAAGGGCTGTGATAAACGCTGTCGCGTTTTGTCACAGCCTTTTTGCGTATCATTTCGAGAAGGCTATGGGCCGTGAGCTATGGGCTATGAGCCGTAAGCGGTGCGCTGCGCGGCATTTTTTGTAATCGCTCGCTCCGCTCGCTCGCCGGCTCCGCCGGCATAAAATCAATTCGTCGCCGCAGGCGACACCGCTCATCTATGCACTTTGCACTTTGCACTTTCAAAAATGGTATAATAATGAAGAAAAAAGTTTATCTTCTCTCATTTCCAAAGGAGCCCGACATGAAGAAAAAAATTGCACTCATTCAAATGGATGTCGCATTGGGGAAGCCGGATGAAAATTTCGCGCACGCAGAAAACCTTCTCACGCGCGCAGCCGAGAGCGGCGCGGATATTCTCGTCCTACCCGAATTGTGGAATACCGGATTTTTGCCAAAGCCCCACGAAGCGCTCGTTTCCATGGCCGACGATGACGGCAAAGAAACGATTTCCCTTTGCTCGCAAATAGCCAAAAAATACAGCGTGAATATCGTCGCGGGATCCGTTGCCGTACGCGAGGGCGATGCGCTCATGAATCGCGCGCATATTTTCGATCGCACGGGTGCGCTCATGGAGACGTACGACAAAATGCACACTTTCACTCTTGTCGGCGAAGAAAAACATTTCCAAGGCGGCACGAAAACCGTCCGTTTCCGTTTAGACGACATCCCCTGCTCGATGGCGATTTGTTACGACGTGCGCTTTTGTGAGCTCATCCGCGCCGAAGCGCTTGCCGGCTGCGATCTTTTCTTTCTCCCCGCCGCCTGGCCGCTCCTTCGCCTCTACCATTGGGAAATCTTAAATAAAGCGCGCGCAATCGAAAACCAAATGTACCTTTGCGCCGTAAACGAAAGCGGATATGCCGGCAAAACGAAATACGCCGGAAACTCCCTCCTCCTCTCGCCCTGGGGCGAAGAAATTCTGCGCCTTCCGGAAGAGGAAACGATAGAAACGGGAGAAATCGATCTCGACACCATCCGTGACATCCGCGAATCCATCAACGTCTTCCGCGACAGAAGACCCGAATTGTACCATTTGTCGTGAAACGGCTTTTGTACGTCGTTTGCACGCAAGACATAAGACGATGAGACGTAAGACGTAAGACTTTTAATTGGTGTCGCCTACGGCGACGAATTTATTTTATACCGGCAGAGCCGGCGAGCGAGCGGAGCGAGCGATTACAAAAATGCCGCGCAGCGCACAAATTAAAGTCTTATCGTCTTCTATTCTTACAGTCTTACAGTCTCATGCACAAATGTCACACAAAGCACAGAAAGGAAAATATATGCTTCCCACCATCACAGTCGGCAAAAAAGCCGAGCTTGCCGCCCGCGGCGGGCATCCTTGGATTTATGCCACAGAAATCGAAAATGTATCCGAACCCGTTTCCGCAGGCGATATCGTGCGCGTCGTTTCCAAAAAAGGCACCTTTCTCGGAAGCGCTTTCTACAATCCGCATTCCAAAATCGCGCTCCGCATTTTCTCGACAAATGCGAATGACACCTTCGACGCCGCCTTTTGGAAACGGCGCTGTGAATATGCCGTGCGCTACCGCCTGCAAGTCATGCGGCCGGAAGATTACGATTGCTGCCGCCTCATTTTCGGCGAAGCCGACCAGATGCCCGGGCTCACCGTCGATCGTTTCGGAAGCGTCCTCTCCGTGCAAATTCTGACGCTCGGCATCGAGCTGCACCGCGAAATGATTCTGGATGCGCTGATAGAAACGCTTCGCGAGCACGAGCTCCCCGTGTCCGCCGTCTACCTTCGAAACGACGTCTCCATCCGCGAGCGGGAGGGCATGAAAGAGGAAACGGGTTTCTATAAAAGTCCGCTTTTGAATCCGTCGGAGGAAACGGATGCGGTCGAAATCGTCGAAAACGGCATTCGCTACACTGTCGATATCGCGCGCGGCCAGAAAACGGGATTTTTCCTCGATCAGAAATTCAATCGCCTCGCCGCCGCTCGGATTGCGCGCAATCGCCGCGTGCTCGATTGCTGCACGCATACGGGCGCTTTTGCGCTAAACGCCGCCCGCGCGGGTGCGGCAAGTGTCACGGCGGTCGACGTTTCCGAAGAAGCCATCGAAATGACGAAACGAAACGCGGAAAAAAACGGCCTTGCGATGGAGACCGTTTGCGCCGATGTATTCGATTTTTTGACGAAGCTCGACCAAGAAAAGAATCACGATTTTGACTATATCATTCTCGATCCGCCGGCTTTTACGAAAAACGCCGCGACCGTCCGGAGCGCGTTCCGCGGATACAAAGAAATCAATTATCGCGCGATGAAAATTTTGCCGCGCGGCGGGTATCTGGCGTCCTGCTCCTGCTCACATTTCATGGGTGAAGAGCTTTTCCTCAAAATGCTCAAAGAAGCCGCGCGCGACGCCGGCCGCACCATCCGCCTCATCGAAACTCGTCGCCAATCTCCCGATCACCCCATTCTCCCCACAGTCCCCGAAACATATTATTTAAAATTCTTTTTGATGCAAATCATATAAAAATCGGCATGGGGCAAAAAGGGTGATGCATCCGCGCATCCACACATCTACAATCTTTCTTCCACGCAAAAGAGGCGGACCGGAAATCCGCCTCTTTTGTATGCCGTTTCGGCATGGGAGAAATGTATATAGAAATGTCGTGATACGACTGGACTGTGACT
>CAVHIJ010000088.1:5395-6036 GCA_963635945.1 bacterium | reverse complement strand
CGAGCTTTTTATTGAGACCCGCACTCCAGGTCGTCTTGCCGCCGGCCGTGCTGTGCTTGTCATAGCGTACACCGGCGCTCAAGGTCCACGAGGGCAGGAATTCCCACTGGTCATTCACGAAAATGGCTTTGTTATTTATGCTCTCCGTTTTCGTATAGGACCACTCATTGAATGCTTTGCCCTTCCGATAAGACGCACCGACGACGAGTTTATTGTTGTCACCCGTGGTAATCGCCTGCTGGATTTCAATTCCGGTATCCGTTTCTTCCATATTCCCGGCATTGTAATAATCCAACTTATTGCGGTAAAGATAAACGTACCCCTGATCTTTTCCTTTCATGAGCCAATCATATTTCAGATGGAAATTTTGCGTCTTCCTATAGCTTGCGGAAGCGTAAGTCGCAGTGGAAGAAGTAGAGCGCAGCCCTTCATACTTACTGAAATCATATCCGAATTCCAAATTGCTGGTGGCGGACAGCTCCTGCGTCAATTTCACGGAAACTTTTTCATTTTCATAAGAAGAATTAACCGGCCATCTCTTGGTGACATCGCTTGCCGCATCTTTATACTTGAAATAGCCCTGTTTATATTTGGAGAAGGACACCATGACACCGGTCTTGTCTTTCTTGAAAGCATACATC
>CAVHIJ010000088.1:0-5385 GCA_963635945.1 bacterium | reverse complement strand
GTGCGCCGCCGTGCCCCTTGACCACTTCGATGCGTTCGATGGTGGCGATATCGGGAAGTTGGTTCAAATCATAGCTGCTTCTGCCGGAAGACGTACCCATGTCAAAGTTCACACGACGACCGTCCACCAACACCAATACACGTGTATCCCCGTTCAAAATGATTGTTTTCTCGGAAGCGCCCGTGCCGGAGTCCATGACGCTCGCGCCCGATACATCTCTCAATGCTTCCGCCACATCGACATAATGTCTTTCCGCAATCTTTTCCGCAGAAACGACGGAAACATTGGCCGAAGTATCCACCACTTTATCTTTCGTTCTGTTGGCTGTGACGACGACTTCGTCCATGGCAAATTCTTGCGGTTCCTCCGCCGCCGATGCCATGCCGCCGCACAATACGGCCGTGCATGCGAGCGCAGCCAGCATCGTTACTCTCTTACTCTGTTTCATCATTCATACTCCTCCTTCAAAAAACCTATGATGGCAGAAAATTTTTATTACATCATGTTTTCACATGAATGCACCAAATTGAAGAAACGCGAAATCACCCGCTTCCGTACGCCGCGTCCTGTATACCCAGTATAGCCTTTGTCATCGCAGGAGACGCCGAATACATATATTTATCCGGGACTTGCTTAAAAGCTCGATTTCGGACCGCCTTGATCGGCTGCATCGCCGGATCCGTCAAGAGTTCATTCTTGATGCGCTCCGGAGAAATATTTCCGTACGACCATGTCGGAATGAGGATGATATCCGGATTCATGAGGACGAGGCCTTCTTCGGCCAGCGGATCATTGGCACCCATACCGATGAGCGCCGCGCCGTTGATGACGCCGGCATAGTGACACAAATCATCGAAAAGCGAACCTTTCCCGATGTATCCGCGAAGATGCGAATAGAGCACCACATTTTTTCGCTCGTTTTCCGGGATTTGCGCTTTCCGCGCCGCCGCTTTCGCCAGATCCCTCTCCATCTCGGCTGCGATTTCGTTTCCTTTTTCTTTTTCATTCAGAGCATCGGCGATTTCCGCCAAAGACACCTTCACATTTTCGACGGAAAGACTGCTCCGCGAGATATAGACCGTGACGCCCAAATCTTTGAGCGTCCGCAATAAATCCGCGCTCGTCCAATCCGGCGCAATCACGATATCCGGCTTGCACACGAGCACCTCTTCGGCATCGTAGTAGCGAATCTGATTCGGCACTTTCACCGCTTTGTCCGCGACCGTCGAGATTCCTTCGGAAACGGACCAGAAGCTCACGCCCGAGACGCGAGACGGATCCACGAGCTCCAGAATGATTTCATCCGTCGCAAGGTCCAGCGACACGATACGCTCCGGATGCACCGGCACCGTCACGCGGTTTCCCGCATCATCGGTCACCGTGCGCATCAAAGCGGCCGAAGATTTCTCCGCCTCCGGAATCCCGCAGCCCGAAGCTCCCAGAAGTAGAAGGAAAACAGCCAATGCTCCCGCCATCCGTCCGAACCGCATACACACTCCAAATAAAACCGAAAGTACACGCATAAAAATTCACGAACACTAATATTCTTGCATATCATAAAGTGTATACCCATAGTAGAGTCAAATAAATTTTCGGAAATTTCATCGATTTATGATATAAATGAATTTATTTCGCGAATTTTCGGCGTTTCATCTTTCGCGCCCGTCCCGTTTCATGTATAATGGGCTTAATAACATTAGAGAATCTTGAAAAATTCATGGGAGAAAATCATGAAAGAGAAAAAATATTTCACCGTCGGTGAATTTGCGAAACTGTTCAATATATCGAAGCAGACGCTTTTTTATTATGAAAGAAACGGAATTTTTGCGCCCAGTTTCGTCAATGACAACGGATACCGCTATTATTCTTTCGAGCAATTTTATATTTTCGAAATCGTGGCGGCGCTTCGCGCGATCGATGTGCCGCTCAAGAAAATCGCCGAATATGTAAAGGATCGCAATCCGGAAAATTTACGACTTCTCTTAATCGAAAAGCAAAAAGAATACGATCGGCAGATGGCGCTCATTCGGAAAAATCAGGAGCATATCGAGAAAAAGCTCGGGCGTCTCTCGCTGATTACGGCCATTGAGACGGGGCAGGTGAATGATCTTTTCGTGGAGCGCGTCTCAAAGCGTTCTCTTGTCGTGACGCCGTACCCCGCCGATGAGACGATGCCGGAGGAAAGCCTTCGCCGCCTTTCCGCGCACAATGAAAAGCTTCGGAAAAATCACAGCATCAATGAAAATCCGACGGGATATCTCCTGCCGCAAGCGGAATTGGAAACGGGAAACTATCTCGCATATTCGCATTTCTTCACGGATGTGAGCGATCCGGTGCCGGAGGAAACAATCATCATAAAGCCGGCGGGCCTCTACGCCACCATTTACAAAAAAAGCAGGAAACATCCGCATTACCTGCAAGCCGTCAATGCCTTGAAAGATTTCATCGCCTCACATCGTTTCCGCATTGCGGGCGACGCCTACATCACCCCCATCCGCAGTTTCTGGACGACGACGAATCCGGAAGACTACATCACGAGGATTTCGATTTTGGTGGAAGATGAGGATGCGTTGATGCGTTGATGCGCGGATGCGTTGATGCGCTTCAGGTGTCGCCTACGGCGACAACCCTATTTTATGCCGGCGAAGGCGGCGAGCGAGCAAAGCGAGCGATTAAAAAAATGCCGCGCAGCGCACCGATTAAAAATCTGACATCTTACAGTCTTACAGTCTTACAGTCTGATCGTCTTTCGTCTGACAGTCTCGCGCACAAATGTCGCACTACACCGAGTGTAACTTTGCACTTTGCGCTGTTTCCAAGAAAGGACTCTATATGCTCAAAAGCGCTCGAAATAAAATGCTATTCCTGCTGACCGTCGGCATTCTGTTGCTCATGACGGCGCTCTACTCGCTCCATTCCGGGCAAATTGTGGTAAGCGTTTCCTCCATTTTCCATGAATGGGCGCTGGCACTCGGCATGACGCCGGCGGGCGCAGATCCCACACCGGCCGAGCGCGCCGTATTCTGGTTTATCCGAATGCCGCGCGTCGTGATTGCCATTTTGGCCGGCGCCGCTTTTGCCGCAGCCGGTGCCGTCATGCAAGGCGTCTTTGCCAATCCCCTGGCCGATCCCGGTATCATCGGGGTGTCGGCTGGCGCATCATTCGGCGCCGTGATTTGTATTTCCTTCGGGCTCACATCCCTTTCCATGTATTACATGCCCGCTTTCGCGCTGCTGGGCGCCCTGGGAGCCGTCGCAGCCGCGCTCGCCCTCACTTTCCGCCACGGACGCATTCCGCCCATGACGCTTCTTTTGGCAGGTGTCGCCGTCAGCATGTTTTTGGGCGCCCTCACAAACGGGCTCCTCACTTTTATGAATGAATACCGCCTGCGCGAATTTCTTTTCTGGATGGTCGGCGGGCTCGATTACCGCCGCTGGGAACATGTGGGCCTTGCGATAGCCCCCATCCTCATCGGCATTTTCCTGCTTTGCCTGCTCGCGCGCCACTTAAATGCCCTGGCGCTTGGCGAAAACGAAGCGAAATCGCTTGGCATGAATGTGCTTTGGTATCGCGGCCTCTTCCTTTTCACCGCGTCCCTCATTACGGCGACCGCCGTCTGCGTTTCCGGTATGATCGGTTTCGTCGGCCTCGTCGTCCCCCATGTGACACGCATTTTATTCGGCCCCGATCACCGCATTTTAATTCCCGCCGCCGCTCTTTTGGGCGCGCTTTTTCTCCTTCTATGCGATACTGTCGGCCGCACCATTGCGCCGCCCGCCGAAATTCGCGTCGGCATCATGACCGCACTCATCGGCGCGCCGTATTTCCTCTACCTCATCCGACGCATGAGAAAAGAAGGAGGTGACGCGTGATGGAGAAGAATATCCTGGAAATCGAAAATATTTCCTACGCCATCGACGGTCGCACCATTTTAGGCGGCTGCTCGCTTTCGGCGCACCCCGGCGAATTCATCGGATTTTTGGGCCCAAACGGCGCCGGCAAAAGCACGTTTCTAAAATGCGTCCGCGGACTTCTCACACCGACGGGCGGAAACGTCCGACTTTTCGGTCGCGATACAAAAGAGCTCTCCGATAAAGAAATCGCGCGCGGCATCGCCTTCATGCAGCAGGATTTCCACCTGAGCTTCGGATACACCGGGCGCGAAATCGTCCTTTCGGCGCGCTATCCCTACCTCAAATGGTGGCAAAAAGAAAATCAAAACGACATGGCCATTGCCGAAAAATGGATGGCCTACACCGGCACGACCGCCTTTGCCGACAAACCGATCCAGGCCCTTTCCGGCGGCGAGAAACAGCGCATCATGCTCGCCAAAGTCCTCGCACAGGAAACGCCGATCCTCTTCCTCGACGAACCGACAGCCGCCCTCGACCTCCTCTATCAAGAAGAAATATTCCGCCTCTGCCGAGAGCTTGCCGGCAGCGGAAAAACGATTCTCATGATTTGCCACGATCTCATGATGGCGGCGAAATGGTGCACGCGCCTCGTCATCCTCTCCGATTCGCACTTCATCGCCGACGGCCGGCCGGGCGATGTCCTCACCGAAGACAATCTCAAAAAAGCCTTTCACCTGGACGCCCTCGTCTACCGCGACCCCATCACAAATCAGCCGACACTCTACACCTACAAGAAACGGGAAACGCAGCACAAACCGATTCTGCTTTTGGGCACCGAAAAGGAAACCGTCACCCTCATGCGCTGCCTCTTCCTCGCCGGTTACCGGCCCCGCTGCGGCTACCTCCCCAAAGGGACCCTTGCCCGCAAAGCGGCCGAAACCTATCACCTCCCCTTTGCGAAAACGGAAACCGCCGCGGACACCTTTTCCCAAACGGCAGGCATCATCATCTCCCTTTCCGCCCCCATTCCGGACACACGAAATCCGAGCGCCAAAATCTACACGGGCGAAACGATTTCCTTCGAAGAACTCCTCACGAAAATAGAAAATTACACACTTTGACGAAAAAAGACCGGGACGAAACGCATTCACGTATCGCCCCGATCTTTTTGTGTGCCGTTTGCGGTGAGGAAAGAGTGAAAGGAAAAGAGGGGAGAGGCGCGCGCGGCTTTTCTCCCCGTCATCCGTACACCCACACCGCCATCCCGAACCACCGCCGTCATCCGCAAGCTCGTTTCGGGATCCCCTAAGCATCACATATGTCACATATTCGATGAATCGGGGACCCTGAAACAAGTTCAGGGTGACACTTCTATACCGTCATCCCGAACCACCGCCGTCATCCGCAAGCTCGTTTCGGGATCCCCTAAGCAACGAAAATGGGAAAGCAGAAAGGGGGGAAGGAAGAAGGGACGTGCGGCATTTTTCAGAAAATGCGGCGAAGCCGCCACCTGCTAAGCCCGCTTTTGAA
>CAVHIJ010000087.1:0-6164 GCA_963635945.1 bacterium | reverse complement strand
GTTTCAAAAACGCTTCGGATGAGTGCTTCGCCTTCTTTATCGAGCGGGCAGGTCTCGGTGACTTCTTTATGCCCCATTTCCGCGTTGCAGGTGAGGTGCCGGTGTGCGAGGCGTTCTTCCTGAATTTTTCTGGCTTCGGCGACGCGTGCCGCGATGGCGGCCGACGGTTCGCTTTTTATTTTGGCGGTGAGCTCACTGTATTTCGGGCGGTTTACTTGCACGTGCAAATCGATGCGGTCCAAAAGCGGTCCGGAAATTTTGCGTCGATAGCGCTGAATTTCTCCGTCCGTGCACGTACACGGATGATCGGGATCGCCGTAGTAGCCGCAGGGGCAGGGATTCATGGCGGCTATCAAAATAAAATGCGAGGGGTAGGAGAAGGCGGCGTTGATTCTGGAAATATGAACGACGCGATCTTCGAGCGGCTGGCGGAGCACTTCGAGGACGGAGCGCGGAAATTCGGGGAGTTCATCCAGAAAGAGGACGCCGCGATGTGCGAGCGTCACCTCGCCGGGGCGCGGAATGGTGCCGCCGCCGATGAGTCCGGCCATGGAAATGGTGTGATGCGGACTGCGGAAAGGTCGCTCGGAAATAATTTCTTTAGCTTTGAAAAGTCCGGCGACGCTGTAAATTTTTGTGACTTCGAGCGCTTCTTCGCGCGTCATGGGCGGCAGAATTGTCGTGATGCGGCGCGCAAGCATCGTTTTACCCGAGCCCGGCGGGCCGCTCATGATGACATTGTGGGCACCGGCGGCGGCGATTTCCATCGCGCGTTTGGCGACGATTTGTCCCTGTACGTCGGCGAAATCGACATCGCTTCCCGCCGTTTCCTTCTTTTCGCCGGGGACGGCGGGAGAGAGGATTGTGCGGCCGTTTAAAAATTCCACGATTTCGGAGAGCGTCTTCACACCGTAGACGGTGATATTTTCACAAAGGAGTGCTTCATCGGCCGATTCGGGCGCGACGAAAACCGTATCGAAACCGGTTTCTTTCCCGGCGAGCACCATGGAAAGGATGCCCGGTACGGCGCGTATTTCTCCTTTAAGTGAAAGTTCGCCGATAAAGAGGGCGCGCCTTGCCGCTTCCTCCGGTACCTGATCGCAGGCGGCGAGAATGCCGACGGAAATCGGAAGATCCAGCCCGGAGCCGTCTTTTTTGAGATCGGCCGGCGCCAGATTCACTGTGATTTTATAAGGCGGGAAACGATATCCGGAATTGCGAATCGCCGAGCGCACGCGTTCTTTCGATTCTTTGACGGACGCGGCGGGAAGACCCACGATATCAAAGGCGGGAAGCTGCGAATTGATGTCGATCTCGACGGTGATGATGTGACCGGAGAGACCGAATGTGACGGATCCGAAAGCTTGAGCAAACATGGGACCTCCTTGGGAAACGTTTCCGAAAAAATCAGTTCATCAATTATATGATAAGGAAATACGCGACGCGTTTCAAGTCTTATTTAAATTTCCAAGCGGCGAGTGCGAGGAGGAAGAGCTCGAGTGCGCCGATGGCAAGGAGACCGTCCGCCGTGCCGATTGTTTCTATAATGCCGGAAACGAGGAGGCTTCCGGCGGGCGCGCTTCCCAAAAAGACGAAAGTATAGAGGCTCATGATGCGGCCCAAATATGCGGGCTCCGTCGTGAGCTGAATGGATGTATTGCAATTGATGAGGAAGAGAATGATGAAGAAACCGAGCGCGGCGAAGAGCGGCATGGCGAGCCAAACGGCAGAGGCGCGCGAGAGAAGCATGAGGAGCAGTCCCGTCGCGGCGGCGAAATAGAGGAGCGAGCGGCGATCCGTGCGTTTTTTGCCGGCGGCGGAAAGGAGCCCGCTCGTGAGCGATCCGCAACCGATGGCGAAAAGAATCGTGCCGAATCCGTCGATGCCCAGATGCAGAATTTGATCGGAGAAAAGAGGGCCGTATGTGCCGAAATTCATGATGAGGGAGGAAACGATGCCCAGCATGCACAAGTTTCCCATAATAATCGGATTGCGTTTCGCATGAAGGAAACCGGCTTTGATTTCCGCCCATGCATTTTTATCTGAATGTGCGAGGGCGGGCTCCTCCACTTTCATGTGAAGGTATAAAAAGAAAATCGGAAGAAGGGAAACGGCGTTCAAAAAGAAAATCATGCCGTAATCGACGTACGCCAAAAGCGCCGCGGCCAAAAGCGGCCCGATCATGCGCGTGATATTGAAATTCGCGGAATTTAAGGCCATTGCGCTGTGCAAATCTTTTTTTTCGACGAGGCAGGGGAGAAACGAGAGGCGCGTCGGCATATCGACGGCATCGACGGTGCCGAGGACTACGGCGAAAAATAAAAGCCAATAATAATCGGCGACGCCCGTCCAAAGGAGGACGGCAAGGCACAGCGCCTGCAGCATATAGAAAAATTGCGTGCCGGCCAAAATTTTTCTTTTGCTGTGGCGATCGATCCAAAATCCCAAAAGGAGCGAGAGCAGCATGCTGGGCGTAAATTGCATCGCCGAAAGGACGCCGAGCTTGAGCGCGGAGCCGGTCATCTCATAGACGAGCCATTGCTGCGCGGTAAGCTGGATCCAAAAGCCGATGAGCGCAATCCATTGCACGAGCCAAAACGTGCGATAATTGCGATAGGAAAGCGCGGGGAAAAGTGTCGTGAGTTTCATCATGTTTTTTTAAAAGGTTGGTATAATAGAAAGAAAAAATCCAGAAACATACAAAAAAGTTTCTTCATTTATTTTAACATAGAAGGAGCGAAAGCGTGCAGAAAAAGAAATCGTGGTACGCGGTGCGAAAAGGTCGGGCGCCCGGTCTCTATCGGACATGGGCGGAATGCCAAAAAGAGGTCATCGGATTTGCGGGCGCGCAGTTCAAAGGATTTTACACGGAAGACGAAGCGCGGGCCTACCTAAAAGGCGAGACCGTTTCGGAAACGAATTCGGAAACTTCGCTGAATCCGGATCGCATGACGGTGTACGTGGACGGCTCATATCGGCCGGATTTGCCGGATCGCTATTCGTTCGGCGCCGTTTTCCTATATCGGGGGACGGTGAAAACGTACAGCCGGATGGTGGTGGATACCGAAGGGGCCAAAATGAGAAATGTCGCGGGAGAAATCGCCGGCGCGCGCTATGCGATGGAGACAGTCATCGGGATGGGCCTACGCGAAATGGACCTATGCTACGATTATTTCGGCATCGAAAAATGGTGCACGGGAGAGTGGCGCGCCAATACCCCCGGCACAAAAGCGCTCGCCGCCTATTACGAATCGATTCGGGACACGCTATGCGTCCGTTTCCGAAAAATCGAAAGTCACACGGGCGTCACATATAATGAAACGGCCGATCGCCTGGCGAAAGCGGCGCTGCTCGGAAGCTGCGAAATGCAATAAAAATTTCATCGGTCGGAAATCCGAAATCGGAGATTTTCCCGTACCGGAATTGAAAAAGTGTGATTTCTTTTATATAATGAATGAAATATTTTTCGTTATTAGATGAGGTGACGATATGGATAAGTATATTCCGCAGGACATTGAGAAAAAATGGCAGAAAATTTGGAAGGAAACGAATGCGTTCGCCGTTTCCGAAGATCCGAATAAGAAAAAATATTACGTATTGGAAATGTTCCCGTACCCGTCGGGCAATTTGCACATGGGTCACGTGCGCAATTATTCCATCGGGGACGTGGTCGCGCGTTTCAAAAAAATGCAGGGTTTCAATGTGCTGCATCCGATGGGATTTGACGCATTCGGGATGCCGGCGGAAAATGCCGCGATTAAAAACGGCACGCCGCCCGCCGAATGGACGTATTCGAATATCGAAAATATGACGAAGCAGCAGGAAGCGCTCGGCCTTTCCTACGATTGGGATCGAAAGGTCATGACATGCCGCGAAGATTATTACAAGCACATGCAGAGACTTTTTGAAATATTCTACAAGCGCGGCCTTGCCTACAAAAAGGAAGCGAAGGTGAATTGGTGCGACGGCTGCCATACGGTGCTCGCCAATGAACAGGTCGAGGACGGGAAATGCTGGCGCTGCAAGACGACGGTCGTGAAAAAAGATTTGTCGCAGTGGTTCCTCAAAATCACCGATTATGCCGATCGTCTCTTGGAAGATTTGGATCACATGCCCGGCTGGCCCGAACGCGTGAAGACGATGCAAAGAAACTGGATCGGCCGCTCGGTCGGGACGGAATTTTCCTTCAAAGTCGAAGGCACGGATGATGTGATTCCCGTCTACACGACGCGCGTCGATACGGTGTACGGTGTGACGTACATGGTTCTTGCGCCGGAGCATCCGCTTGTCGAAAAGCTGATCGCGGGCAATCCCGAAAAAGAAAAAATCGAAGAATTTATCAATACCGTCAAGAATGAAAACGATATCGAGCGTACGTCCGAAGCGTCCGAGAAACTCGGCATGTTTACCGGAAGCTATGCGATTCATCCGCTGACGGGGGCGCGCGTGCCGATTTGGATTGCCAATTACGTCCTCTACGAATACGGGACGGGCGCCGTCATGGCCGTACCGACGCACGATGAGCGTGACTTTGCATTTGCTAAGAAATACGATCTTCCCATGAAACTCGTCGTCCAAAATAAAGCGGGCGATCTGGATCTTTCCACCATGGAAACGGCGTATCATGCCGACGGCATTCTCGTCAATTCCGAAGAATTCAATGGGATGACATCGGCAGAAGGGCGCGACGCCATTACGAAGAAATTTGAAGAAATGGGCATCGGCCGCGGCAAAGTGAATTATCGCCTCCGCGATTGGCTCATTTCCCGCCAGCGCTATTGGGGCTGCCCGATTCCGGTCATTAATTGCCCGCATTGCGGCCCGGTCCTCGTGCCGGATGAAGATTTGCCGGTACGTCTCCCCGAAGATGTCGATTTCGTGGCGGGTGCGCTCTCTCCGCTCCAGACGAGCGAAAGTTTCTACCATTGCAAATGCCCGAAATGCGGCGCCGATGCACTCCGCGAGACGGATACAATGGATACCTTCATGGATTCGTCCTGGTATTTCATTCGCTATGCCGATCCGCACAATGAAAAAGATCCCTTCGATACGGATAAAGCGAATTATTGGATGCCGGTCGACCAGTACATCGGCGGCATCGAGCATGCCATTTTGCACTTGCTTTATTCCCGTTTCTTCATGAAAGTCCTGCAGGATGAAGGGATGGTTGATTACAGCGAGCCATTCACAAATCTGCTCTGCCAGGGCATGGTCTTGAAAGACGGCGGCAAAATGTCCAAATCCGTCGGAAACGTCGTCAGCCCGGAAGAAATCGTCGCCAAATACGGCGCCGACACCGCGCGTCTCTTCATCCTCTTTGCCGCGCCGCCGGAAAAAGATCTCGCCTGGAGCGATCAAGGCGTCGAAGGTTCGTACCGTTTCCTGAAACGCGTCTGGGCCATCACCGGTCGCTATCTTGACCTGAAGAAAACGGAAGGCGCGCTTTCCGAAGATGAAAAAGATTTGCGCCGCCGTCTCCATATGACGATTGCAAAAGTCACAAGCGATTTGGACGGCCGTTTCAATTTCAATACCGCGATTTCCTCTGTCATGGAGCTCGTGAATGCGATGTACGCATATGCGGAAAAGCACGACGAGATAGAGGCGGCATTCGGGAAAGAAATTCTCCGCGCGCTCCTCATTCTGCTCGCGCCCTTCGTCCCGCACATCACCGAGGAACTTTGGCAGATGCTGGGCGAAACCGAAAAGAGCGTCCACGAAGCAGTATGGCCTTCCGTCGACGAATCGGCGCTCGAAGTGGAAACGGCGGAACTTGCCGTGCAGGTAAACGGCAAAGTCCGCGGCATCGTGACAGTCTCCGTCGATGCGGATGAGGAAACGGTCGCCGCTGCCGCCAAAGCCCTTCCGGAAGTCCAAAAATACACGGAAGGCAAGACGATTGCCAAATGCATCGTCGTCAAAGGCCGCATTGTGAATATTGTTGTGAAATAAACTTATGCACGTTAAAAGCTGTGAGCTACTTTTGAGGCTCACAGCTTTTTTGGTGGGGAAGGGGAAAGGGGTTCAGGATGCGCTTCGCGCATATTCCTGTTTTAAAAGTGCACAGTGCACAGTGCATAGCTAAAAGGTGTCGCCGGCGGCGACGATTCTGTTTTATGCCGGCAAAGCCGGCGAGGCGCGCTCTGCTTTTGCAGCGGCCGACG
>CAVHIJ010000086.1:0-6195 GCA_963635945.1 bacterium | reverse complement strand
ACGCCGAAGAGAGCCATGAGGCAGAGGTTTCCCATGCGGGAGAGATCCGTCTTCGTCATGTATCCGTACGCACTCATAATGGCAAACGTGCCGGCCGTCGTCAGAAAAACGCAGGCGATGCTGGAGAATGTGTAGAGAATGAATACGGCGGAAAGCGTGAGCCCATTCAGTACGGAATAGGCAAGGAACATGGTCGTCGCCGTTTTCAAAGACATGCGGGACACGGCGGCGGAGAGATGCCACACGAGCGCCAGCGTCGCAAGAAGAAGCGCCCAGACGGTGAATTTGCCGGCGAAAATGATGCCGAGCAGCGTCGGGCTGGTGGAAACGAACCACGCGGTCGCACCGGTGACGAGGAGCGCAATGGCCATCCATGCGTAAATGTCGCGCATGAGACCGGGCATATTGATCGAAAGTCCGCGCTCATAAGTTAAATCGGAATTGTATGAATTCATATTCTTTTCTCCTTTTTGCAACTTACCGGCGAAGCCGGCATAAATAGAATTGTCGCCGAAGGCGACACCTGAATCGCATTTGCGCATCAACGCATCCGCGCATCAACTGTTTCTTATCCGTGCAAATATTATAGCATGATTGGCAAAAAATGGTAGAATGAATTATATATGAATATATTTCTATTTTGAATATGAGGAGCGGGAATGCATTTTTCGTTGCGATCTTTGTGGCTGACGTTTCCTTTGGCGCTTTTGCCGCTCGTAAATTTGCAAATCGGAGCGGCGCGCGGCATGGGGGAGACGACCATTGAAATATTGGGTCTCGCGCTTTTCGGCGCCGTGGCCGAGGAACTTTTCTTTCGTTCGTTTTTGCAAAATTATTTGCGTGGAAAATGCGGCGGTCGGGAAATTCTTTCGGCGCTTTTCGTGAATATTCTTTTTGCGGCATCTCACGCCCTGAATCTTTTTTCATACGCGACGCCCTTCTATGCGGCGGTGCAAATATTTTGCGCCTTCGGCGTCGGTTTCTCCTTATCGGCAATTTACGCGCGGACGGGGAAAATCGGAATTTGCATTTTTATTCATATTTTTGTTAATCTCACGGGAATTTTTGTCGGCACCGCCCTTTCGGAAACGGAGGCAGCGCTGTATTTGGCGGTTGCTTTCGCGTATGCGTTTCACGGATTTTTGTTTTTGAAACGCGCGTAGCTATCCGGCGCTTGCAAGTTTCCTTACTTTTTTCTATAATATTTCCGTTGCAAATTGAAAAATTTCGATAAAGGAGAATATATATGAAACATTTTGATGTGCTCGTGATCGGAGCGGGGCCTGCGGGGCTGACGGCGGCAATGTATGCGGTGCGAAAGGAACTTTCGGTGATGCTGGTGTCTCCGGATATCGGCGGGCAGATTTTGCTCACCGGGGATATCGAAAATGTGCCCGGATTCGGCGGGATCATGAGTTTTGATTTGGCGGATCGCTTGGAAGCACAGGTGCGAAAATACCCGGTCGTTTTCGAAACAGCGGAAGTAAAATCTCTTGTAAATTCGGAAACGGGCTTTTGTGCAGAACTCGATGACGGTCAAACCGTTTCCGCCGCAAGTGTGATTGTGACGGCAGGAAGGCGTCCGAGGACTTTGGGCGTTCCCGGTGAAAAAGAGCTCACGGGACACGGCGTTTCCTATTGCGCGACCTGTGACGGGCCTCTGTATCGCGGCAAAAATGTCGCCGTTGTCGGCGGGGGAGACAGCGCCATTCAGGCGGCGATCGAGATGTCGGATCTTGCGACACAAGTTTATTTGCTTGTCCGTTCGAATATCACTGCACAGGAAATTTTACAAAAGCGGCTCGCTTCAAGGAGCAATGTGGAAATTCTCCTCGGCTTTTCGCCGGCGGCCATGCGGGGTGACGACCGCCTTTCCGCGATGACGGTCAAAAATGCGAAAACGGGTGAGACGCGCGATATTTCCGTGGAGGGTTGTTTCATCGAAGCGGGGAGCGTCCCGAATAACGGTTTCCTTCCCGAGACGCTTTCTTTGAACGGATACGGGGAAATTGTGACGGAGAGGGGCGGCGCAACAAATATTCCGGGGCTTTTTGCCGCCGGTGACGTGACGGATACGCCGTATAAACAAATCGTCATCGCAGCCGGAGAAGGCGCGGCGGCCGCTCTTTCCGCCTCGAATTATCTTTTGAGAAAAGAATGAGAATCACCAAGAAACTGAAAGCCGAGCAGCTTCGGATTTTGGAGGCGGTTTACGGCGAAGAGAAAACGGCACTCACGTACACGAATCCTTTCACGTTCATAGTCGCCGTCGTCCTTTCGGCGCAATGCACGGATGCGCGCGTCAATCTTATCACGCAGCGTATTTTCCCGCGTCTGGACAGCCCCGAAAAAATGCGGCGGCTTTCGCTTTCCGAATTGGAAACGGAAATCAAAGATTGCGGTCTTTATCATGCCAAAGCAAAGCATCTCTTGGGCCTTTGCGAATTGCTTCTTTCCGATTACGGAGGGGAAGTCCCCAAAGAATTTGATGATTTAATCCGGCTTCCGGGCGTCGGGCGAAAGACGGCCAATGTGGTGCGAAGCGTCCTATGGGGATTTCCGGCTATTGCCGTCGACACGCACGTCTTCCGCGTATCCAATCGCCTGAAACTTGCCGTCGGGAAAACGCCGCTTGAAGTGGAAACGGGTCTTCAAAAAATCGTCCCCAAAGAAAAATGGGGAAACGCGCATCACTGGCTCATCTGGCACGGCCGCCGTATTTGCAAAGCGCAAAAGCCGAATTGCAGGGAATGCCCGCTTGCGGAAGTATGCCCGTCGAGAAAATAAATGACGAATGGGAAAGGGGAAAGGGGAATAACGAATGACGCACTTGGCTTGGTGCGTCATTTTTGTTGAAGCCGACGGCTTACGGCTAACAGCTTACGGCTTTGAGCGGTGCGCTGCGCGGCATTTTTGTAATCGCTCGCTCCGCTCGCTCGCGCTGCGCGCGGCAAAACCATTCATGCCCGAATCTTGGCAGCGAGGAAACAGACAGCAGAGATTCCGGGTCAAGCCCGTAATGACGGAATAAGGAAAGTGCTTCATCGGAGAGTTAAGCTTCCCGATAATATGCCCGAAGTCCGATCGTCATTCTGAACTTGTTTCAGAATCTCTGCTGAATGTGACATCGCTCTTAAACATCGAAATTGAGCCCGCGAAGCGGCATAAAACAGGAATCGTCGCCGTAGGCGACACCTCTTAGCTCTGCACTTTGCACTTTGCACTTTTTCGGCGCTATGCGCCTACCTTCCCCCTTCACACTTTTCCAAAATCGAAATTGATTTTTATTCTCAAAATCCTTGACATACTTACAAATTCGGAGTAGAATATTTCAAAATTAGGGAAATCTAATTTTCGAAATGAATCGGACTGAAGAAATAATTTTCCAATACTTTATCATTCACAATCCGAATCATTATTACTCACGAAAGAAGGATGAAGCATGAGACTTTCCGAAGCAAAACCCGGGATGACCGTCCGGGTGGAAGGCATTGACGCGTCCGAACTCAAGACGCGTCTCATGAGCATGGGATTGGTCAAAGGGACGAAGATAAAAGTGCTCCGTACGGGGCCGATGGGCGATCCGCTCGCCATCTTGGTTCGTTCGTACAAAATGGCGGTTCGTTTGCAGGATGCGGCGAAAATTTCCGTATCCGAGACGGCGTAAGGAGGGTAAATCATGGGTCTTTTATCTGTCGCATTGACCGGCAATCCGAATACCGGTAAATCCACCGTATTCAACGGCCTCACCGGGATTCGTCAGAAAATAGGAAACTGGCCGGGTGTTACGGTTGATAAGAAACAGGGGTACACCAATTACAAAGATCGCGCCATTGCTGTCATGGATTTGCCGGGGACATATAGCCTCAACGCTCGTTCGCCGGAAGAACAAATCGTCGAAAATTACCTCACACACGAGAAACCGGATATTGTCGTCGATGTCATTGATTCTTCGAATATCGATAGAAACCTTTTCCTTTGCGTGCAGCTTTTGGAGCGTCGCATTCCGGTACTTCTCGATCTTAATATGCAGGATGAAGCGGAGAAGAAAGGCGTTTCCATTTCCGTTCGAAAACTTTCGGAAAAGCTCGGCATGCCGGTCGTGCAGACGAACGGTCACAGCCGTAAATCCATAGAAGCGCTCCTCGATGTCTTTACGTCGACGGTGATGAGCGATTACAAAAATTCCGATGTCGTCGAAGCGTATATTGCAAAGCTTGATGCGCTCAAAGTTTCGATCACCGATCCGGAAAAACAGGAAGAGGCCGTGATGGAAGCGCGCTATGATTTCATCGATGAAATCGTCGCCGATTGCGTCACGTTCTCTCACACATCTTCCGATATGTCCGAAAAACTCGACAGCATTTTCGCAAACGGTATGTTGGCCGTTCCGATGATGCTCGTCATGATGTATGTCATGTTCCAGATTACATTTGCGTGGATCGGCCAGCCGATTGCCGATTGGGTGGATGTTCTCATTAATGAAGATTTGATGGAAACGGTGTCCGGTGCTCTCGAAGCGGCCGATGTGGCGCCGTGGATGCAATCTCTCATTTGCGACGGTATTATCGCCGGTGTCGGTGGCGTGGTTACCTTCGTCCCGCTGATTTTCGTGCTCTTCTTCGTGCTTTCCTTTCTGGATGGCACCGGATATATGGCGCGCGTCGCTTACATTTTGGATCCGCTGATGCGTCGTATCGGTCTTTCCGGTAAAGCCATCATGCCGATTATTTGCGGCTTCGGCTGCGCAGTCCCCGGCATCATGGGCGCCAGAGCCTTGGATTCCAATAAAGACCGCATGCTTACGATTTTGATCACGCCGTTTTTGACCTGCGGCGCAAAACTTCCGATTTTGGCTCTCTTCGGCGCCGTCTTCTTTGGCGCGCAGGCCACAAATGTCGTCTTTGCCATGTACCTCGTCGGGATTCTGGGTGCGATTTTCGCCTCCGCTCTCTATTCCAAGACACTTTTCAAGCAGGAAGACATTTCCTTTGTCCTCGAACTTCCGCCGTACCGTTTCCCCGATATGAAGACAGTTCTTCTGGAAACTTGGGATAAGGGGAAAGGCTACCTCGTCAAAGCGGGGACCATTATCCTTGCGATGTCCATCATCATCTGGTTCCTCTCCAATTACAATACGAGCGGCATGGTCGAAGACATGTCCGAATCTTTCATGGCGACCATCGGCGGTTGGATGGGGATGCTCTTTGCACTTCACGGTTTCAACACCTGGGAAGCCGGCGCTGCCGTCATTTCCGGGATCATGGCTAAAGAGGCCGTCGTTTCCACCATGGGCATTCTCTACGGGCTTCCGGATCTCGATCCCGATATGGAAGGCGCAGAAATGATTGAAACGGTCGCCGGCTCCGGTTTCCAGACCGCATTCACCACGATGAGCGCGTTGGCCTTCATGGTTTTCAGCCAGCTCTATACGCCGTGCATGACGGCTTTGGGGACGATTAAGAAGGAAACGAACAGCTGGAAATGGATGGGCTTTGCCGCCGGTGCGAATTTCGCCATTGCGTGGGTCGTATCGCTCGTCGTCTATTGGATCGGCACGGCGATGGGTTTCTGAGGAAACAATATGAGTTCGGGAGATATCATCACCTGGGTGCTCTTTGTCATCATCATGTTCTTCTTTTCTATCGGCCTCAAGCATATTTATAAAAATTTCGTGAGAGGCGAATCGGATTGCTGCGCCAACGGCACATGTCCTGCCTGCGCGGAGTGTGCGAAAGAGGAAACGACGAAACAAGAGCGCGAGAACGCCGCCAAAGCCTGGGCCGCCATCCGCGCGGAAGCAAAAGAAAAAAGAAACGGCTCCTGCCCGCATTGCGCGCCGAAAAAAGAGTCTGCGCCCGAAAAGAAATACGCCTGCCCGGCCTGTGAGGCCAGAGCGAAAGCGGCGGGGAAATAAAATTTAGCAAGAGAGACTGTGAAGACATTTTTCACGGTCTTTTTTTGTGGGGAAGAGTAAATGGGAAAGAGGGAAGAGGCGCGCTAAACTTTCTGCAATGGCCGACGGCAGACGGCTAACGGCTAACGGCAGACGGTTTTAACTTGTGCGCTGCGCGGCGCTATTCAGATGAATGACTCGGCGACGGGCACACTGAAAAGCGTACCTGCTAAAGTCGTTGTCTGCGGCCTTCCGAAATCGACGGACCTTGGCAAGCTTGAAATGGGCGCGACGACGGA
>CAVHIJ010000085.1:0-6262 GCA_963635945.1 bacterium | reverse complement strand
CGTAGCGGGATAAAAGCGAAGCGTTCTCCCGCGCAAGCGGGAGCTCAGCTCCGTAGGGGCGGAAATTCCGCGCAGCGGAATAAACAAATGTCGCACTACCGCTGCGTGGGATAATCTACGCAATAAAAAATCCCGCAATATGCGGGAGACTCCGAAGCAAGTTCGGGGTGACGGCGTGGGATCGCGGGATACATTTTATTGTGTGGCGAGCGCCTTTTCGAGCGCGACCTCGAGCGTATGCCATCCCAGCACCGCGCACTTTACGCGGACGGGAAGTTTCGAAATATCTTTCAGCGAAATCGCCGCTTCCAATTCTTCCAGCGCCACTTCATCGGTGACGTTTCCGCGAATCATATCGAGGAAAAGATGCACAAGGCGGAGCGCATCATCAATCGTACGGCCGCGCATAATTTCCGCCATCATCGCAGTCGACGCCTGGCTGATGGCGCAGCCGTTTCCCGTATAGGCGAGATCTTTGATTTTCCCGCCTTCCAAAAGGACTTCGATCGTGAGATCGTCGCCGCAATTGGGATTATGCCCGTGCTCGGAAAGCGTCGGGCACGCCAGTTTCCGGCGGTTTGTCTTATCGCGGTTATATTCCAAAATCAAATCAGTATAGAGTTCGTTTGTATTCATGCGTCATACCCCATGAAATGGCGAATGTGGGAAAGTTTTTCCAGAAAATAATCCACTTCGTCCTCCGTATTGTAAAAATAGAAACTGGCGCGGCAGCTTGCGCCGATTTCAAGATGGCGGTGCAAGGGTTCGGCGCAATGGTGGCCGGTCCGGATGCAGATGCCGTCCGCGGAAAGAATTTGTGCCACATCGTGCGGATGGACGTCATCCACGATGAAGGAAATAAGTCCTTCTTTGTCTGCAGGATCTGTCGGCCCGATGATGCGGATGTGGGGGATGGCAGTAAGGCCGGCAAGTGTCCGCGAGACGAGAATTTTTTCCCGCTCGCGAATGGCGTCGAATCCGATGTTTCTCAAATATTCTATGGCCGCGGCGAGTGACACCGCGCCTTCCACGTATTGCGTCCCGGCTTCGAATTTGGCCGGAAGAGGCGCAAAGGTCGTTTCCGTTTCCGCCACGGTTTCAATCATATCGCCGCCCATGAGAAAGGGCTCCATATCATTTAAAAGTGCACGTTTCCCATAGAGGACGCCGATGCCGCCCAAAGCGCACATTTTGTGGCCGGAGAATGCGAGAAAATCACAATCGAGATCGCGGACGTCGGTTGCGCGATGGGGGACGCTTTGTGCGCCGTCTAGGACGACGACCGCGCCGTGTGCATGTGCGCGGGCGATGAGAGGTTTGGGATCGAAATGAATTCCCAGCACATTGCTCGCAGCGGCAAAAGCAAGAATTTTTACGCGGCTGTCATCGATTTTCGCAAGCTCGCTTTCGGGAAATGTCCCCGTTTCCTTATCGATGTAAATGTATTGCAGCGAGGCGCCCGTCTTTTGCGCGACGCGCTGCCAGGGGACGAGATTGGAATGATGCTCGGATACGGGAATCAGGATGACGTCTCCGGCATGGAGATGCGTCTCTCCGTAAGATCGTGCGACGAGATTCAAAGCTTCTGTCGTATTTCGCGTATAAATGATTTCGTCGGAAGATGCCGCATTGATAAATTTGGCGACGATGTCTTTTGAGCCGTCGTAAGCCGCCGATGCCGCAATGGAGAAACGATGCGCGCCGCGGTGCGGATTTCCGTTATCATGCGTCGCGTACCGATACACGGCTTCGAGCACGGGAAGCGGCCGCTGCGTCGTCGCGGCGTTATCGAAATAAACGGTCTGCTTTCCGCCCTCGGGTGCGAGGATGGGAAAGTCGTTTCGGATTTTTTGTATGTCCATACAGTGCAGTGTCCTTTCGTGTGTAAAAGACTAAAAGACTAAAAGGCTGTGAGACTGTGAGACTGCGAGACTGTGAGACTGTGAGACTATCAGACTGTCAGACTAAAAGACTGTTAGTCTACTTTTCCGTTTTGAATTAATGGGGAAAGCATACGTCCGATTTCGGTCAGAAGAGACAATGCCGGCTTGGTATCATTTGCGTTTAGGTAACCCAGCATCTCACAAATCATATACTGCGTTTCCAATTCTCTCACGGATCCGCGTGCTATAGCCATAAAACGTCTTAAATCATTATCGGTACTTCGTCCGGATCCTTCGGCAATATTGGAAGGAATGGAAACGGCGGCACGTCGCATTTGACCGGAAAGTTCATACATTTCCTCTCTGGGTAATTTTTTTACCAGAAGATATGTTAATTCGGTGAGTTGCATGGACTTTTGCCATACGAGCATTTTATCGTAACGCATAATTTTCTCCGCATATGTACAACGATATTTTGGGATAGATTATAAAAAATTATCGCGAAGCGATACCGATTTTGTCTTACGTCTTACGTCTGATTGTCTTACGTCTTGTTCGATATTGCAGGAAAAGTAAAGCAGCTCTTCAGCAAGTTTCCAAATCTCCTCGTATTTCCTCAAGTACCTCTTCTCGCACCGTTTCATTCATTCTGTCAATCAGGGGACGGAGGAGGGATTCTATGACGATGCGGCGGGCCTCTTCTTTCGTAAGACCGCGGCTCATGAGGTAGTAGATGGCGGAGGCGTCGAGCTGGCCCGCGCTGGAGGCGTGGTTTCCTATCACGTCGTCTTCCGTGCAAAGAAGGAGCGGGAGGGAAATATTTTTCGTTTCCGGATCGAGCTGGATGGCGTAATCGCCTTCACTTCCGACGGATCCGGCGCAGCCTCTTTTGAAATCAATCGTGCCGCGGAAATATTTTTTCGCGCGATCGGAAAGTGCGCCTTTGACGTCGATGTCGCTTTCCGTTTCCGGGCCGATGTGGTCGATGTGATAAAAGAAATCGAGATGCCGCGTACCGCCCGCATGGTAGAGCGCGGCTTCGCGGAGCTTGGCGCGGCGTCCGGTGAGGAAACCGCGGCTGTTCACGATGACGGCGTCTCCGCCCAATGCCGCGGCGGTGAAATCCGCTTCGGCGTCTTCGTCCAAAGTCACATGGCGCTGGAGAATGAGCGTTTTTTCGGAAAGACCCGTTTGCACGATGCTTTCGGAGAGGCGGGCACCCGTTTCCAAAACATAATCGGCGGCGACATCGAAAGTCCCGGCGCCTGCGCCTCCTTCCCATTTCCAAACGAGGGAAAGATGCGCGTTTTTTTGTAAAAGGAAGGAAAAGAAACCGGCGAAATCCGGCGTTTCTTGATCGCTTATCGTAATCGTAAGCGATGCTTTTGTATGTTCGGGAATGACGATGCGGTACCGTTTCCCGGCCGCGGCCGCTTCCAGCATGGCGGAAGATGCCCCGGTGAAGGTCTCCGGCACGGAAACGTGTTCCCGCGCGACGAAGGCGCCGTCCGAAAAGAGCGCATCCGAAGAAGCGCCGGGCGCCGTAAAGGGGAGCGCGGTGTCATTGACGTGCAGATAGCGATACGTCGGCAGGGGGAGCCGATTGAAAGTTTCTGTATTCAAGAGAAGATCCTTTCGTTGTGAGAAAGATGAGTGCGACATTTGTGCGAAAGCCGGGAGCTGGGAGCCCGGAGCTTTAAGAGGTGTGCCCTGTGGGCACGGATTTTTATATGGCACCGATGTCGCTTCGCTGATCGGTGATAGGTGTCGGCTTGCGCCGACGATTTTGTTATAATCGGCGCCTTCGGCGCCTCGCCGCCGAAGGCGGCATAAAATAGGTATTGTCGCTGTAGGCGACACCGGTTAAGCTCACGGCCCACAGCCCACGGCATTTCCCCGCGAAGCGGAGAAATCACCCTATCGCACCTTCAAATTCGAGATCGATTAAGCGATTCATTTCCACCGCATATTCGAGAGGAAGTGCTTTGGAAACGGGTTCGGCAAAGCCGCGCACCAGCATCGCTTTGGCGTCTTCTTCGGAAAGGCCGCGGCTCATTAAATAATAAATATCCTCATCGGGAATGCGGCCGATTTTCGCCTCATGCCCAAGATCGATATCGTCATTTTCAATCGTAATCGCCGGGATCGTATCCGAGCGCGATTCATTATCCAGCATGAGCGATTCGCAGCTGATGGCGCCTTTTGCGCCGGCAGCTTTCGGACCGATTTGGACGACGCCGCGGTAAATCGCTGTCCCGCCGCCTTTGGAAATCGATTTTGTATGGATCGAAAGATTTGTATTTTTTCCGAGGCACTCCACCTTGGAACCCGTATCCAAAAATTGGCCGCGTCCGGCAAACGTAATTCCCGTAAATTCACACGAAGACCGATCGCCCTTCAAAATTGTATCCGGATAGAGGCAGGACGTATGTGAGCCGAAGGAGCCACTCACCCAAATCATGTGCCCGTCCTCTTCCACAAGTGATTTTTTCGTATTCAAATTATACATATTCTTCGACCAATTTTCGATCGTCGAATAGCGCAGCGTCGCACCTTTTTTCACGAAAAGCTCGACGGCGCCGGCATGGAGATTCGCCACATTATATCGCGGCGCCGAGCAGCCCTCGATGAAATGGCAGGACGCCCCCTCATCCACAATGATGAGTGTATGCTCAAATTGCCCCGCACCCGGC
Organism: bacterium; assembly: GCA_963635945.1. Classification (GTDB taxonomy): domain Bacteria; phylum Bacillota; class Negativicutes; order Veillonellales; family Dialisteraceae; genus UBA1822. The sequence goes on along the minus strand of CAVHIJ010000085.1, from coordinate 1,686 downwards.
GCATTGAGCCTGAAATAACTTTGCAAAGGTAAGGAAACGGAAACCCCTTTGGGCACATACACAAAAGATCCGCCCGACCATACCGCATAATGAAGCGCGGCAAATTTATGATAATTCGGCGTGATGAGCGTCCCGAAATACTTCCGTACAATCTCCGGATACTCCTTCACCGCCGTGTCAAAATCCGTATAGACGACGCCCTGGCGCGAAAGCTCCTCCTGCACATTGTGGTACACCACTTCCGAATCATATTGCGCACCCACGCCCGAAAGAGTTTCCTTTTCCGCCTGCGGAATACCCAGCCGGTCAAACGTATCGCGGATATTTTCCGGCAAATCTTCCCAGCGCGCCTTCATATCCGTCTTCGGTCGCACATAGGTATCGATGTGATTCATATCGACCTCGGAAATATCCGGCATCCACGGTCCCAAATCGAGCTTGTTATAAATTTCAAGCGCACGAAGACGAAGTGCCAGCATCCATTCCGGCTCCTCTTTTTTGGCGGAAATTTCGCGAATGACATCTTCGGTGAGACCCGACGCCCGATACGAGAACTCCGCCGCATCGCGCACATCATACACGCCGCGCGCCACATCCTCAATTTGGCTTTTCTTACGCTTTTCTGCCATCGTCACACCTCACGCGTGCGAAACGCATCAAAGCCTTTCGTTTCCACCGTATCGATCAGCTCGGGGCCGCCCTCTTTAGCGATGCGACCGTCAATTAAAATATGAACAAATTGCGGCGAAATAAATTTCAGAATTTGGTTTAAATGTGTCACGATGAGAATGGCATTCGCATCGTTTCGGAAATCGGAAATATTTTGGGAAACGACACGCACCGCATCCACATCAAGCCCCGAATCCGTTTCATCCAGCATCGCAAGTTTGGGCTCCAGAATGCGCATTTGCAAAATTTCATTTTTCTTTCGCTCGCCGCCGGAAAAACCGTCGTTGAGATAGCGCTCCGCATACGCCGGATCCATCGCCAAATCCTGCATCCGCTGTTTCAAAAGGCGTTTGAAAGGGAAAAGCCGCTGCGACTCACCGGACACGGCGGTCTTGGCTGTGCGAATGAAATTTTCCGTCGAGATGCCGGAAACGGAAACCGGCGACTGGAACGAAAGAAAAATCCCCGCCCGCGCGCGTTTATCCACGGAGAGATCTGTGATATCCGTCCCTTCAAAAAAAATCCGACCTTCCGTCACCGTATACGTCGGATTTCCCATAATCGCATGAAGAAGCGTCGATTTTCCCGCGCCGTTCACGCCCATCAGCACATGTGCCTCTCCCGCATTTACCGTGAGATTGATGCCGTGCAACAATTCTTTTTCGCCCACGGCCACATGCAAATTTTCAATCCGAAGCAATTCGCTCATACTTACCTCGCATCTATATAAATTCCGATAAATTTCTATTTTTCCTTTATCATTATATTGTAACATATAGTGCATAGTGCATAGGGAAATCGGTGTCGCCTGCGGCGACGATTATTGTAAAAGGGAAAGAGCGAAGGGGTGCACGCTGCGCGTATATTCCTGTTTTAATCGGCGCGAAGCGCCTCGCCGGCTCCGCCGGCATAAAAAATGCGCGAAGCGCCACCGATACCTTGGCTCCCCTGAAAGGGGAGCTGGCGCGAGCGAAGCGAGCGACTGAGGGGTCAGGCACGGACGCCTCTGTCTTATAG
>CAVHIJ010000084.1:0-6370 GCA_963635945.1 bacterium | reverse complement strand
CCGATAATCTCGCGGACAGCGTTGTTACCGTGAATGAAAAAGTCGATAACGTAGCCAATCAAGTTGTCGATATTGTGAATAACGGTATGAGTTCTCTTGTGAGTTCTCTCAGGGATGATATCAATAAAGTCGGTGCAGGCGCGGCAGCTCTTGCGGCGCTTCGTCCGGAAGGGTTCAGCCCGGATGACAAGCTTTCCTTTGCGATCGGTTTCGGTCATTACAAGAATGCGAATTCGGGTGCATTCGGAATGTTCTATAAACCGAATCAGGATACCACGGTTTCTATCGGTTCTACGATTGGGAATGGTGATTCCATGATGAATATGGGCGTATCCTTCAAGCTCGGCGCACGCACAAAGGGTGCGGGTATCTACAGCTCGAATGTGGAAATGGCGCGCGCGATGAATACGCTCTCGCGCGATAATGCAAAGCTTCAAAACGAAAATGCCGCACAGGCTCAAAAGCTGGATGCGCAGCAAAAAGAAATCGGTGCTTTGAAGGCCGATAATGAAAAGATGAAGGCACAAATTGCCGAGATTCTCAAAAAGTTAGAACTGTCGGATACGGTACAAAAGACTGCGGCTGTGCACTGACCTGCAAAGCCCCTGTTAGGCCGTAACGACATTCTATATATTTCTCCCAGTGCCGGTAACGGCACAACAAAAGAAGGTGATTTTCCCGATTCACCTTCTTTTTGTTTTTTTTATTTTCTTCTTTTTTTGCAAGAAATTTTGCTTTTGCGGCGACGATTCCGGTAGGCAAAGTGCAAAGTGCAAAGTGACAGGTGCCGCCTGCGGCGATTTTTACAAAAGATTGTCGCGCATCACGCATCACGCATCAATGCATCAACGCATTTATTCCTGCCTTCGTGACGATTTCTTCTACGGCGCCAATGTCGTTTATGGGCATGAGGTGGGCACCGGCGGCTCCGATTTCGCGAAGCGCGGCGACGACTTCGGCGGCGATCGCGATGCCGGCGGCGCGGCCTTCTTGTTCCATGCGTTTTCGAATTTCTTCGGTGACGGAAATGCCCGGTACTTTTTCGTGGAGATAGAGCGCCATTTTATGGCTTTTGAGCGGAATGACGCCGAAGAGAATCGGAAGGCCAATTTCTCGGGCGCCCGCTATGTATTCTTCCGCGCGTTTCATATCAAAGACCGGCTGCGTTTGCACAAAATCGGCGCCGGCTTTTTTCTTGTCTTCGAGGCGGCGAAGTTCGCGGTCAAGATCCGGCGCGCCGGGGTTTCCGGTGGTGCCGATGTAGAAACGGGTGGGGCAGGTGAGGGGATTTCCGGCCATATCGGTGCCGGAATTTAAGGTTTTGGCTATGCGGATGAGTCCCATGGAATCGGTTTCGAAAACGGGGCGCGCATCGGGATTGTCGCCGATTTCGGGCGGATCGCCGGTCAGCGTCAAAATATTGTGGACGCCCAAGGCCGATGCTCCCAAAAGTTCGGCTTGGAGGCCGATGAGATTGCGATCGCGGCAGGTGAGATGGAAAATCGTTTCCAAATCATAATCTTGCTGAATGATATGCGAGAGCGCGATGGGGCTCATGCGGAGTTTGGCCATCGGGCAATCGGCGATATTCACCGCATCGGCGTAACCGATAAGGTGAATGGCGTCTTTTTGCGTCTTAAGCGGCGAGGCTGATTTCGGTGGATCGAGCTCGACGGTGATCGTAAATTTTCCGGATTGATGTTTTTCGCGTAATGTGGACATGATTTGTCTCCTTTTTTACAGCTCTTTTGAGCGTCGTTTGTGCGGCTGAAATGGGAAAGGGGAAATGGGAAAGGGGAAAGGGGAAAGGGGGGTGCTCGGCTTTCTACGTCATTTGTGCCGATAGACTGTTAGACTGTTAGACTGTGAGACGTCAGACTGTAAGACGTCAGATTTTTAATAGGGACGCTGCGCGGTATTTTTATAATCGCTCGCAGACCTCGCTCGCCGCCTTCGGCGGCATAAAACAGGAATCGTCGGCGCAAGCCGATACCTGAATTGCTAATTGCTAATTACTAATTTTCGTTTATCATCCTATCCGCTTCCCGGACGGCGCAGATGCCGTCTTTGGCGTAGGAGTCGGCGCCGATTTCTTTGGTGTATTCGGGGGTGACGACGGCGCCGCCGACCATGAGACGGATGTGCGGGAATCGTTCTTTTAAAAGTGCGACAGCCGTTTTGAGCTCGGGAAGTGTCGTCGTCATGAGGGAGCAAAGGCCGATGATGTCCGGTTTTTCATGCTCCGCATTTTCGAGAATGATCTCGGGCGCGACGTCTTTTCCCAGATCCATCACGCGATAGCCGCTGTTTTCCAAAAGGGCAGCGACGATATTTTTGCCCAAATCGTGAATGTCGCCTTTGACGGTGCAAATGGTAAATGTCCCTTTCGGTTTTTGCCTCATATCGGGGAGAAGCGTTTTGAGAGCGGTGAAGGCCGATTGCATCGCTTCGGCCGCCATCATGACTTGCGGGAGATAATGCGTGCCATTGGCGTAGCCGTCGCCGATTTCCGTCATGGCGGCGGTGAGGCCGTCTTTGATGATCGTTTCGGAGGAAACGCCCTCCGCGACGGCTTGTTTCATGAGATTTGCCGCTTCTTCTTTTTCGCCGTGCATGACGGCGCTTTTGATTTGGTCGATGACGGAGCCCGTAGGTTTTATATTATCTTTTATTTCCGCGGCCGCCGCATCTGCGGTTTCGGAAATATAATTTCTGGCGCCTTCATCGTATCCTAAAAGGAGGCGGGCATTCGTGAAGGCTTTTTGGATGTCCTCGTCCATGGGATTTACGATCGGGGCGTCCATGCCGCATGCGAAAGCCATCGTGAGGAAGGCGCTGTTGATACGCGGGCGGGCGGGAAGTCCGAAGGAGACATTGCTCGTCCCCATGACGGTCGCCATGCCGAATTCTTCGCGGTACAGTTTCAAGGTGCGCAGCGTTTCCGAGGCGCCTTTCGCATTTGATGCGGTCGTAAGGACCAAGGGATCGAGGAGTAAATCCTGTTTCCGAAGGCCGTAGGAATACGCGGCATCGATGATTTCGCGGATGAGGGCGAGGCGCTCCTCGGCCGTTTCCGGAAGGCCCGCGTCCGATAGCGGCAGGCAGAGGACGGCGGCGCCGTATGTTTTGGCGAGCGGAAATACGGCGTCCATCAGTTCTTTTTTGCAGGAAACGGAATTAATGAGCGCGCGGCCGGGATAGACTTTGAGCCCGCGGGAAAGGACGGCGGGGTCGACGGAATCCAAAGAAAGCGGCACCGGGCAGAGCATGGAGAGCGCAGAGACGACGGTTTCCATCGCGGCGGCCTGATCGATGCCGGGGGCGCCCATGTTGACGTCCAGCATATCGGCGCCGGCGTCGACTTCGGCAAGCGCTTCTTTTTTAACGGAAAGGAAACTGCCGGCTTGAAGGTCTTCGCGCATTTTTTTGCGGCCGGTCGGATTGATGCGTTCGCCGATTTTAATGGGGGCGTATCCTTCGCCGGCATATACGGTTTTCGTGCGCGAGGTGAATGCGGTGAAGGGCGCAATTTCCGGTTTCTTACATTCGGGAAGGGCATCGGCGGCTTTTCGAATGGCGCGGATGTGCGCGGGCGTCGTGCCGCAGCAGCCGCCGGTATAGGAAACGCCGGCCTCGGCAAAGCGGCGGACGTAGGCGGCCATGTCAGCGGGCGTAAGCGGGAAGTGCGTTGCGCCGCTTTCCAGGACGGGTATGCCGGCATTGGGTTGGATGATGATGGGTTTATTCGTGACGGCGGCCATTTTTTGGGCGGCTTCGAGTAATTTATCGGGGCCTTGTGAGCAATTGGCGCCGATCACGTCTGCGCCCATGGCGTCAAGTAAAATGGCGGCGGCATCGGGAGGCGTCCCCGTGATGGTGCGACCGTCTTCGGCATAGGACATTTGACAAATGACGGGAAGGGAGCAGGCGGCTTTGGCGGCTGTGAGCGCGGCGCGCATTTCCTGAATGTCGATAATGGTCTCGATGATGAGATAATCGGCGCCGGCATCGGCGAGCGCTTTTGCGAGGCGATAGAAACCGGAGGCCGCTTCGTCAAAAGACAGCTCGCCCAAGGGATGAATAAATTGTCCCGTGGGCCCGATATCGCCCGCAACTTGTATGCGAGGTGATGCGGCGCGTGCATTTGCTACGGCAGCCGCGGCAATCGCTTCGACTTTGTTTGCCAAGTCGTATTCGGAAAGCTTCAAAGGCGTCGCGCCAAACGTATTCGTCGTAATGAAATCGGCACCGGCCGCCGCATAATCGGCGTGAATTTTGCGCACGATCTCCGGATGAGAAATATTGTAATAATCCGGGCAAGCGCCTCCGGCAAGGCCGTAGTGTTGGAGCATGGTACCCATGCCGCCGTCAAAAATAAACATGGTAGTTTGTGTCCTTTCGTGAGAGATCAGTTTGTGCGACATTTGTGCCGAGGCTATGAGCTAGGAGCTGTGAGCGATGAGCTTTAAGAGGTGTCGGCTTGCGCCGACGATTTTTTTTATTATCGCTCGCTTGCGCTCGCTTGCCGGCGAAGCCGGCGAGGCGCCGAAGGCGCCGATTACAACATAATGCCGCGCATCGTACCGGTTAAAAGCCCACGGCCCATTGCCCATTGCTCAAAGCATCAGCCCCCATGTGGCACTAAGCCGCGCATGCATCACCGGCTCCTAAATTGGCACGCCGCAAGGCTGCAGGCCGCGCAATGGGCGGGGGCCGGTTTTTGGGTACAGGCGGAAAGGCCGATGACGGCCGTGACGGATTTTCGTGGCGTCAGCATGAAATGATCCGTGACCGAAATTCCGATTGTATCCGCACCTATGGCGCGGCAGAGATTTTTTTGGCAGCTGACGGGCCAGTCACTGTAGCCGGGGCTGAAGCGCCATGTCGTTTTCTGCCCGCTTTTTTGCGCCTCTGCATGGATGAAATCATTTAATTGATCGGCCACATGTTCCGTCATAGCCGTCGCGGCGGCGTCAAGAAGCAGGCCTTCCGTGTAATTTCCTTTTTGAAATTCCGCATCGCTTTCGCGCTCAATATCGCTGCCCACAGTGACGGCCAGCGCGATAACGGCAAAGGATGACGATAAATGTTTCCGAATGGATGTGCCTTCGAGAAAAAAGGAAGAATCGCCATCACCGAGCATTCCCGTTTTCGGATCATAAAAAAGACGCTGCCAAATGCCGCGCGGCCGGGCGAGGGCGGTCGCCGTTTGCACCGCATTTTCGATCAAGGATTCCGGAAACGATTGCCGCGAGGGAATTCCCGCATAACGCATCATTTCTTTTTTGTCGACGGAAAAAAGCGTCCCGTGGAAAAACGGCATGGCGACACCTCCTGTTTCATAATTTCTCAATACTATATCATCTATGGCGATGGCGGTCAAAATGTTTTTAAAATTTATTATAAAATGTGGTAAAATATATATCGTGTTTTTACGGAGGTGCCACATGATTTTCGGAAATTTGCAGAATTTGGAATCGTATAAAAATCAATTGCCGGAAGGCATTTACGAAAGTTTGAAAAAAATGCGCGATTTTGATTTTGGAAACGCGGAGGATGGGAAATTCGAGATCGAGGGCGCGGGGACGATGAGCCTCGAATCGCCGATGACGGAACCGGCTAAAGCGCGTCGCCTCGAAGGGCATCGGAAATTTATCGATGTGGTGCTTCTTGCGGACGGCGAAGAGTGGATCGGCGTTCTGCCGCTTTCGGATGCGCGCGGTATCACGGAGGAAATTCCGGAGCGTGATTTGTATTTCTATGAAGGGACGGCGGAGGAAACGCGCGTTCTTATGCGTCCCGGCCGTTTCCTTATTTGTTTCCCGGAAGATCTCCATCGCCCGCTCTGCGCCACGCAAGACGGCCCCGCGCAAATCCGCAAAGCCGTACTGAAATATCCGGTGATTTAATACAGTGCAAAGTGCATAGTGCGTGTAAGACGTCAGACTATCAGACTATCAGACTGTCAGACTATCAGACTGTCAGACTATCAGACTATCAGACTGTCAGACTTTTAATCGGTGCGCTGCGCGGCATTTTTTTGTAATCGCTCGCTTCGCTCGCTCGCCGGCTCCGCCGGCATAGAACAGGAATATGCGCGCAGCGCATCCTGAAGCCCATCACTCATCACTCATCGCTCATCACTAAAACACGATATGCGCGCAGCGCACCTCTAAAGCTCCCAGCTCCTAGCTCCCAGCTCATGCCCCATGCCTTATGCCGCATGCCTTCTTCAGTGCAAAGTGCGTGTAAGACGTCAGACTATTAGACTGTCAGACGCGCGCTTGGCCGGGTTCTCTGCCGACGGCTGACGGCTGACGGCCGACGGCTTTAAGAGGTGTCGCCTGCGGCGACGATTCCTGTTTTAATC
>CAVHIJ010000083.1:3207-6377 GCA_963635945.1 bacterium | reverse complement strand
AAGAATATCGACAGGCGAGGCGGGGACCCGGGAGGCAGGCTGCGCCTGACAGCTCCCCTAACAGGTGCGCCAAGTGATATATGTTATATTTCCCAAAAGGAGCAAAACTTCCATGGCCAATTTTTCATTTCTAAAGGAAAAGAGCGAGTATCGTCTCTTTGCGGAGGCGGCGATTGAGGCGGAGGCGGTGTATGCGGTGTCGCCGGCGATGTGTGCGGCGGGGTGCCGGCGGGCGCTGGAGCTGGCGGTGAAGTGGGTGTATGCGGCGGATTCGGAGCTCAAATTGCCCTATGCGGATCATTTGCAGGCGCTTATTCATGAGACGTCGTTTCGTTTCGCGGTGGATCGGTATACGTGGGGAAAGCTTCCTTTCATTGTAAAGCTTGGAAATCTTTCGATGCATCGGGATGTCGTGATTACGAAGAGTGATGCGTTGGTTTCTTTGCAAAATCTGTTTGAATTTATTTTGTGGGTGGATTATTGCTACGGGAAGGAGTACCGGGAGCGTTCTTTTTGCGAGTCGGAAATTCCGAAAGCTGCCGATCCGGCTGTCTTGGAGAAGATGCGGGCGCAGGAGGCAGAGCTTGCCGCGCGTGATCTTACGATTTCTTCTCTTCGAAGCGAGATGGAGAAGATGGCGTCCGAGCTTGCTGCTGCCAAAGCGGCCGATACGGCAAAAAGGACGTTTCCGAGCACGGAGCCGCCGTCTGAGTTTGAAACGCGAAGGGTCTATATCGATGTGGATTTGAAGCTTTCGGGCTGGCGTTTCGAGGGGCCTTCGGCTAATGTATCGGTCGAGTATGAAGTGGATGCGATGGGCGGAAAGCTCGGAAGGCATGGGGCTTGCGATTATGTGCTCTGGGGTCGGGATGGGCTGCCGCTTGCGGTCGTGGAGGCAAAGAGGACGACGAAATCGGTGCTTGACGGGCGCCGGCAGGCAGTCGAGTATGCGGATGCGCTGGAGATGCGTTTCGGTCGTCGTCCGATGATTTTCCTTTCGAATGGGTTTGAGACGAAGTTTTGGGATGAGGCGTCGGGGCCGGATCGGGATGTGTTTTCTGTTTTCTCGGCAGAGGATTTGGAGCGGCTCATGCTGCGGCGCGGGAGGGAGAGGGATCTTTCCGAGATTTCCGTTTCCCCAAAAATCACGGATCGGTATTATCAAATCGGGGCGATTCGTGCGGTATGCGAGAAGATGGGCGAGGGGTTCCGAAAGTTTCTTCTTGTGATGGCCACGGGTACCGGAAAGACGCGTACGGCGGCGTCTCTTTGCGATGTGCTTCTCCGCGGAAATGCGGTGACGAATATTTTATTTTTGGCGGATCGGACGGCGCTTGTGAAGCAGGCGAAGGATGATTTCAAGAATTATTTGCCGGATTTGTCGCTGTGTAATTTGTGCGAGAATAAGGATGATTTCCGCGCGCGGATTGTCTTTTCGACGTATCCGACGATTTTGAATGCAATTGATGAGGCCAGAAGTGATGAGGGGGCGCGTCTTTTTTCGCCGGCGCATTTTGATTTGATTATTATCGATGAGAGTCATCGGAGTATTTTCAAGAAATATAAGGATATTTTCCGCTATTTCGATGCCCGTCTGGTGGGGCTGACGGCGACGCCGAAGACCGAGGTCGCGCGGAATACCTATGAGTTTTTTGAAATGGAGACGGGGGTCCCGACGTATGCGTATGATTATGAGACGGCGGTCGAAAAGGATCATGTGCTGGTGCCGTTTTACAATTATGAGGTATCGACGGAGTTTACGGAAAAGGGAATTGTCTACGATACGCTGACGGAGGAGGAGAAGGAGCAATACGATGAGGATTTCGGCGAGGATGCGCCGGATGAGATTCCGCCGGAGGATTTAAATAAGTTCGTCTTCAATGCCAAGACGGTGGATTTGGTGTTGCAGGATTTGATGGAGCGCGGGATGCGTGTCGCCGGCGGGGAGCGTATCGGGAAAACGATCATTTTTGCGCAGAATAAGCGTCATGCCGATTTCATTTTGGAGCGTTTCAACGCTTTGTATCCGATGTATAAGGGGAAATATGCGGATCGTGTGGTGTGTGATGATCGTTTCGCGCAGGATATCATCGATGATTTCAAACAGGAGGATAAGCCGCCTTTCATCGTGATTTCGGTCGATATGATGGATACGGGGATCGATGTGCCGTCTTGTGTGAATTTGGTTTTCTTCAAAAAGGTGCGGAGCCGTGTGAAGTTTTGGCAGATGATCGGCCGGGGCACGCGTCTTTGTCCGGATCTTTTGTGTGTGGACCCGGTGGAGGGGGAAATACGCGGGAAGAAACGTTTCCTCATTTTCGATTATTGCGGGAATTTTGAATTTTTCCGGCAGAAGAAGGAGGGGATTGAGTGCGCCCCGGCGTTGTCGCTTTCGGAGAGTATTTTCGGAAAGAAGGTGCGCCTCCTTTCGCTTTTGCAGGAGAGTCGATATGCCGAAGAGCCGTATCCCGCCTGGCGCGCGTCTTTGGCGGCTTCGTGTGAGAAGGATACGGCGATGCTTAATCCGGAGCTTATTTCGGTGCGTGCTGAGCTTCGCTATGTGGAGAAATATCAAAAGGAGGGGGCTTTTGCGTCTCTTTCGGAGGGAAATGTCGCAGAGCTTTTGCAGCATGTGGCGCATTTGGTGAAAATCGACGATGAGGATGAGGCGGCGCTTCGTTTCGATAACTTCATGTACGGGTTCATGCTGGCGGCGGCCGAGGAAGGAAAGAGTATCGCGCGGTATAAGCAATATGTACGCACCGTGGCAGAGGCACTTTCCGCGAAAACTACAATTTCGCTGGTGCGTGAAAAATTGCCGCTTTTGAAAAGGATTTCGGAGGATGCTTTCCGGGATGCGCGGAATTTGGCGGAATTTGAGAATGTGAGATGCGAGCTGCGCTCTCTCATCCGTTTCCTGGACGGGGACGATACGCGGGATATCATTTTCACGAATTTGACGGATACGGTGACGAAGAGTACGGAAGGCGAGTCCATTCTGCCGCCGGATAATTTCGAGAATTATCGGAAAAAGGTGAATCGGTATATCGAGGAGAATCGCGCGACGCTTGTCATTTATAAATTGACGCATAATGAAAAACTTTCGGCGGCCGATTTCCGGGAGCTGGAGCGGATTTTGACGCAGGAGCTGGGGAGCGCGGCCGATTATG
>CAVHIJ010000083.1:0-3197 GCA_963635945.1 bacterium | reverse complement strand
GCAGGAATACGGCGATACGCCTTTCGGCCTTTTGGTGCGCAAAATCGCAAAGCTCGATCACGAGGCGGCGATGCGGGCGTTTTCGGATTTCATCAATGATGAATCTTTGAATGCGCGGCAGATTGAATTTGTGAATAAAATTATTTCTTATATCGAGCAAAACGGATACATGGAAGATATGAACGTCCTCCTGAAGCCGCCATTCGACCGCCCGATTTCCTTCGTGAGGCTTTTTGATCCCGACCGCCAAAAAGCGCTGGCCGAGACAATTCAAAAAATAAGGGAAAATGCATTGACGGAGACGGCGTAAAAGAAACAAAAAGGGCACGATGATGGGCGTGTCCTTTTTATGTGTTTGTAATTTTTTGTTCCTGTATCTTGCCCTGCAATAACTTTTAAGTTATAATCCGATTGTGGGAGGGGATTGATTTGTATAGATTGATTTTTTACAGAGATAGGAAAGGACATGAGCCCGTTGCTGAATATTTGGCGGATTTAGGGCAGAGATCCGATAAAGACAGTCGTGTGAAATATAATAAAATTCGCGATTATATTCATGCATTGAGTTCTTATGGGATGACTATAGGGACACCGTATGTCAAACATATTGACGGAGATATTTGGGAGCTTCGCCCGTTACGAGATCGTATATTTTTTGTGGTATGGTTGAACGGAAGTTTTATTTTGCTTCATCATTTTATGAAAAAGACGCAAAAAACGCCTGCAAGGGAGATTGAAAAGGCAAAGAAAGAATTGGCCGATATTAAGGAAAGGGGAGGTTGGCATGAATTGTGATAAAAAGGGTTTGGAAAATAATCCGGCGCTCGGAAGAGATGCGCTTGCTTTTGTGGATTCGTTTCTTACACCGGAAGAAATTGCGGAAAGTAATCTTCGCGTGGCTATTATTGGGGAATTGATTAAGGCGCGGCAGGAAAGAGGTGTGACGCAACAGCAATTGGCGGAAATGAGCGAGGTCGCACAACCTGTCATTGCCCGTATGGAGCGCGGTACGACGATGCCCAGGATTGATACGGTGCTCAAAGTCTTGGCTCCGCTTGGGAAAACGCTTGTGGTGGCGCCTTTGGGGAAAGTGTAATTTTTCGGGTTTCGCTTAATCGGTAAGGAGGTGGATCATGTTTCTTTCGGATGTGGAGATTTGGAATTATCGGACGTTTCGGCATGTGACGCTTTCGTTTGATGCGCATGTGAATTATATGGTGGGGGACAGCCGGATCGGGAAGTCGAATTTTTTGGCGCTTTTGGATACGATTTTCGCGGGGCGCGGTTTCCCGGAGAAGGATTTTTTGGATGCGTCGGAGCCGATTCGGGTGATTTTGACGTTTTCGTCGGCGGACGAGGAAAAGAAGGTGCGCGTCGCGGTGTCGCAGGAGGTGCGGCAGGTGGCGGTGCGTCTTTCGTATGCGGATACGGGGGAGGTGCTGCCGCCGGAGGAAATCCGCCGCGTGCTTTTTGTGCCGTATTCGATGGAGCATGCGATGGGGCGGGATCTTTCGCCGGAGTATTTGTCGCTCTTGGGGGATTGTTTCCGGGAGGCGCTTTCGGGAGATCCGGAGGAGCTTTCGGATTGGGAGCGTCTTTTCGCGCATTTCGGCATTTCGGTGAAGTTGTCGGATGCGGCGGATGCGGGGGCGTTTCGTGTCCTCAAGGCGGTGTATGAGCCGAATGAGGAGAAGGGGCCCGGCATGGGCGATGTGCAGACGATGATGGCGGCGGCGGCGTTTCTTTTGACGGAGATTTTCCGCCGGAAGAGGAGCCGCGCGGTGCCTTTTTCGGATATGGTGATTACGCATCCGGACGGGAAGCGTGTGTTGCCGCTTTTGGTGGGGATCGATGAGCCGGAGAAGCGGCTGCATCCTTTCCGGCAGCGTTCGGTGCTTTCTTTTTTGCATAGTCTTTTGCACAATGAGGAGCCTGTCTTTTTGCGTCTTTTGCAAAAGGTGCTGGGTGTGGACGGGCTTTCGGGGCAGATTTTCGTCGTGACGCATTCGACGGATGCGCTGGTGAATGATTATCGGAAAATTATCCGGCTCTATTGGGCGGGGGATAAAAAGGTGGCGGCGGCGTGTGGGGTGCGTTTCCGTTTCGGTGCGGAGATTGAGAAGCATCTTATCATGCATTTTCCGGAGGTGAAGGAGGCGCTTTTCGGCCGGGCGGCGCTTTTGGTGGAAGGGGAAACGGAGTACGGTTCTTTCCCGTATTTTGCCCGCGCGATGGGGGAAAGTTTCGATTTCCACGGGATTTCGCTTATCAATGCGCGCGGGGAAACTTCGATTGCGCGGATTGCGGAGTTGCTCAGGCGTTTCCATGTGCCGGTGATTTCGCTGTATGACCGTGATGTGTCGGAGGAGCGGCGCGGGAAGGCGGATGTCTTTTTTACGGATTATATTTGTTATGAAATGGATGTGGCGCGGCATTTGCTGCCGGCGCGGCGAAAGGCGCTGGATCGGGCGATTGGCGAGGCGGCGGATGGGGAAACGTATGTGTCGGGCTCTTTGGTGAAGAAGGCGGCGGGGAAACTCGATGTGGCGCGCAAAGATTTTCCGCCGCGGAATCTTTCGCAGGTACAGGCAGGCGATACGGAAGCGCTTTGTTTCTATTATTTTGCGTGGCTTTATGGAAACAAAGGTGTCATCACGGGGCGTGCGCTCGGTATGACGCTTACGGAGAGCGAGATCCCGCCTGTTTTCAAAAATGTCATCCGGGCGGCGGTGGAGGCGTCGAAGAGGCGATGAGATGAAGTGCACAGTGCACAGTGCAAACGTGCGTTCGCCCGGATCCTCTGCTTACGGCTTACGGCTTACGGCTGACGGCTTTTAATCGGTGCGCTGCGCGGCATTTTTTATAATCGCTCGCTCCGCTCGCTTGCCGGCAAAGCCGGCATAAAATAGGAATCGTCGGCGCAGCCGACACCTGCAGCTCATCACCCATCACTCATCGCCCATCACTATAACTCGATATGCGCGAAGCGCACACCTCTTAAAGCCGTAAGCCGTCAGCCGTCTGCAATCTCGACATGTTTCCCAAAAGTTCACAGGAAAAAAATTGCAAGCAAGGGAAGCGCTGATTAAAGCGTTATCTGATTTTGCGAAAAGCATATTTATGCAAGGCAAGGAAAAGGATGACGAGAATAGTAAGCTATTTAAGGAATCTTTTGACGCAGCATTGTATAAATATGC
>CAVHIJ010000082.1:0-6474 GCA_963635945.1 bacterium | reverse complement strand
AGAGAGGGGGATTCGAACCCCCGTGACGGTATTCGCCGTCAACATGATTTCCAATCATGCACCTTCAACCACTCGGACACCTCTCCATGATGCGCAAGCGCTCTCGCTGTGTACCAAATCCTGCTGACTGATACCTGTACATTTTATAGCGTGAGACGGTTTCTGTCAAGATTCTTTTTGAAATATTTCGGAAATTTCCGCCCGCGTCTTTCCGGCACCGAGTGCGGTCATGAGAAGAATTCGCGCTTTGGGTCCGGTGAGGGTTCCGCCGGAAATCGCACCTGCGGAAACGAGGGCTCCGAGGCCGCCGATGCCGTCATATTCGACTTTGACGCCGCCTTCCCCGATACGCGCGGTAATCACGACGGGGATGCCGGCAGCAATCACTTTCGGAATCCCGCGCGCGATACTTTCGGGGACATTTCCGCAACCGAGCGCTTCGATGACGATACCGTCCGCGTTTTCACGAAGAGCCGCACGGAGAATATCACTTTCCGTCCCGGCGCCGCACGTGACAATCCATACACGACTATTCATATGTGCGGGCTCCAAATATCCTTTTTTCGGTTTCTTTTCGCGCCAAATAAGTTTCCCGTCCTCTTCCCGCGCCGAGGGTCCGAATTCGCCCGCATCGAAAGCACGGACGGATGTCGTATGTTTTTTGGAAACATGGCGTGCATCAAATATTTGCCCATTCATGCAAACGAGGACACCCCGCCCCGCCGCTTCTTCGTCTCCCGCAGTGCACATGGCGAGCGAGAGATTTCCGGGACCGTCCGGATTTTCTTCGGACGCACTTTTCATGGCTCCGGTCAAAATGACGGGTTTTTCCGTTTTCAAAACGAGAGACAGGAAATATGCCGTTTCTTCCATGGTATCGGTGCCGTGAGTGATGACGATACCGTCCGCCGTCTCCGCCGCCGTCTCCGCGGCGTACGAAAGTGCAAGCATCATGGCGGGTGTCATGTATTCGCTCGGAATATTGGAAAAGACAATCGTCTCTATGGAAACGTCGTCGGACGCGCCGGCCGCCTGTGCCAATTCTTCTCCGGAAAGTACGGGGAAAAGGCCTCCCGTTTCCTCATCCCGTTTCATGGCGATGGTGCCGCCGGTGGAAATGAGTGTGATTTTTTTCATTCTGTCTCCGTTTCAAAAAATTTTAAATCAGCGGTTCCTTAACCATAAAAAACAGGAGCCCAGAAGAGCTCCCGTTTCCGTTTCTTTATTTCGCCGAAGCTTTTTTGCGCATATATTGCAGCGCGCCGATGGCAAGAAGTGTGCCGACGCCGATGAGGTCGGTGTACACAGCCGGATCGATAAGGCAGAGACCGCCGGCGAAGAGGATGAGGCGTTCATACCATTTCGCGCGGGTGTAGAATTGCCCGATCATGGCGGCGCTGATGCCGACCATACCGATGATGGCGGTGCAGGTGGTCTGCACGACGTCAATGAATGTCGCGTCAATCCCGAGCATCGCCGGGCTGATGACGAACATGTACGGTATGATGAAGGCGGCTATGCCGAGCTTGGAGGCGTTTATCCCTGTTTTTATCGGGTTACCTCCGGAAATGGCCGCGCCGGCGAAGGCCGCAAGGGCGACCGGCGGGGTGATGTCGGCGATGATGCCAAAGTAGAATACGAACATGTGTGCGGCGAGAATCGGCACGCCCAGGGAAATGAGGGCCGGAGCTGCGATGGTCGATGTGATAACGTAATTGGCCGTGGTCGGTACGCCCATCCCGAGGAGGAGCGATGTGATCATGGTGCAGAAGAGGAGAAGCATGAAATTCCCTGCGGAAATATCGACGAGTGCGGAAGCCAATTTCAGGCCGACGCCGGTCTTGGTGACGACGCCGATGATGATACCGGCGCTGGCGCAGGCGATGAGGACGCCCAGTGCTCCGCGCGCACCTTTGACGAGTCCGTCGACGATGTCACCGAAAGTCATGCGCGTATTGGCGCGGAGCATAGCGGTGGCAATCGAGATGACGATACCGGCAAGAGCGGCTTTCATCGGGGTATAACCGGAAGACAGAAGACCGATAATCGCGATAAGCGGAATGGCCAAATGTCCTTCTTCTTTCATAATTTTGGTATAGGACGGGAGCATGCTCCGCGGTGTCCCTTTGAGATCGTTTTTCTTCGCTTCGAAATGTACGCCGAGGAAAACGCCCAGGAAGTAGAGAATGGCGGGAACGACTGCCGCTTTGACGACTTCCATGTACGGAATCCCGACGAATTCGGCCATGAGAAAGGCCGCGGCACCCATGATCGGCGGCATGATCTGCCCACCGGTGGAGGCGGCCGCTTCGACGGCACCTGCGAAATCTTTCTTGTACCCGAGCTTCTTCATCATCGGGATGGTGAAAGCACCGGATCCGACAACGTTTGCGACGGAAGAACCGGAAATGGTCCCTTCGAGTGCAGACGACAATACGGCGACTTTTGCAGGTCCCCCGGACGCCCAGCCCGCGATGGCATTGGCGATATCAATGAAGAATTTCCCGAGCCCCGTCTTTTCCAAATACGCTCCAAAGAGGATGAAGAGGAAAATAAAGGTAGAGGAAACGCCCATCGGAATCCCGAAAACGCCTTCCGTTGTAAAGAAGAGATGAGCAACCATCTGATCCAGATTGAGACCACGATGCGCCAAAGGTCCGGGCATGTACGGTCCGAGGAAACCGTAGCCCATGAAGCAGAGTACGACGATGACAATCGGAAGACCGACGATACGACGCGCCGCTTCGATGACCATGACAATCCCGAGCGTCCCGATGACGACATCGGCCGGCGTCACGGTGCCCGCGCGAAGGATAAGCTGCTGATAATTGAGCAAAATGTACACGGGCGGGATGAGTGCCAAGAGCGCCATCATCAGATCCACGATGTGTACGTTTCCGCCTTTAATCCACGAGCGTTTCGTCGGACAAAGAAGATACACGAGCACAATACCGAAAGACAAATGGACGGCACGCTGAATCATCGCGTCAAATGTCCCCATCAAGCCGGTATACAGCTGGAATAAAGAGAAAGCAATGCAGAGATAGGCAATGATTCTGGCCCAAATGCCCGTATACTCCACGGTGTTGGATTCCTTGTCCAGTTTCTTCAGTTTTTTCTGAAGTTCCTCCGACATGGAGCCGTCTTCGGCGGCACCCTCGTTTAGGTTTTTATCCTTCAAGTCGTCCAACAAAATCACCTCCTACGATTAGCGAAACAATTTTTTCATCCAATATCCTTTGTACAAAGGAGCCACATATAAATACAGCTCCGATCCGAGAGGCATGAGCTCTGCCAATCGGTATGAGGTCTCTCCCACCGTAATGACGCCGTCATTAGAAACTCCGTTTCGTAGAGACAATGTCGGATACGGACGCTCCATGTCGTCCATGATAAACCATTGCCCTTCTTGACGGAAATGTCCGTCTCCTTCCCAAAAAGGAAGCCCCACGCCGAAAGATTGATATTTCGTGGCATGAAGGATGAGACCGTCCGCGGCCTCGTTCACAACGAGGTATTCCTCGATATGCGTCTTCATGACGGAGTGCCGATATTCCCACGTAACGGGGAAACCAGGCCGCACGCGCGTCACAAAAAGCCAACCGTCTTTTGTCTGCCCGAACAGATACGGACAAGACAGAAAATATGCGGCGATACCCGCCAGGATGAGTGCCGCCGCATATAGAACTGTTCTCTTGCTCAAATTACTTCTTCAGGAACTTCTCTGCGCCGGCGTTCATCTTGACGGACATGCCTTCGAGAGCGGTATCCTTCGTGATGTACTTGCCTACGGCATGTGCGGCTTTCATGCGGTCGAGGTTGCTGTAAATGGCTTTCGCAACAGCTTCGCCCATCTTGTCGTCCATCTTATCGGTGGTGACGACGACGCACTTGACTGCGACGGTCTTAACATCGACTTCCTGTCCCGGATAGGTGCCCTTCGGAATCGTGATCGGGGTGAAGTAGGAATACTGTGCTTTCAGTTTTTCCTGAATCGCTTCATCAATATCGACGACAACGGCGGATTTGGAAGCACCGAGGTCCTGAATCGCAGCCGTCGGGAAACCGGCGACAACGACACCTACATCGACGTTTCCGTCTTTCAGCGCATCGGCCGCTTCACCGAAGGAGAGGTACTGCGGAGTGATGTCATCATACGTGATGCCGGCCGCTGCCAGAATCTGACGGCAGTTTGCTTCCGCACCGGAGCCGGATGCACCGACGGCGACTTTTTTGCCTTTAATGTCGGCAATGGACTTAATGCCGGAATCGGCCGTAGTGACAAACTGTACGGTTTCCGGATAAAGAGCGGCGATACCGCGCAGACCGGCGAACTGTTTATCTTTGAACATTTCGGTGCCGTTTGCCGCATAGTAAGCGATATCATTCTGGATGAAAGCGATATCGACGGAACCGTCTTTCAGCATATTGACGTTGGCAACGGATGCGCCCGTGGACTGTGCACTGGCATTCATGCCTTGAATGTTTTTATTCAGAAGTTCGGCCAAAGCGCCGCCCAGCGGATAATACGTACCTGCGGTGCCGCCGGTCGCGATATTCAGGAATTTCTTGTCATTGCTTCCGCTGTTCGAAGAACTTCCGCCGCAGCCGGTGAGAATCGCAGCTCCCGCTACGCAAGCCAGTCCTGCCAGCAATGCACGTTTCATGGTTTTGTTCATAAGTATTCCCTCCCACTTTTTCACGGGTGCCAAGCGTCCCGCAATCATCACCCGGAAAAAACAAAAAGAAGCAACGGACGCAAAAATTTCACGTCCCAATCGCTTCTTCGCTCGGCTGATGTATTTGTAACTACGTGTAATTATACTATCACTCAAAGTCTTTGTAAAGTAGGCTGGGTTGAATTCCTACATTATTTTGATATTTGCCGCCCGTATATTTATCGGCCTCTCCCAGGACCGTGTGGAAATAAATTTGGCAAATTTCCACCCCGGCGTAAATTCGAATCGGCTGCACGCAGAACATTTCAAGTGTCCAGAAACCTGCAAAGCCGACATCGCCAAAGCCCGCCGTGACGTGGATAAACAGCCCCAGACGCCCCACGGAAGAGCGACCCTCGAGCATCGGGACGAAGCATTCCGTCTTCGTATATTCCTGCGTCCGACCCAGATACAAAATATTCGGCTGCAGCAAAAATCCCTCCTGCGGAATTTTCAGCATATGGCCGGTATTCTTTTTTTTCATATCCAGCTCATGCATATCGTAGACCATGAGCTCATCGGCCAGCGTCAAATTATAGCTGTTCGGATTGACTTGCTCCGGGCGAAACGGATCGATGATAATTTCATGCCCCAGATGGCGCACGATTTCTTTTCCCGAAAGAATCATGCCGATCTCCTCCTTTGGGAAACCAAACGAATGCGGTCGTTTTCTTTATATATACCTTTATCTGTAAAGTCCCATCGCACGAATCGCGGCTTCATACGTTTTCTTCGCTTTTTCATGTGCCTTTTCGCGTCCATCGTCCAGGATTTGATCCAATTCGGGACTCCCCATAAGCTCTTTGTAATGGGAAAGAATCGGCAACATTCCGGAAACGACGAGATCCGCGACATCTTTTTTCAAGACACCGTAGCCCTGTCCTTCGTACATCGCTTCGATTTCTTCGAAAGTTTTCCCGGAGAACGCGGCATGAATACTCATCAAATTGGAAACGCCGGGCTGAGTTTCCTTGTCGTAATGCACATGCCCGAGGGAATCGGTCACGGCGCGCTTAATTTTGCGCACGATGGCATCCGGTTCGTCCAGCATGTGAATTGTCGCCATTTCATTGTCATCCGATTTGGACATTTTGCTCGTCGGATCCTGCAAACTCATGACGCGCGCACCGCCTTTGGGCGCCCACATTTCCGGAAGCGTGAAAACTTCCGCACCATAGCGGGAATTGAAACGCTGTGCCAAATCGCGCGTGATTTCGATGTGCTGACGCTGATCATCACCGACCGGGACAAGTTTGGCTTGATAAAGCAAAATGTCGGCGGCCATGAGCGGCGGATAGGTCATGAGCCCCAGCGGAATGAAACCTTCTTTATTTTCTTCTTTTCTGGCTTTCGATTTATATTGCGTCATGCGTTCCATTTCGCCCACCGACGCCGTGCAAATCATAATCCATCCCATGAGCGCGTGCTCGGGCACTTCCGATTGCACGAAAATCGTCGCTTTTTTCGGATCGAGGCCGCAGGCGATGTAGAGCGCCGCCAAATTTCTCGTGCGCGCATGGAGTTCGGCGGGATTCTGCGGCACGGTGATGGCGTGCTGATTCACGATGCAATAATAACATTCTTTGTCTTCCTGAAAAGGAATGAAATTTTTCAAAGCGCCCAGATAATTTCCGAGCGTCAAATCCCCGCTCGGCTGGATGCCGGAAAATACGATATCCATATATGTACCTCCATACATATTCTATTCTGTTTTCTCATTTTTCCGTGCATAGTGCATAGTGCATAGTGCATAGTG
>CAVHIJ010000081.1:0-6683 GCA_963635945.1 bacterium | reverse complement strand
GGATATCATATTATAGTGGAGAATGCGGAAGATTGAGGCACATAGAATTAAAATAATTTTAGGGTCATTTGATGTGAAGCCGTGGGTCGTGGGCTATGAGCCGTGGGCTTTTAAGCGGTGTCGTCTTCGGCGACGATCTTGTTTTATGCCGCCGTAGGCGGCGAGCGAGCGCAGCGAGCGATTATAAAAATGCGTGCGCAGCACACCTTTAAAGCCCATAGCTCACGGCCCATAGCTCATAGCTTTTCAAATATGCGGCACAAAAGCAGTTCCGAAAATGTTTGCACAAAAAGAGGCGGTATGATGAAAATTGCATTTGCAAGCGATCACGGCGGATTTTCTTTGAAAGAATTGCTGAAGAAACACGCGGAAGAGGCCGGTGTTTCCTTTGTCGATTGCGGCACGTATGACGAAGTTTCCTGCGATTATCCGGATTTTGCCGAAAAAGCCTGCGCGATGGTGCAGGATGGCAGCGCGGATGCCGCCGTTTTGGTGTGCGGGACGGGCATCGGGATGAGTATTTCCGCCAATAAAATGAAGGGCATTCGCGCAGCGCTTTGCGGCGAAGAATTTTCCGCGCATTTCACCCGCGCACACAATGATGCCAATGTCCTGTGCTTGGGCGCGCGCGTCACCGGGCCGGGCCTTGCCGAGCGGATTTTCGATGAATTTACAAAAACGCCTTTTGAAGGCGGCCGGCACGCCGGGCGTCTGGAAAAAATCGCGGCCATCGAAGAAAAGGCGCATCATGATTGAATCGATAGCCAAAGAAACAAAAGCGGCGCTTACGGAACTCATCGAAATCGCGAAATTTCCGAAAGGAGCGCTCCTTGTCATTGGGGGATCTTCCTCCGAAATCCGCGGCGGTCATATCGGAAAAGACAGCTCGGATGAAGTGGGGGAAACGGCAGTCACGGCGCTCATCGAAGTCGCCGAAAAGTATGGGCTCCGGCTCGCTTTCCAATGCTGCGAGCATTTGAATCGAGCGCTGGTCGTCGAAAGGGAGACGATGGAGTATTTTCGACTTGCAGAAGTCACCGTCGTCCCGTGGCTTCACGCCGGCGGCGCCTTTGCGACAAATGCGTATAAACATTTCAAAGATCCTGTCGTCGTAGAAGAAATCCGCGCCTCGGGCGGGCTCGATATCGGGCTCACTATGATCGGTATGCACCTTTCGCGCGTCGCCGTCCCCGTGCGGCTCCAAAATAACCATATCGGAGAGGCGATTGTCGTCGCCGCTCGCACCCGCCCGCCACTCATCGGAGGCGAAAGGGCGCGGTATGAGTGAAAAGTGAAGAGTGAAGAGGGAAGAGGAAAAAGCTGAGCTCGGCTTTAGTGTCATTTAAGGTGAAGCTATGGGCCGTGGGCTATGAGCTGTGGGCTTTTAAGCGGGGTCACCTTCGGCGACGAATCCTGTTATAATCGGCGCCGATGGCGCCTTACGCTGCGCGCAGTGTCGATTATAAAAATGCCGCGCAGCGCACCCTTGAAGCTCATAGACCACAGCCCATAGCATTCTCGAATATGTTCTAAAAAGATATTCATCACATATGTTTCCATAATTATTTCAGAGAGGGGAAAAAAGACATGATGAAACATTTGAAAGAAGACAAAGCACTTGCAAGCGCCATTAGCGAAGAACTCGGGCGGCAGCGCGACAAATTGGAAATGATCGCCTCCGAAAATATTGTGAGCTACGCCGTCATGGAAGCACAGGGCAGCGTTCTCACCAATAAATACGCCGAAGGATATCCCGGAAAGCGCTATTACGGTGGCTGCGAATACGTCGATAAAGTCGAGCAACTGGCCATCGACCGTGCGAAAGAGCTTTTCGGCGCCGACCATGCCAATGTCCAGCCGCATTCCGGTTCCCAGGCAAATATGGCCGTGTACTATGCCCTTTTGAAACCGGGCGACACGATGCTCGGCATGAATCTTACGGACGGCGGGCACCTCTCTCACGGCAGCCCCGTCAATATTTCCGGCAATTACTTCAAAGTCCTTCCCTACGGCGTCCGCGAAGACAATGAACTTTTGGATTACGACGCGCTGGAGAAATTGGCGAAGGAAACAAATCCGAAACTCATCATCGGTGGTACCAGTGCCTATTCCCGTATCATCGATTTTGAACGCATGGCGGCGATTGCGCATGAAGTCGGTGCACTTTTCATGGTCGATATGGCGCACTTTGCCGGGCTTGTCGCCGGCGGTGAGTATCCGAGCCCCGTCCCCTATGCCGATATCGTGACATCCACCACGCACAAGACCCTTCGCGGCCCGCGCGGCGGCATCATTCTGTGCAAAGAAAAATATGCGCAGGCCATCAATAAATCCGTATTCCCGGGCATGCAGGGCGGCCCCTTGATGCACGTCATCGCGGCGAAAGCGGCAGCCTTCGGTGAAGACCTCGAACCGGCATTCAAAGAGTATGCGAAACAGATCGTGAAAAACGAAAAAGTCCTCTCTGATGAACTTCAGAAAAACGGCATTCGCGTCGTCTCCGGCGGCACCGATACCCATGTACTTTTAGCTGACGTCACCGCACTCGGCATCACCGGCAAAATCGCGCAAAGCGTCCTCGACGAAGTCGGCATCACCTGCAATAAAAATACGATTCCCTTCGAAAAACTCTCCCCCTTCGTCACGAGCGGTATTCGACTGGGCTCCCCGGCGCTCACCACCCGCGGCCTTGTGGAAGAAGATTTTAAAGAAATTGCAGATATCATCACCGTCGTCCTCAAAGCACCGGAAGATGCGGCCGTCAAAGCCGATGCGGCAGCCCGCGTCGCGGCTATCTGCAAAAAATATCCGCTTTACGAAGAATATTGAGAAACGTGATACACAAAGAAGCGCTCCATGACGGGGCGCTTTTTGCGTGCACGTCTTAATATGTTTCCCGTTTTTCCAAAATAATGTTAAAATATAAAGAAAGAAATGTTTCCGAAAATTTCTTTGAAAATTTTTTGAAAGGATCTTCGGAGAATTTGGTTTCCAAAAGAAAGAAGGGATCGTAATGGATGAGAATGTCGCGGCGGAAAAAGAGTATACCGCAAAAGATTTTATGGAAAAGTATGTCTTTACGGTGCCGCCGGAAATTACGGTACATGAGCTAATTCGGCTTTTTGTGACGCACAATGTGAGCGCAATGCCGGTCGTGGATGAGGAAAATCATTTGGTCGGGATTGTGTCCGAAGGGGATTTGCTCTACAAAAAGGTGCGTCCGCATATTCCGCGGCATTTGGATGTGCTCGGCGGGACGATTTATTATTGCGGCTACGGGCGCTATGAAAAATCTTTCAAGAAAATATTGGCGACGCAGGCGGCGGATTTGATGACGAAGAAGACGCGCTGTGTGAAGCCGGATACGCCGATGGGGACGATTACGTCGCTCATGATTGATGAGCATTTGAAGACGGTGCCGGTGGTGGATGATGAGAATCGGTTGGTCGGTATGATTACGCGCCACGATATTTTGACGGTGCTGGCGCTGAATGAGCGTTACGAAGATACGGAAGAAGACGCGGAAGAGAGCAAGGATTGAGACATTCGATTATTCCGCTTTTCATTCCGCATTACGGCTGTCCGTACCGCTGCGTTTTCTGCAATCAGGTGCGGATCACGGGGGTGGAAACGCCGGTGACGCCGCGCGATGTGGCGGAGGAAATTCGGATTTATACGGAAACGTGCGGGGAGCCGCGCGAATGGGAGGCGGCCTTTTACGGCGGGTCTTTTACGGCGCTCTCGCTTTCCGTCATGGATGCGCTTCTCATGCCGGCGCATGAGGCGCTTTTGCGTGGGAAAATTTCGGCGATTCGTTTATCGACGCGGCCGGATTGCATTGATTCCGATCGTCTTTTGCTTTTGAAATCGCGCGGGGTGCGGACGGTGGAGCTCGGCGTGCAAAGTCTGGATGACGCCGTTTTGGCGGCGGCGGGTCGCGGGCATACGGCGGCCGATGTGGCGCGGGCGGTCTCGCTTCTCCGCGAGTACGGTTTCAAAATCGGGTTGCAATTTATGCAGGGACTTCCCGGGGAAACGTGGTCGTCGCTTCGGCGGACGGCGCGAATGGGCGCGGCGCTTTCACCCGATTTCATTCGTCTCTATCCGGTGCTCGTTTTGAAAGATACGGCGCTTTGCAAAATGTATGAGGCGGGGACGTATCGGCCGCTTTCTTTGGATGAGGCGGTGTATCGCTGCGCTTTTTTGAAACGGTATTACGCACGCTTCGGGATTTCGGTCATTCGGACGG
The DNA here is from genome assembly GCA_963635945.1 of bacterium. Classification (GTDB taxonomy): domain Bacteria; phylum Bacillota; class Negativicutes; order Veillonellales; family Dialisteraceae; genus UBA1822. The sequence continues at coordinate 2,434 of CAVHIJ010000081.1, read as the reverse complement.
GTCTCCAGGCGACGGAGGAATTCGACAGCGGAGAATCGCTTGCGGCCGGGCCCTATCATCCGGCGATTGGCGAGCTCGTCGATCAATACATCGTGCGTCATGAGCTTTTGCGGGCGATCCGGCGCCTTGTGCGGGCCGCGGATATCAAAATCATCTGCGCACCGAAAGATCGCTCGAAAATCATGGGACATCGGCGCAGCACTTGGGAATTTTTGAAAAAAGAAACCGGAGCCGCGCTTTCGATTGAGGAAGATTCCGATTTGCCGGTCGGGACGGTGCGGATTTTTGATGATAATGGGCGCTCGGTTACTTTTCAATGTCATCCTGAATCCATTTCAAGATCCCTCAAGCATCGGACATGAGAAAGCCGGGAGCCGGGAGTTAGGAGCTTTAAGCGGTGCGCTGCGCGGCATCATGTTGTAATCGCTCGCTATGCTCGCTCGCCGGCTTTGGCTGCATAAAACAGAATATGCGCGCAGCGCATCCTACCCTCATATCTATTCCCTCATATCTCATATCTTTTACAACAGAATTCGTCGCCGCAGGCGACACCTGAATTGCTCATTGCTCATTTTTGAAAAGGAAGGAGAGAAAAAGTTGCATCTCGTATTGGACGCCTTTCGGCGTATGCCGCGGGCGGGGCTCATTTTGCTCGGCTTTGCCGCATTTATGATTGCCGGTGCGTTGCTTTTAATGCTCCCCGTGTCGCAGACGGGCATGCGGGACATTTCCTTTTTGGATGCGCTTTTTACCTCCGTTTCCGCCGTTTCCGTCACGGGGATGACGATTTTTTCTCTGCGTGACAATCTTTCGATTTTCGGCCAGCTCGTCGTCCTCGTCATGATGCAGGTCGGGGGGCTTGGCGTCATGACGATCATGGCGACGATGGTGATTTATGCCGGGCGTCACGTGCGGCTCCGCGAGAGGCTCCTTTTGAGCGATTCGTTCAATTTGGAAACGCCGTCGGGCATGGTCGCGCTCGTGCGGCAGATCATCCGCCTCACAATCTTGATCGAGCTTGTTTCCGGGACGCTTTTGGGTGCGTATTTCTATACGGAGTTCGGCCCGATCGGAATTTATTACGGTTATTGGCACGCCGTTTCCGCTTTTTGTAATTGCGGTCTCGACCTTTTCGGAGGTGCCGGCTTCGGTGCGTACGCGCGGCATCCTTTTGTCGGGATGATCGTCGTGGCGACGATGATGCTGGGGGGCATCGGTTTCGTGGTGATTGATGATTTGCGGAAACGTCGACACGGGAAACGACTTTCGCTTAATACGAAATTGGTGCTGACGGCCGAGCTCATTTTTACGACGCTGGGGACGATGGTATTTTTCTTTTTCGATATGGCGCATCCGGATGCGATGGGGGATATCGCAGTGTATGATGAGGTGATGAATGCCTTTTTCATGTCCGTATCGTCTCGAATGGGCGGATTTATGACTTTCGATCCGGCGGCGCTTTCCGGGGCTGCGAAATTCGTCGTGATGCTGCTCATGTTCATCGGGGCGGCGCCCGTTTCCACAGGGGGCGGTATCCGCACGACGACAATGATGATTATCATGTTATCGCTTTGTGCGTGGGTGCGCGGGAAACAAAATGTCGTGATTTTTCATCGGCGCATCGGCGATGCCTATGTTTCCAAAGCATTCCAGGTTTTTACGCTTTCTTCGGCGCTTATTTTTCTCACGACGCTTATGCTTCTCATTTTCGACACGTCGGGGAGCGATATGGGCGTGATTTTGTTTGAAAGTGTGTCCGCTTTGAGTACGGTGGGATTCAGTAGCGGGATACAGGGTGAGCCGAACGATTTTTGCAAAATTATTTTGATTTTTGCGATGTTCATCGGCAGAATCGGCGTTATGACGATGGTTTTGACTTTCGCCGATCGGCACCAAGGCAGAATCGGCTATCCGACGGAGAATGTGACTATAGGATAGGCATGGGGTATGGGCTCAGGGATGGCGGCAAAAATAATATGGGCCGCCATATAAATAATCGTCGCCGAGAGGCGATACCTGAATCGCATCAACGCATATCTTTTATCGTAAAAGTTTTAAATATCAAATGTCTGTATGGATGAGGGGTCAATGATGGAGAAAAAATTGCAATTTTTTGTGGCCGGGCTCGGGCGTTTCGGGACGAGCGTGGCGCTCACATTGGAGAAACTCGGTTATGACGTCATGGCGATGGATTCGGATGAGGACGTCGTGCAGGATTTGTCCGATCAATTGGGGTACGTCGTCTGCGCGGATGCGACGGACGAAAAAAATCTCGCCGCTATCGGTGCCGGCAATGCGGACATCGCCGTCATCGGGATAGGAAACATCGAGGGCAGCCTTCTTGCGACGCTTCAGCTGAAAGACATGGGCGTCAAAACACTCGTCGTGAAAGCTTTGAATGAGCTTCACGGAAAAATGCTCGAAAAAATCGGCG
>CAVHIJ010000080.1:0-6727 GCA_963635945.1 bacterium | reverse complement strand
ACGAATACGTACGACACCGCCGACATGCCCGGTATTTGTAACCGTTTTCCGTTTTCCGGAATATAAATCGACGTCATCCACATATCTTGTCGCAATACCCGTATACCATGTAGCGCCCATCGGCTCTTCGTCGGTGCCTTTCGGGAATACGGTGATTGCTCTTCTTATTTGCTTGGCGCCACCGATGCGGATTTCCCAATTGACGCCGATATCACATTGGACCCCGTCGCACCATGAGCGGACGTTTTTCGTCGTCTTGCATATGCTGTCGACTTTGTTATATTCATCCGCATTTTTCGGCATGCGTTTTAGGTGCACGCGGAAATGATACGGCGCCGCGCCATAATCGAACCATTCTTCCAGCTCGGCATCACTGATAATGGATAGCGCCGTTTTGACGGCGTACGGCGTGCCTTTGTAGAAATGATCTTTGACGGCTTCTTTCACAAGGAGTCGTTTTTGTTCGAGCGTATAGGCAGTATCGTAAATATCTACATGAAATTGCCATGCCAAGGAGTCTAAAAGAGCGTCGCCCGCCTCATCAATGCGACTGTATATCAGCGCATTTCTGATTTTTTCGGTGATGCCATTTAAATTCACACTGAGAGATTTTGCGATATTCTGTACGGTTTTGTCGCTTGCAATCGACGCGGGAAGAATGCGAATGAGCTCGCTGTCATTAAGTTTCATTCATCGTCTACCCCCTGATATTTCACCGTGGTATTTTCCGCTTCCGCGATGCTCGCATTATCTATCACAGTAATAGCCGGCGATGTTACCATGACTTTTTTCGCGCCCGCTGCCACCATGAGATTAACAAGTTTCGACGGATCCAAATCGCGTCCCAGTTTTGATTTCTGCCAGAACACAAATTCAGAAACGGCGCTATTGACGGCTGCTTGTATCGCCGAAGCTTTGGCACTGTCATCTTTGGCGATTTTATACGAGACATCGATGTCGTATTTTGTCGTCCCCGGTGCCAATACCGTGACTTTATCCGTCAGTGGCCGGATTTTATCCGCATTGCATACCGCATAGACTTTATCCAAAACTTCCTGCTCCGGTATCGCGCCGCCTTCCAAAAGCGGGTAAATATTTACCACGCCCGGCGTCGGCGATGTCACAAAGACGTCGGCAATCTCCGCGTTCGCCGTTTTCGCCCAATATTCATAGGCGCCGTAGCTTCCGGCGTTGGAGAATTTTTCCGGCGCTTCATGAATGCGTTCCCGATATGATTCGTCATCTTCGATATCCGCGCCGCCGGCCGTGACGGTCGTATTTGTGACGGCGCCCACATACGCCACGGGGTCTACCAGTTTCACCATCTCACCCGCTCCGATACCGTTTCCCACCGTGCCCGTTTCGATGCAGGATGCAGAAACGGTGCCGACGGTCTCGCCGGCAGGGATGGATAATGCTTCATCGGTTGCAAAATACACGCCTTCGGATTTTGTCGTGACGCGTGTCCCCTTGGGAATGACGACGCCGACGGCATCCGTCGAGAGCGTAAAGGCCACCGTCGTTTCCGCACGGCTTGCCGGGATGCGGATGACGTCAAGGAGAATGCCTAAATGATCCAGATAATCACCTGTCGCATACGCTAATAAATTCATATATCCCGTGAAATTAATCAGATTTCTTTGAATGATAAGCTCGTTAGCGATGGACAAAAGAAAGAGCCGGACCGGATCGCCGTCTGCCAATGTGCGCCCGGTGATGGTTTCGTATTGCCCGACGACTTCGGCTTTCACCGCTTCCTCATCTGCGTCGCAAAATGTGATGTCATTTAATTCATATAGTGCCATTGATACTCACCTCCACTTTTGGCGTCAATTTTCCATCGATGTCGGCGGAAAAAGAAATAGATGTAATGCTCGCACGCGGTTCATATTTCTTTACGGCCTGAATAATTTCCGAAGAATACATCGCCTTGGCCTTGGCCATCGGTTTATCCAGAAAAGAATAATCAATCCCAAAATCGCGATCCAGCGGAACGGACGTTTTCACGGTGGAAATAATCGTGCGCACATTTTGCAAAATCTCTTCTACCGTCGACGCCGGCGCAAAATCGACGCCATCCAATGTATCTATTAAATATGTCATATCGCGATATCCTCCGCATATTCTTTCAGCGTGACGTTGACGGTAGCTGTTATCGGCGTGCCGAAAGCGCCCCAATGTGTGACGGATGATGAAATGTTTTCCACAATCCAGAGCGTATCGCCGATGACGTCGGTACCCATGATGAGCGACACAGGCGTTCCTTTATCGCGCAATTTTTCAAGCATCTTGATTTCATCGGCGGGGATGACGCCTAAATCTGTGCGCAGCGTCATATCAAAAGATATTTCTTCTTGCCCGGGCCCCAGAAATTCAGATATCGGTTTTTGCCCGATAATATCATGCGTCGCCCATCTGCCCGATGCGCTTTTTTGGTATCCGTCAATCGTGCGCACGATATAGCGCGACGAAAGAAAAGGAATCCCACCCAAAAATCCTACAATCAATTCACATCACCCTCCTATAAAAACATCAGGCGATCCTTCGGCAACGCTCCCCCCGCAAGAGACGGAATCGCCGATACGCCCCGCGGGAATGCCGTCAATATTGACGGTCGATGAGCCGGATGCAATATGTCCCACGTGCGGCGAATGGTCGACGCATGAATGAGACGTGTACGGATCGCCCACACGCCCGGCGCCCTTTCCGTTGATAAAAACATCGCCCGACGCACCCGATAGCGGCACCGACGGGCACGCGTCATGTCCTGTGTTTTTATCGCCCAATCTTGTCGCGTTTGGCATATTTTCTCCTAATTGATATCAATCGTCGGCGCAGTCAATTTGATATGGCTTGCCGCATGAATGGCGATTTCTCCATGGTCATATCGGATGAATGAGCCGTCTTTGAATTTGATTTCGCGCACAGTCTCATCCGTTTCTTTCGGCGGCTGCGCGTCCGTATAGAACGCGCCCACGATAAATCCCGCGGATAATCCATGCCCGGAAGGATTGGGAAGAAATAAACACAATACCTGCGTCCCGACTTCGGGCACCCAGTAGCCCGCTGTCTCAGCTGCGCCGATTTGCAAAACAGGAAGCTCATCGGAGACGACATCTTCTTTATCGGGAAATGTCACCCGCGCGCGGCATTTTGCCCCGTTTACGCTTGAGATTTTCCCGATGCGTATTAAATTCTTGAGTTGATTAATATCCATCAAGGCACCTCCGCATCTCAAGTGACGTCATGTAACCGCTGCCGATTTCGTGATTGGCGGTCGTGATGATATATTTTCCGTCAAATTTACCGTATCCGGTGAGGGCAACGGCCGCGCCTGCCAATAATTCCAAATTTCCCAGCACGTCAAACGTCATAGTGAATTCATTGCAATTCTTTTCGCGGAGCCGTTTCTTGGCAAGCTTTTCGGCCTCCGCCACGGTTTTTACCTGCTCTTTGACTTCAAGTGTCTTGCCGTCTTTTTTTGTCTCGTCGGTAAATGTGGCTTCTATCGTTTCGCCGCTTTCCGTGTCGCTGTATTGCACGTGACACGCTTTGTAAATATCCCGCGTACTTGCGCGGAAACTGTAGGAAATAATTTTATCAATGGCATTTTCGGCGCCTGTTTCCGTGCCCGGCTTGGCAATGGTCGCAATGGTGTCGGCCTTCTCATAATCGGTTTCGTCAAATATCACGAGCTGTCTGTCGTGAATTTTGAGAGCCAGTCCGTGGTCGGCGCAAAGCTTCAAAAGAAAAGCCAAATCGCTTTCCTCTGTCTGCTCGATGCGGTCCGGCGTGGGATTTTCTTCGGTATCAAATACCAATTCCAGCCCGGCGCCTTCGGCGATGTCTTTTGCGATGGTCTTTAGCTCTGCCTTTTCCCATGCGCGCGTTTTCTCCGTGCCGCGCAGCGTATTCCCATCCGGCACCGAGACGGCCTTGATGGAAACTTCAGACGGCGGCGCGCTTCCCGATATTTCATCAATTTCAAACGTGCCGAGGCGTACCGTTTCTGTATCGCCTATCTGCTTCCAATTCGTGAGCGTGACGGAAATATCCAAAGTGGCGCCGCGCTCCGGAAACCATTCGCCCGCCCAAAGGCCTTTTCGGTCTTCCAATTTGATTTCCACGTCATCGGCATAGCCGGAAAGGTGGTCGCGATAGGAAACGGATTTCAGAAACGGCGCTAAATCCGCGCTAATGTCTTTTCCGTCGTATTTGATTGTGACGGCCGCCTGCCGCGGATTCATTGACGCCTCCACGGTGCCAATTTATTTACCTTCGGCGCTTCATACTCGGGAATAGCAAGTGTCACATTCGCCGAAAAAATGACGGTATGGCGATGTGCGGGATTGGCTTCCAATAGCGCCGTCATGCCAGCCTCGCTGCCGTATTCTGTTTTGGCGATGGCATCCCACATATCGCCCTGCTTTGTAATGTAATTACGCAAAGGACACCCTCCTTCCGTCCGATTGAATATCACGGAGCATTTGTTTCAGCTTCCGAAGCGACACTTCGGCAATCTGGTCGGCGGATGCATTCCCGCCGGATACGTTAATCGTCGGGCTGTAGTTGATGGAAACGTTATTCCCGCCTAAAGGGTTTCCCATAATGCGATTCGTTTCCGCAAGAAGTCCGATGTTTCGCGCATTCGGCGTATGAGGGATGGCGGATTCACCGCTTTCTTCCGCAAAACTTGTAAGGAAAGCGCCCTTGCCGTAAATGCCGCCGGAGGCATTGCTTTCGATAGATCCAGCCGTCCCTTCGGCACTTACGCCGGAGAATGTATTTCTCACAGCGTTAACAGTCGCGGTAATCGGAGAGGAAAAGAATTTTTTAATTTCTTCCCATTGCCCGCGCAGCCAATTACACGCCGCGCCGAATTTTTCATAAATCCCATCAATGAAGGCCTGAATGGCCGCCGCCGGGGCATTCCACAAAAGCACGAACCACTCTTTGATGGCGCCCCAATTTTGGTAGATGAGATTCGGAATAGTGAAAAACGGATTGAAATTCAAGATGAAATTTCCGATGGCCGTAATAGGACCGTTCCAGAGATTTATGAAAAATTGCTTGATGACATCCCATTTCTGATAGACGACGTAACCAATAGCACCGATGGCGACAATGCCGGCAATGAACCACGCGATAGGGCAGCTCCAAAGCGCTGTATTGTACGCCCATTGTGCCGCCGTCATGAGTATTGTTCTTTTATGCCAGAGCATTAGTGCCGTATATTTTATTGCGCTAAATTCTAACGCGATGATTTTTGCCGCCTGTATCGCCCCATGGAGAGCTAAAATACCTGCCGTCCCTACCGTCACCCATTTTATGAGATTCGGGAACTTACCGGCAAAATCACCGATAAGGGACGCCAGACTGCCAATCGTTTCTGTTAAAGGGACTAACACCGGGAGAATCCCATTCCCTATTGCAATTTTCGCGGCGTCAATTCGGTTGTTCATAAGCTGTACGGAATTTTCCGTCGTATCCGCCCGCGCAGAAAATTCGGCTTCCATGCTTCCCGCATAATTGGCCGCGTTTCCGACTTTCTCGAAATTCTCTTTGAGCCCGTCAAGATTCGACAAAAGCGGAGCAATGGCGCCAAGCGACTCTTTCCCGAAAAGTTTTTGTAATGTCGACGCTTGCGAAGCTTCGTCCAAATTTTGAATTGCCGTCAATACATCCAAAATAGCGCCTTTCGCATCCGTCTGCATTCGCTGCGCCAGCGTGACGGAGTCCATTCCCAAAGACTCAAACGCCGCAGCCTGTGATTTTGTGGCGCCTTCTCCGGATACGAGCGTCAAAATCATATTTTTTAAACCCGTCGCCGCCACTTCGGATTGAATCCCGGCTCCCACCATGGACGCACCCAACGCAGCGATTTCACCCGATGCGACGCCCCCGACTTCACCAAGCGGCCCGATGCGCGTCACGACATCGGAAATAAGCGGCGCGGATGCCGCTGTCGTATTCCCCAAATAATTGATTTTATCGGCTAATTGATTGATGTCATCCTGCCCCATTTTGAACGCCGTGCGCCATTTCGCCATCATATCGCCCGCTTGCTCGGCTGTGATATCAAAGGCGACGCCCATCTTTGCCGCACTTTCGGCAAATGCTGTGAGATCCTGTTTTGCGATGCCCGACTGCCCGCCGCTTGCCACAATTTGTGCGAGCGCTTCGGCCGTCATCGGGATACGCTTCGAGAGCTCCAGAATATCCCGGCTCATTTCTTTGAATTGCTGCGGCGTGTCAAAATCGACGACTTTTTTCACATCTGCCATCGACGATTCGAATCTCATCGCGGCTTGCGTCGGCCCCTTGAAGATATCCGCAAAAAAAGCCGCTTTGTAATACAGCGCCGACCCTCCGGCCATAGCTTCCGCAAATGCACCTTTCGCTGCCAATCCATAAGCGCGCACCGTTTTCGCTCCTTGAATTGCCTGCGCCGTTTTAAATGTTTTTTCATTAATAATTCCGGAATCGAATGCGCCTTTTAGTCTTGCCGCACGCTCTCGCATTTTTTCCATGTGTTCGGATAGCTGTTCTACATTTTGGCTCGCCTTCGCAAAACTGCTTGAAAAATTAGCATTTAGCGCCGCCGAAAGAACAAATCCAAACGCGAAATTTTTATCAGCCATTTTATATCCTCTTGACCTTTGAAAAATCCGTCCTTACAATAAAGACGGGTGATAAAAATGTGGTGGTTCGTATTTATTTATCTAAC
>CAVHIJ010000079.1:0-6925 GCA_963635945.1 bacterium | reverse complement strand
CTTCGGTGGTGGTGTCGCGTTTGGCGACGGCGCGCAGGATGCAGCGGCCGGCAAGGTCATGGACTTTCTGGATGACGTCGAGCATTTCACGGGTGTCGAGTTCGCCGACGTCGCCGGTGATGGGGTCGGGGAGTACGCCTTTTTCCTGCGAAGTTTTGTTGACGTCTTTAAGGAAACGCAGGACTTTCATGTCGAGGTTTTGGAAATTCTCATATTCGGTGATGTCTTTTTCGAGGATGGTTTGTCCTTCTTTGAAGACGGTGAGGTTGTCATGAATATCGAATGTAACGACGGCGGATTCTCCGAGGATGATGTTTCCGGCCGCGACGATGCGGATAAGTTTCGGTTGGGTAATGCCTGTGATTTCATTTGCGGCTTTTTCGAAGTCTTCTTGTGGTACGCGGACAAGGACGGTTTTCTTATCCTGTACGTTCAATCGCTCGCAGAGGGCGCCGTTGATGTCATTCAAAATATTGGCGAGGACGCGGGCGGCAGTCTCGTAATCCATATTGTCTTCGACGACGGCGGTATTGATGATTTGGCCGGCGCGGAAGATGACGGTGCCTTCACGGATGGCAGAAATGCTGCCGATGAGGATTTCTTTTTCTTCATTCAGTTTATCGATATTGGCGGTGAGTTCGGCTTTCGTTTCTTCGAGGGCTTTGATTTCGGCGGCCGATGTATTGATGTCGGCTTTGGCTTTTTCATAGGCTTCTTGGACAAGCGAAAGTTGCTCGTGCGCGTTGTTTCTTTGTTCTTCGACTTGCGCGAGCTCTTCCCCGATGGTGGTCATGCGGTGGGTCATGGTCTCTATTTCTGTATTTTTCTCATCCAACAGTTGCTGCCCGTGCTCCAGTGCTTTGTTCTTTTTTTGGATTTCTTCGGTGAGTTGGTCCATTTCGGCATGCAATTTGGAAAGGCCGAAGAGGGCGACGCGCACGTTTTCGTTCAAAACGGCCATGGTAGCGACGGTGAGACATGAAATGAGGGTACCGGATACGATGGTGATGATGACAGAAGAGTATTTCGGCCGAAGTCCGAAGACGGTGAGCCTTTTCTTTCCGACTTTAGACCCTATCCGATCGCCCAGGAAGGCGATGAGTCCGCCCATGGCCATGAGGACGAGAATAACGGATAATCCGATAAACATAATAATCCTCTCTTATTTGGAAATACGCCTCACGAGGAAGATGCTGACGATGATGGCAATGATATTCGGTATCCAGACGGCAAGTTCCGGTATGATGGCGTGGCTGCGGCCGAGGGATCCGGAGAGTGTCATAATGGCATAATAAAAGAAGATGACGACTACGGAAATGCCGAAGCCGACGGAGGAGGAACGTTGTTTCTGCACGCCCAACGGGGAACCCATGAGGGCAAAGATAAAGCTGGCGAATGGCAGACTGAAGCGTTGCTGGATTTCCATGTCATAAATAGCGGTATCTTCATGAGCGGTACGAAGAAGTTTCCTTTCTTCGTTGAGCTCCCGAATCGTCATTTCATCAAGATTTTTCTGCGTTTTGACAATATCTTGCGGACGAGAAGCGTAGGGGATGGTCTGCTCTTCAAAGTTCAGAAGATGTTCGCTGCCATCTTCTCCGAGTTCGTAGACGGTGCCGTTTTTGATGTACCAGGTGCCTCCCCGCCATTCGGCGTAGGGGGCTTTTTCAACGCGGACGACTTGGTCTTTTTCGAATTCCTGAATAGTAATGTTATTAAGTTTTCTCGTAGCATCATCGTAGTTTCTGGCGTAAAGAAGGTGCTCAATTTGCCCCGCCTGTACATCACGAATGACAACATGATCGACGGAGGCCGGTTTCATATTTCTTTGTACTTCTTCACGAACGATACGAGAATATTCGTTATTTGTCCAAGGGACGACGTATTCATTAAAAGCGACGGTCGCAATACTGAGGCAAAATGCCATAATGAAAATCGGCATACCGAGACGCACAAAACTTTGTCCGGAGGTGCGCATGACGATAAGTTCACTCGAAGAGGACAGCCGTGAGAAGCACATGAGGGATCCCAAAAGGACGGCCATCGGAAACGTATACACGACGATGCGCGGAATGGCCAGAATGAAAAGTTTCATGGCCGCGACGGGGGACGCTCCGTATTTTGTGATAAATTCCGCGACTTTAAGCAGAGTGTCGGACCCGACGAATATCGCCGTGAATGCCGCGATGCCGAATAAAAACGGGGCCAGGAATTCTTTCAGTATGTATTTGTCCAGAATACGCATCGGAATTCCCTCCTCTCTTGTAGGAATATCATAAACTGAAATTTTCTCCGAGGTAATATTTTTTGGCTAAGGGATTGTGCGCGACTTCATCGGATGTGCCGGAAAGGAGAATTTTCCCTTCGGACAGGATGTACGCACGATCGACGATACGCAATGTCTCGCGGACATTGTGGTCTGTGATGAGTATCCCGATATTGTGTTCTTTAAGTTGCAAAATCATATGCTGAATGTCTTCGACGGCAAGGGGGTCAACGCCGGCGAAAGGCTCATCCATCAAAATGAAGGCGGGATCCAGTGTGAGAGATCTGGCGATTTCGACGCGGCGCCGCTCCCCGCCGGAAAGGGCGCTCCCCATCGTGTCTTTGACGTGGGTGATATGAAATTCTCCGAGCAGAAACTCAGCTTTTTCGTTTCTTTCGGCCGGCGTCATCTCCATCCGCGTTTCCAAAAGGGACATCAAATTTTCCCATACGGTCATTTTGCGGAAAATGGATGCTTCCTGCGGCAGATAGCTGATACCGAAACGGTGTCTTTCGTGAATGGGCATGCCGGAAAGGGATGTGCCGTCCACGGTGACATCACCTTCATCGGGATTAATGATGCCGACAATCATATAAAATGTCGTGGTCTTGCCGGCGCCGTTCGGTCCCAAAAGTCCGACAACGCTTCCCTGCCCGACCTCGATATTGACGTCATTCACGACAGTGCGAAGTCCGTAGCGTTTGACGAGATGATGCGTTTCTATTAACATAGCGCTCCTCCCGGATTACTTTCCGGACGTATTCGTGATGACAAAGGTGCTCCGGCCGTTCGTCCTGACCAGATTATTTTCCGCCGTAAAGATGAGCTCAGGCCCTTCGAAGGTATTTCCATTCTGCGTCGCACGCGCATTTCCCGTCAGGACAACTTTTCCGTCTTCTCTGTCCGGCGTCTTCGTATACACGGCATTGTCGCCGTAACCGACGATATTGTGCGCAGTACTTTCGAAATTCACGCCACCCGAAGCTTCCATGCGGATTTCTTTCGCATTTCCTTCGATATGCGGCGCCGTCATTTGGCCGTCGGGCGTCTGCACAAATCCGTTTCCTTCCACGAGCCCGTATCCCGTTTCCGAATTATAGGAAACGTAATCCCCGCGAAGCGTGCGCCGATTTTCCGCATCATACGCATAGACGCCGCCCGTGCCGGTGACCGTCTTGTCTTGGGAAACATGAATCGTTTCCGCATCCATGGTATTGTTTCCTTTTTGATAATGCACGGAACCCGTAAGATAAGCCGAACGATCATCGAAACGATATTCGCCGTGATCACCCGTCACCGTCTCCCCTTCATCACCGTGAATGACGACATGACCCGTCGCCGTGGCCACTTTCGTTTTACCGTTGTACGTCAGCACATCGGCTGTAATATCCTCCGCGGAAACCGCACCGCCCACTAAAACGGCGAGCGCCGCCGCCCCTGTCAAAATCATCCGTTTCACAGCATTCTCCTTTTTACACATCAATGCTTTTCCTCCAACTTCCGAAGTTTCGCATTCCCCTTCGCTTTCATCGTTTCCAATACACGATCCGCCTCGAAAGAATCGGCCGAAAGCTCCTTCCCCTCATGCGTAATCGTGAAATGCTTATCCGTCGAAAGCTTTTGCGTTTTTCCGTCGTACTTGAGATTTTCCGCCGAAAGCTCCACGCCCTCCGACGTCTTCCCGCGCACCTCACCTTCCAGATACACCGTCTTTTCATTGCGGGATATCTTTCCGTACTTCGCTTTCACGGTAAATTCCATATCCTTATCTTTGAAATACCCCTCCACATTCTCACATGTCGCAGTATTTTTATCGCCGCCGATGCTGACGCGCCCGGCCTTCAATTTCCAAATGACATTTCCCTTTTGCGTTTCCTGCATTTCCGAATTGGAAAGCTCCATGATAGGGACACTTGTATCCCTATCTCCGAACCCGAAACTGCTCCGGAACAGAAATACGATTCCCAAAAAGATGACGACGACGACACCGATGATAATATGCGATTTTTTAATCATCGGTTTCCTCCTTCCTCATCCGTACCCACATCTCGATATCCTCCGGTTTCGTCCAGAATAAATGCTGAAACCACATCCAATCCGTGGGATATTCTTTAATGAAATTTTCCATTACCGTCGCCATGCGCTGCGAATTTTTTACAAGCTCCTCATCCGCATTTTCGCAAATCTCGTACGAAAACGGCTCCCCGATGTGAATCGTATGCCCGCATCCGCCCGGATTCCTCGTGATGAAAATCGGCAAAATCGGCGCATGAAATTTCTTCGCAAAAATCGCCGGCCCCTGCGGAAACGAAAACGTCCGATTCATGAATTCGACCGGGATTCCGTTCTCCCCGCCGTCTTTATCGGAAAGGAAACCCAAAATATCATTCCTTTTCATGGCCCTTGCCGCCGCAATCATTTCATAGCCGCCCGTCCCCGTGAGGAAAATATGCTGCCCGGATTTCTCGCGGTATTCATTGATGATACGCATGAGCGCGTCATCCTTTTGTTTCTTGGCAATCGCCGATGTGGGAAACCCGTGAAGTGCGACGCCGGCGCCCAGCCATTCCCAATTTCCGATATGCGCCGTGAGCCCGACAATCCCGCGCCCCCCGGCAAACGCCGCTTCCAAATATTCGGGATGATCGATCGTAATGTAATCATCGATGTGATCCTTTGCCGCCACCAGGCGAGGCACATACAGCATCTCCATGACGGACATACCGATATTTTCATATACTTTTTGAAGAATGCGCTCCGCTTCCGACCGCTCAATCATAAGCCCGCTCATCAATTGAGAAATCCCGCGCTCACGTTGCTTTTTGATGCGATTCATGACAGCGGGGCCGAGGAAACGCCCGACAGCAAGCACTTTATCGTAAGACAAAGTACACAACAGGCGACTTACCCCCTTCAAAAACGCATATCGCAGCGAACTCGACATAAGCACTCCTCATAAAACCGAAATGATATCCCGTTCCCGTTTCGGAAACCGATTTCCTATATCAAATACTTTCCGCCTTATTGACGGATAGGCTCTGCGCTCCCGTTTCCGAGAAACGATTGCAGCCCCTCATCGAAACGGTGCTCCCGTTTCAAAATTTCTTCAATAAAATCGCGCGCCGCCCCATATCCGGCTCTATGTGCGGAAACGAAATCCGCGGCCGCCCGATTCTCTTCCGTCGCATCACTTGGACAACCGGAAAAACCGACCTGTTTCATCAATGCCAAATCATTCCAATCATCGCCGAAATACGCCACTTCTTCCCAAGAAACGCCGTGGCGAGCCATGAGCTCTTCCATGACGGACACTTTATCGGACACTTTCATTTGGCAGAAATGCAAATGCAAATCCGCCGTGCGGCGCATCACGATGGGAGACGTGCGCCCCGTAATAACGCCGACAATGTACCCCATCCGGACTGCCAACGATAATCCCAGCCCGTCGCGCGCGGAAAACCCTTTGACGGATTCTCCCTCCGCATTCATATAAATCGTGCCGTCCGTGAGACTGCCGTCCACATCGAAAGCTATCAACCGAATCGCCATCACACGACTCCCTGCCGGAGCAAATCCGTCACATGAATCATGCCGACCGCCCGTCCCTCATCATCCACAACGGGAAGGACCGTGATCGGATGCGGCTTATGCTCATCCATTAAATGCAGCGCTTCGGCCGCCAATTTATCCTTCGTAATCACGGCAGGGTGCTTCGTCATCACACGCGCCACCGGTTCATTCAAAAATTCCGTACCGCTTTTCAGCCCACGCCGGACATCCCCGTCAGTCATCAGCCCGCAAAGCGCACCGTTTCCGTCAATCACATTCACCGCGCCGAGCCCCTTATCCGTCATGACGAAAAGCGCATCCTTCACCGTCGCATTTTCATCCAAAATCGGATGATCCTCGCCCTTGTGCATCACCATCTCCACCGTGAGAAGGAGACGTTTCCCCAAAGATCCACCCGGATGGAATACAGCAAATTTATCCGCCGTGAAATGATTATCTTCCATCAAAGCGATCGCCAGCGCATCTCCCAATGCGAGAGCCGCCGTCGTCGAACTCGTAGGCGCCAGCCCCAGACTTCCCGCCTCATGCGAAACGCCGGCATCCAGCACGACATCCGCATTTTTCGCCAGCGTCGATTCCGTCTTTCCCACCACCGCGATAAGCTTTGCGCCGATACGACGAAGCGACGGCAAAATTGCGAGCACCTCGCCCGTTTCCCCACTGTTCGAATATGCAATCACCACATCGTGCTCCGTCACCATACCGAGATCCCCGTGAATCGCTTCGGCCGGATGCACGAAAAAAGCCGGTGTGCCCGTCGAGGCCATCGTCGCCGCCGTCTTCCTGGCAATATGCCCGGATTTTCCCATTCCCGTCAGAATGACACGACCCTCCGACTCCTCAATCAAAGAAACCGCCCGATCAAACCGTTCATCCAATTTATCAATCAAAGCCGCGACCGCTTCCGATTCCTCCGAAAGCACCTTCGCCGCGATTTCCCGTACGGACATCTCCACACCGCCTTCACAACCGTTTTCATTTCCAAAATTAAGGCGCACAAAACACACCTTCTTTACATTATACTATAGAAACAAAAAATCGGCATATAAATTCTATGCCAATTTCGAAATTTAGGAAACTTTTCATTTT
>CAVHIJ010000078.1:0-6968 GCA_963635945.1 bacterium | reverse complement strand
CGATGACAGCGAAAGGCTCGATTAAGACGACGGGCGAAAATGCCTCGATTTCTTCGGATATCGCAAAACTTTCGGCCGGTGAAAACATCGAACTTACAAGTCGGAATCATGTCGAAAAACTTTCCGGCGTGGATACGACGGAGGCGGCCGATGACGTGACCGGCGCCGGGAATGCGGGCAGCGTTTTCTACGCGAAAGCCGGCACGAACGGTTTCGATACGAGCGGAAAAGGCGACAATGTCCTCTCCGTGAAACAGAGCGCTGAAATTTCCGGTAAAACCGTCGAAATCGATACGCTCCGGGGCGGAAACAAAATCGACATTAAAGCCGACAATCTCGGCATCGATGATTTGCAGACGAATTCCGACAGCATCGACATTTCCGTAACCGGGCAAAACGGGAAACAGACGCATTACGCCGGCATCCACACGACGGCGGACGTCCCCGTCACGGTGAAAGACAGCGCGATCGAATATCTCGACTTCACCGGAAAAGACGACATCGGCCTTTCGAATACGAATCTCGGCGGCGACAGCACGATCCGGACGAATTACGTCAATTTCGAAATGCAAAAGAATCAAAAAAATCCGATGGCCGAAAAAATCGGGACGCTTCGTTTCAAAAAATACGGAATTATCACGGACATCGATTTCTCCCGCATCGACAACGGCCTTCCCGTGAACGGCAAATCGCCGGCGCGCACGGCCTACACCCAAATGGCGGAAAGTCTCTATCACAATTATCTCGGTTGGGACGGAGATGAAAAAGAGGAAGAGGAAACGAAGGACGCGCCGGGCGAAATCCGCTTCGGGAAGGTGAGCGAGAAGGAAATTTTCGGAAACATTGCGAGACTGTAAATAATTTAGCAATTAGCAATTCAGGTGTTGCCTGCGGCGACGAATCCTGTTTTAATAGGGAAGAGTGAAGGGGAAAGAGGGAAGAGGCGCAGGTGTCGCTTCGCGACGAATCTTGTTGTATTCTTGGCTCCCCTGAAAGGGGAGCTGTCAGGCGCCTGCGCCTGACTGAGGGGTCGCGCACTATGTGTGCACGTAGTTGTAGGGGCACTATCCCTATCGAAAAAGGATTTTCTCCTATAAGACAGAGTCATTCGTGCCGGACCCCTCCACCGCTTACGCGGTCCCCCTCCCCTTTCAGGGGAGGCGAGATACAGATGGCGCTTTGCGCAAATCCTGTTTTATGCCGGCGGAGCCGGCGATTACAAAAATGCCGCGCAGCGCACCTCTTAAATCCGTCAACCGTCAGCCGTCAGCCGTCGGCCGGGGAGAATGGTGACGAATGACAAATGACGAATGACGTTTCCCCAAATTTTTTCGGGACAAGAATGTACGGGAATGGTAGAATAGTAGAATATGAAAAGTTTGATACGTATCGGATGTGTGACTTCGGAGGGATAAAGATGAAACGACGGATTTTGGCGGGCGCGGTGCTCGCAATGCTTACGGCGGCGACGGCGGCCGCGGCTCCGGCCGATATTTCGACGATCGGGAGCCGGGCGGAACGCGCGACGGAAGATCAGCAGGCGATGGCGAGTTATTACAAATACAGCCGCGACATGGAAATTTCCGAAAAGGCGAAGCCGCTCGTCGTGCAATCGTCCAAAGTCGAGAGCACGGATCCGGAACTTTCTTTCGAAGTGAAAGAGGTGCGCGTTTCCAAATCGAAAATTCTGACGGATGAGGAAATCAAAAAAGCCGTTCACTTCAAAGGCGCGGGCACGACGAATGTCGCGGAGCTACGCGCGATGGTGGACCGGCTGAATGCGCTGTATATTGAGAAAAATATTCAAACGGCGCAGGCGGTGCTTCCGCCGCAAACGGTGCGGGACGGCATCGTTTTCATCCGTCTCATCGAAGGGACGTACGGCAAGACGGAAGTCACGGGAAACAAACGCATCCGGACGGATACGCTTCTCCACCGCATTCGCGTCGCCCGCGGTGAGCTGGTAAATGTAGATAAGCTCCAGGATGATTTGCGCGTGTACAATACGACGAATGTGTATCAGGTGCGCGCGGAATTGGTGCCGGGCGAAGAGGAAGGCACGTCGGATTTGAAACTTCATTTGGAAGAAAAAGATAATCCGATGACAAGTTTCATCTTTGTCGATAATGCCGGGCAATATGAAAGCGGGCGTTACCGGATCGGCGCGTACAGCGAATATCGCGGTATTGGCGGACATGATGCGGCGTTTGCGATTTCGCCGGTGTGGACGCGCGGCATTTGGGGCGGTTCGATCATGTACGATACGCCCGTCGGCACGAAAGGCACGCGGATGGCCGTTTCCTATGGTAGAAATATCGTGAATATCATCCGCGGCAATTTCCGCGATATGGATATGAAAGCGAATTCGAATGATGTGGCGCTTTCGCTCACGCATCCTTTGAATGTGACGATGCTTTCGAAGACGGATTTGTTCTTCGAATTGCACAGGAAATGGTCGGATACGGAATATTCGGGGATGACGCTTGCGGACAACGATACGAATACGGTAAAAATCGGCATCAGTAATCGGAAATTCGATGAGCACGGCATTTGGTTTGCGATGGCGAGTGTTACCGGATATCGCAGTGACGATAATAAGAATGATAAAGAAAAGAATGGATCGTATTTCAACGGATATCTCATGCGGCGGCAAAATATTTCCGATGATCGATATTTGCTGTTCCGTCTTACGGGGCAATATACGTCGCATCAGGAATTGCCGACGACGGAGCAATTCACGCTGGGCGGCATGGGAAGTGTGCGCGGATATAAAGAAAGTACGCTTTCCGGAGATAAGGGCTGGAGCCTCGGCCTCGAATACGGTTTCCCGGTGAGTGCGGATCACAGGACGTGGCGCGGTTTCGTCTTCCTGGATTACGGCGTCGCGTACAATAATTTTTCGACGGAGCCGACGCGCGATTATATCGGTGCGGCGGGGTTCGGTTTCGAGTACGGCAAGGGCGGCTGGTACGGCAAAGTGGCGCTCGGTTTCCCGATTGCCCATTCGTCGGGTACGCCGGACGACAGCGATACGAGGGTGAATTTCTATTTGCAGCGGTCCGTTTAAAAGAGTGAAGAGGAAAGAGGAAAAAGGTGCGCTCGGCTTTTTGCGCATGCCGGGCGCTTTCGGTTGTGAGGAATATATGAGTCTTTTGGAAGAAACGATCGCAAAGATTTCGCCGCTTGATTCGGATGCGATGAATGCGGCGGCTTTGCGTTGGAAAAATTTATATCTCGGCATGGGAAATTTGGGGAAACTGGAAGATATGGTGACGCGCTATATCGGTGTGACGCGTGAGACGATGCCGGAGGTGCCGCGTGGTATGATGGTGATTGCGTGCGCGGATCACGGCGTGTATCGGCAGGGCGTGTCCGCCTATCCGAAGGAAACGACGGTCGGTATGGTGCGCGCGTATGCGGAGGGTGGCGCCTCGGCGAATGCGATGGCGCATTTCGGTCATATGGATATGACGATTGTCGATGTGGGGATCGATTATGATATGAGTGATGTGCCGGGCGTCCTCAATCGGAAAATTGCGTGGGGCACGCAGGATATTTCCGAAGGTCCGGCGATGCGGCGGCGCGATGCCGTTTCCTCTGTGGAAATCGGAATTGAAATCGCGGAGGAAAAAGCGCGCGAAGGATATCGCGTCTTTACGATCGGCGAAATGGGAATTTCCAATACGACGTCGTCGGCGTGCATTTTGGGTGCTTTCAATCATTGGACGGCGTCGGAAGTGACGGGACGCGGGACGAATATTTCCGATGAACGCCTCGCACATAAAACGGAGATTGTGCAGCGTGCGCTCGATGTGAATCAACCGGATGCGTCGGACGGTTTGGATGTGTTGTCCAAAGTCGGCGGTTTTGAATTCGGCTGCATGGCGGGCGTCATTTTGGGCGCGGCGGCGAATCGCTGTCTGACGATTATCGACGGTTTCAATACGACGGCGGCGGCGTATATCGCGCGTTCGCTCTGTCCCGTTTCCGCTGAATATCTTATGGCGTCGCATTTGTCGCTCGAAGAGGCGCATAAAAAATCTTTGGAAGCGCTGGGACTTTCCGAATATATCGATTTGGGTTTCCGCCTCGGCGAATCGGTCGGCGCGGGGATTCAGAAACGGATGCTCGATACGGCGATTACCATGTATCGCGAATGTGTGACGCATGAGGAAGCGGGGGTGAGCGTATGAGCCAAATTCCGGCGCTTCGGCAGGATGTGATGGACGCCTGCCGGCTCTACGTCGATAATCTCATCAAGCCGCTTCATTCGTTGGGGAAACTGGAGGATATGGCGGTGCGCATTGCCGGCGCGACGGGTGAAGTGCGGCCGAAATCGCTTTCCAAAGCCATTGTGATTTTCGCCGGTGACACGGCGGTCGACGGGGACAATAAAACGAAGGGTGAGCTTTCGCGTGCGGAGACGAAACTTGTCGCGGCGGGTGCGGCGCCCGTTTCCGTCTTGGCCAGAAATTTACAATGCCCGGTCTACGTCATCGATGTGGGACTTCAAAAAGATATGAGTGATACGCCGGGGGTGCTTTCGCAAAAAGTGTGTCGCGGGACGAGGAAGGAAGGCGGCGCGATGACGCGGGAAGCGGCGTCCGAGGCGGTGTCGCTCGGTATGTCCGTCGCCCATACGCTTGCACAAAGCGGCGTCCGCGCGGTGGGGCTCGGAAATATCGGGGAGCGCGGCGTGCTGTCGGCGCTTTCCGTCACGTGCGCAATCATGAAAGAGGAATTGCAGGAAGCGTCCGCGCGCGGCGGTTTCCAAATTCGGCTTGCGGATATCGGAAATGTTTCCGAAGATCCCGTGGGTATTCTCTCCGATGTGGGTTCGGCGGAGATTGCGGCGCTTTTCGGCCTCGTCGTCGGTGCGGCGAGGCACGGGATGCTCATCGTTTTCGATAATGCGGTGACGGGGGCGGCGGCGCTTGCGGCGTGCGAAGTGTATCCGGAAATTAAAAATTATCTGTTTCCGTCGGTCGCTTATGACGAGCCCGTGCACATGATGCAACTGCGGCGCCTGGGACTTTCCGCGTATTTGCATTACGATGTGACGGCGGCGCAGGGCGTGGGATCCGCGCTCGGGCTTTTACTTTTCGATGCGGCGCTCGATATGCTCAATGTGATGAAAACATTCGGCTCGGCTCATGTCGCCGTCGCCGAGGACGGGCCCGGAAAAGGGCGGCAAAGAGAGGATGTGCGGTCATGAAAGCTTTATTTATTCGTTGCTATGGGAAACTTTCGCCGGATATGCTGGTGGGCGGGCTCATCGATATGGGCGTACCGCCGGTCTTTTTGGACATGAAACGAAAAGAAGCGGGGCTCACTGCCGGTTTCATAGAAAAAGCAAACAGCAAAGCGCAATTTTCCGCGCATTATTTCCGCATCCCGGACGGGGAGCACGCCGATCTTCTTTTGAAACAGGACGCGCTTTTGGCACATTGGAATGAAATGTGTGATGCGGCCGGCGCCGATTTCAAGGAAACGGGGTGGCGTGTTATTTCCGCGCTCTGCGCCGGGGCATCGGCAGCGGTGGATGAAATCGACGGAAACATCGTGGATTTGCGCCGTGGCGGCGTGCGCGAAGAAGATGTCGAATCGCTGTACGCTTTTTTGTGCGGGCTTTCGTATCTGGAGATCGAATCTGTTTTTGCGGCTCCTTTTGAGCTCGCAGAAGGTGACGGGGAAGCGGCACGCATGACGGGGAAAATTTTAACGCGCGCGGGCTCGACGGCGGGGAAATCGGTCTCGGCCGAAGGGATTACGCCTTTTGCGGCCGCGATGCTCGAAGCTTTGGCGGACGATTTCACGCCGATGGACGGTCGATTTCTCGCCGATCGCACGTCGTACGGTACGGACAGCGCCGAATCGCCGGACGGAGACAATACGGTCGCGCTCTATCTGGGATATTTCACGGAAAGCCGCGAATCCGTTTTCAATAAGACGGTGAAAATTTTCGGAACGCAGACGGAATCTATTTTTTAAATTAGCAATTCAGGATGCACTGCGCGCATATCCTGTCGTAAAAGTGCAAAGTGCAAAGCGCAGAGGCGCGGTTTCCCGTTTCCCAAAAAAATTTCGGGAATATGGGAAAAATGGCTTGACAAATTTCGCTCAAATGGTATAATTCCTTTGTTGCGATGTGCGGAAGTAGCTCAGTGGTAGAGCACAACCTTGCCAAGGTTGGGGTCGCGGGTTCGAGTCCCGTTTTCCGCTCCATTGATTATAAGGCCCTGATGAGGGCTTTATATATATTCCTGAATAGCTCAGTTGGTAGAGCAATCGGCTGTTAACCGATCGGTCGTAGGTTCGAGTCCTACTTCAGGAGCCAGATAGGGGTATCGCCAAGCGGTAAGGCAACGGACTCTGA
Organism: bacterium; assembly: GCA_963635945.1. Classification (GTDB taxonomy): domain Bacteria; phylum Bacillota; class Negativicutes; order Veillonellales; family Dialisteraceae; genus UBA1822. Next base: position 592 of record CAVHIJ010000078.1, on the reverse strand, counting down.
CTCCGTCATGCGTAGGTTCGAATCCTACTACCCCTGCCATGATCCACTAGCTCAGTCGGTAGAGCACTTGACTTTTAATCAAGGTGTCCCGCGTTCGAGTCGCGGGTGGATCACCATACGGCCCGGTGGTGTAGTGGTCTAACATGCCGCCCTGTCACGGCGGAGATCGTCAGTTCAAATCTGATCCGGGTCGCCAATTTTATATGCCTCGGTAGCTCAGTTGGTAGAGCAATGGACTGAAAATCCATGTGTCAACGGTTCGATTCCGTTCTGAGGCACCATATGCGGCTGTGGCGGAATGGCAGACGCGCTACTTTGAGGGGGTAGTGATCGCAAGGTCGTGTGAGTTCAAGTCTCACCAGCCGCACCACTTTTTTATCCGGTGGTGTATCGCCAAAAATTGAATATGCGGTTGTGGCGGAATTGGCAGACGCGCTATCTTCAGGCGGTAGTGGGATGACCGTGAGAGTTCGAGTCTCTCCAACCGCACCAATTCACAAAATGGGACATCCGAAAGGGTGTCTTTTTTGTGCACTTTGTCGCGCGATACACGCGGCATCGGCAAATTTATAACGGTCGGGCAATCTTACGA
>CAVHIJ010000077.1:0-7107 GCA_963635945.1 bacterium | reverse complement strand
CACCTGCGACGCATTAACGCATCCGCGCATCAACGCGTCAACCCTATCCCGTCAGCCGTCAGCCGCCCCCGGGGACTCAGCCGAGCACGCGTCTTTCAGTCTTTCAGTCTCACAGTCTCATCACCCATCACTCATCACCCATCACTTTTACAATCGATTTCTATGCCCCTTTCCCCTGCCGCCTTTCCATACTATAATAAAAGCATGAATTTTCCGCGCGCGGCGCGTATTGCTTCGGAGGTCCGACGTGTCTTACAGTGAGCTCATCAAATCCCTGAATCCCATTCGCCGTTATGTGCGGGATTTTTTCGTGCTCGGTTTCAAAAGTCGCGGCGATTATGGGGAAAAAAGCGGACGCAGCTACGATAATGAGCGCCGACGGATCGACAGTTGGCTTTCGCCGTACATGGCCTTTCGGCAGACGGGAAAAAAGAAATACGGTTTCCTTTCCGTCGGGAGCCGCGAGGAGACGGAGAATCCGTTGCAGCGGGTCTTTTGCGCGAAAAGTTTCACGACGAAGGATCTTCTCCTGCACTTTTTCCTCACGGATTTATTGGCAGGCGGCGCGGCGCTTTCTGTACCCGAGATGTGGCAGCGACTTTCGGAAATCTATCCTGCCGATGCCGATGGAAATATTCCGGATGAATCGACGATTCGCAAAAAATGTGGGGAGTACGAAAAGCTCGGCGTTTTCCGAAAACAAAAATCCGGGCGCCGCACGACATATGCGCTCTCTTTGCCGCTTCCGCTTGCCGGCGCGGCGGACGCTTTGACGCTTGCCGCGGAGATCGAGCCGGCGGGCGTCTTGGGTTTCTTCCTGCACCGAAAAACGGAAACTGCGGCCCTGCCCATCGGTTTCAAGCATCGGTATCTTTTTCAAGTGCTCGATGCGGACATCGCCTACACGCTTCTTTCGGCGATACGGGAAAAACGCAGGGTGACCGTTTCCACGGAAAAGGGAGAAAAACAGACCATCTTGCCGGCAAAACTTTTCATCAGCCGCGAGACGGGGCGTGAATACGTATTTTGCGCGGAAACCGATCGCCTGCATTTCCTTCGTCTCGATCGCATAGAATCCGCGGTCGCCGGTGATATCGTCCGAACGCCCTCCGCGGATGTCGATGCATGGCTTCCCCGACTCTGGGGCGTCTCGGCTCGCACACAAAAAATTTATCATGTAAAGATGGCCGTCCGCGTCGGCCCCGACGAATCATTCATCGTGCGCCGCCTCTATCGCGAAAAACGAGGCGGGACCCTTCGACAAGCGAAAGAAGGGCTTTGGATCTTTGAGGCGGATGTATGCGATCCGCTCGAAATGATTCCCTGGATTCGCACCTACATCGGCCGCATCGAATCGCTCACGTCCGATCATCCCTATTTGGTGAAACGATTCCGGCGCGATCTCGCCGCCATGCTTGAGACGCCGTGACAATTTCCCGTTCCCCGTTTTCTCAAAAGAGGTGCCTATGATTTTCCATGAAATACACAGCGTGTATTACCGCATTCTGAGCCGACTTCTCACGGAAGCGGCCGCCGCGCCCGTCTCCGATGAAAAGCTGCGAAAGCTCATCCGCGAAGAAGGATTCGCCGAGACAGGGCTTACGCTTCCGAAAAAACTCAAAAGCGAATGGCCGCTCCTTTGCGAAGGAAAAAGCGTCCTTTCCGGCGTGCCGCCCGTGCTTTCGACCGATCCGGAACGCCGTTTCCTCAAATCCTGCCTGGAGGATCCGCGCGTCACGCTCTTTCTTCCGAAAGAAACACTCGCCGCCCTCACGAAAGCCCTCACCGATATCCCGCCGCTCTGGGAACCCTCCGATCTCGTGTATTACGATCGCTACACGGACGGGGATCCCTTCACGGACGCCGGCTATCGCACGCACTTTCGGCTCCTCCTATCCGCCCTTCGAAATCATAAAAAAGTGCGTCTCACCTATCGGCGCCGCGACGGGCGCGAAAAAGAATATGAAGGAAGTCTCCTTTCGCTCGAATATTCCCCGAAAGACGACGCCTTCCGTTTCCGTTTCCACATAACCGTCCGTCCCATGACACTCAATGCCGCCGGCATCATCTCCTGCGCCGTCACGGATCTTCCCGCGGATGATATCGATGACCCGCCCGAAAAAGAGACCGTCGTCCTCGAAATCACCGACAAAAGAAACTCTCTCTCGCGCGCCATGCTCTCCTTTTCCGATTTGCAAAAGGAAACGGAACCCACGGAAAACGGACTCTATCGCATGACACTGCATTATGAAAAAGACGATGAAACGGAAATCCTCATCCGTCTCCTCGCCTTCGGCCCCTTCCTCCGCATCCTATCACCGGAAACCATGCGGGAAAAGCATCAAGCCCGCGTCCGCCGGCAATGTGACATTTTCAAGAAAATATAAAAAGATCCCCTCTCAAGCCCTCTTTTCGAAGGCAACCTTCCGGTGGACGGTTGCCGGTGGCCGCAAGGCCGGGAGATAGAATGCGGCTAAGCCGCATACCTTCTTACAAAAGCAAAGCATCGATTCAGGCCGAAGGGCCGTTTTCATTTTCAGCGTATTTGCTGAAGTTGTGGCGTAGCCGCCACTTTATCTTCCGGCGCTCCGCGCCACCTTCTTTCAAAAGAAGGCTTTCACAGGTGTGCGCCTTCGGCGCATTTTTTATGCCGGCGGAGCCGGCGAGGCGCTTCGCGCCGATTAAAACAGGAATATGCGCGCAGCGCATCCTCTCACCGATCAGCGAAGCGGCATCGGTGCCATATAAAAATCCGTCGCCGCAGGCGACACCTCTTAAAGCCGTCAGCCGTAAGCCGTAAGCCGTCGGCAGAGACCGCAGCCAAGCGCGCGTCTTTCAGTCTTTCAGTCTTTCAGTCTCACAGCCCGCCGGCGTCTGAGGCATACAAAAACGGCGGCCATAATATTTCGGCCGCCATCCTGTCACTCATCACCCATCACTCATCACTCATCACTCATCACTTTTGCCCCGTCACTTCTTCTTGCTCTTCTTGTCCTTGTCCCTCTTCTTATCCTTTCCGTCTTTTTTCTGCTTTATTTTTTTCTCTTTACCTTTTTTCTCGGCATCCATTGCAGATTCGGCAGATTCCGTTTCCGGGATTTCTTCCGTTTCCGCTCCCGCACTTTCCGGTGCCTCATCGAATTCACCTTGCTCGGCGCGGATGACGTCGAGCTGCGCGGCTGTCTTTGCGGCGGCTTCGCGGGCGAGGTCTTCTTCGGTCATCGCCGGCAGCGTAATGATGATTTTCGTGCCTTCCCCTTCCGTGCTTTCGATCTCGATTTGGCCGTGATGCTGCGTCACGATATGTTTGCAAATGGCAAGTCCCAAGCCGCTGCCGCCGGTTGCTTTGTTCCGGCTTTCGTCCACACGATAGAAACGCTCGAAGACGCGTCCCTGCTTATCTTTCGGAATACCGATGCCGGTATCGGCGACGATGAGGACGGCGTTTCCTTCTTCTCTCCGAAGCGTCACGGTGACTTCGCCGTCTTCTTTATTGTATTTCACGGCGTTGTCGATGCAATTCATGACAAGCTCATAGAGGAGGGACTGGTTGCCGTAGACGGAAACGGGATCGGCTTCGACGCGGACGGTGACATTTTTCGCGGCGGCCTGCGGCGCGATGATATCGGCCGTATATTCGGCGGCGCCTTTCAGATCGACCGGTTTCCACGTGATGGTCGTCTGGCTTTCTTCAACGCGCGAAAGGTGCATGATGGTCTCGATGAGGCCGAGCATGCGATGTGATTCGTCTAAAATTTTCCCGGCAAACATTTGGGCATCCGTCTCATTTCGGACGAGGCCGCTCGAAATCATTTCGGCAAAACCGCTGATGGACGTGAGCGGCGTTTTGAGTTCGTGAGAGACGTTTGCGGAGAATTCGCGACGCATTTTCTCGGCGGCATACGTCGGCGAAAGGTCATGGAAGACGATGAGGAGACCCGTTTCATCGTCGGATAATTCAATGGAAACGAAGGAAACGCGGTACGGCGCGGCGGCGATATTCATCGTGTAGCTCTGCCGGCCGCCTTTTTCGTATGCCATTTCGACGGCGCGCAGAAAATCTTCGTCGTGGCAGAGGGCGGCGATTTTGCGGAAACGAATGGAGTCCGTGTGTCCGAAAAGATGCGCGGCCATCGGGTTCGATGCAATGATTTCTTTATCTTCGTTCAAAAGGAAAATGCCGTCCGCAATGGTGTCAACGACGGTGCGGATGGTGTTTCTTTCTTCTTCCAAATCTTCCGTATAATTTTGAATTTCGGCTTTTTGCTCGCGCACTTTATCGACCAAGGGACGCAGCTCTTTATAACCGCCCGGAATTTCACGCTCGGGGACGCCGGCCCTGATGTCGGAAATCAAATCTTCGACGCGGCGAAGCGGCTCCAGCACCGATTCAGTGGAACGCTGCGCGACGATGTAGCACGCGACGCAAATTGCGATGAAGAAGAGGAAAATTTCCGGAATGAGCGGCGAAAGAATCCCTCCCGGCGCCGTACGCGGTACGGAAAGGCGCAAAATGCTTCCATTTGGCAATAACTTTGCCGCATAAAATACAGGCTGATCTTCCTCATTTTTCCGCGTCGCTTCCCCACGCCCCTCGGCTTTGGCTTCCCGAATTTCCTTCGTATTTTCATAATCGGCCGTCTTGATGGATTTCGTTTCCAAAATCACACTACCGTCTTTGGCGATCCAGGAAATACGCATGGGGCGCACGCTTTTTTCGCGAATTTTTTCAAGAAACGCCAGATCGCTCTGCCTGTTTCCCGTAAGTCCGTCGCCGGCGACTTCGGTAAGATGCGCGATTTCATGAATGGCGCGCTCCTGCATGCCCTGATAATACAGAATGCCGGAGAGCAAAAATGTCAGAATGACGGACACGATGCCGACGAAAAAGAAACTGCGATGGATACGGATGCGCAAGAGTGTGCCTCCTTTATATTGAATAACTTAGATAAAACATATTCCGATGGCTATGGGCTATGAGCTTTGGGCCGTGGGCTTTAGCTTGTGTCGCCTTACGGCGACGATTTTATTGTAATCGGCGCTAAAGCGCCTCGCCGCCAAAGGCGGCAAAAGCCGCGCCAAGCGCAAGCGAGCAAAGCGAGCGATTATAAAAATGCCGCGCAGCGCACCTGTTAAAGCCCATAGCTCACAGCCCACGGCTCATAGCAGCTGCACCGATGTCGCACTACACTTATTTCTCGCCCATGAGGCACTTACTTCTCACCCATGCGATACCCCAGCCCCCGGACGGTTTTAATGAAGTTTCCCGTCTCCCCGAGTTTTTGGCGAAGACTCATAATATGCATATCGATGGTGCGGCTTTCCATTTCAAAAGGCGCAGACCAGACCGATTGCATGATTTGATCGCGCGAGACGACGATGCCTTTATTCAAAATGAGATAGCAAAGCAAATCGAATTCTTTGAGCGTCAATGTGATTTCTTTTCCGTCATTCATCACGATATGGCGGCGGCAATCGACAGTGATGGCGCCGATGGAAAGCATGGGCGTATCCTTTTCTTCCCCGCGGCTGCTGCGGCGGAGCACGCTCTTGATACGGGAAATCAATTCCATAATGCCGAACGGTTTCGTGACATAATCGTCCGCACCGAGATCGAGCCCGCGCACAATATCGTATTCACCGGATTTCGCCGTCATGATAATCACGGGAATGTCCGCATATTCTTTCTTCGCACGGAGTTCTTTCAAAATCGTGAGCCCATCTTTCCCGGGCAGCATGATATCAAGGAGTATCAAATCGGGCATATTTTGCAAAAGCGCAGGCGTCAGTGCCGCCGCATCGCCGAATCCCATCACATTGTACCCCTGCCCGCGCAGCGCATAACTCACAAGCTCACGAATATTCTCATCATCTTCGACGCAGTATATTAATGACATAAGTCCTCCTTGCACGCATCAACGCACCCACGCTTTTTCCGCAAAAAACGACGCCGGTACGTTTCTTTTTTGAAACATACTATAAAAGGCGTCGATTTTTTTGTCAAGCACATCTTACAATATCGGTTTCCGAAAAATCACCATGCCGTTTACAACGCCTATTTCTATTTTCGAAACACAAATAAATACTCGTGTGCAATCAGTAAAAAATTAAAATTGTGATCTTGACAGGCATCCTCACTATAGATTGCTCAGCTATATGCCACTTTTTCTCTTGATTTCTACAATTTTTTATACTGCCCACTCCCCAGAAATTCAAGGAAACCTTTGTCACGAAGGATTTGCAACTGTTGGCGAATTTTCGGTCTGATATTGCGATTCTCCGGATGTCTTTCCTGCAATTTTCCCTCAAAAGAATAGATATCTTGCAAAGAGAAATCCGACGCTGCGATTTGATTCACGCACCGCAAGACATCCATCATCCAGCCGCGGCTTTTCATATTTTTCGTTTCCAGTCGATTACTTGCATTCACTTTTTGCAAAACCATTTCATTATCATTGATTTTTCCGTCTTCAATAATGGAAATCCTGCCCTGCTCGGGAATTTGATCAAGCATGATATTGCACCCCACCCAACCGGCACGACGCGCCGACAACTCCAGCGGTTTTCTCTTTTCGATCATCGCCGGGACAAAGAAATGTTTGGGGATCAAAAGCAAGCTGCGTACCATATAATCAGCTTTGGAATAACTCATAAAGAAAAAATCCGGATTCTGGTTTCCCGTGATGCGTTCGATCATGGTGTCGTAGGCACCGTCAGCCACTTTTCGGCCCAGTGCTCCGTTTTTGCTTTTCAGCTCATATTGATTTCCGCAATAGGGACAATAAAAATCCGCCACCGGCCGATTATTTTCAAATTGCCGAATATGCGGATTTCCGCAACGTGGGCAATACATATGTTCCATGACCCAATTTTCCGTCAAAAGCCTTGCGACTTGCGATTGAGAATGATACTGCGCAATCAGGCCTACATTAAAATGTAAATCCATCAGCGCATCATTTCCGACATCCACGTGGTTCATCATACTCTCTCCCTTATTTACCTTGCTCAAATGATTACGATTTCGACGATTCAATTGAAAAATCGAATTTAATTTGCAATTCTTTATTTTTTATCCACTATCATTTTTGTATATTGTATACGAAAAAA
>CAVHIJ010000076.1:0-7648 GCA_963635945.1 bacterium | reverse complement strand
CTTTAAATAGCGACGTCCTTTTGAAACGACGCACCCGATCAATCCGATGCACCGGATCTTTGGCGACGTACCGATTCAATGCAGAAAGTTGCATCCTCGCAATAAGCTGCGGATACTTTTCCTTTTCCTCTTTCAAAAAATTCACAAGAAGTTCATCTTTATCAACGGTTTGAAATTTTATCACAAAGCAATTCAAAAGCAATGTATACCTCGTATCCAAAATCGCAAAAAGATAACGCCGACGTGTCGTTTCCATCATTTCCGCTTCATGCATAGCATACATCGCAATCAAATTCGATTCAATTTTGATAAAGTCCTCAATATGACGATACCAACCTTCCGCGCTCACACTTTGCCCTGCCGATCCTAAGCGGTATTGATACACGCAGCTCTCATGAAACTCCACTGTCCGTGCGGCAAGTCCCACATAATAAATAAATTCCGTATCGGCATAAAAACATTTCTCCTGTATTTTCATCCCCACGTCCCGAAGCCGCTTTGTACGTACGGAAGACATATGCATCGCAAAAATATGCTCATTAAAATTCCCCTTCGGGCAAATCTCCGAAAAATCATATACGCGCTCCGGCTCATAATCGGCAAGATAAGAAACACGCCTTTCATGATCCGGATAGACTTCCCGATAATCATCAATGACCAAATCCGCAGACGTCTTCTCAAGGCAATCGCAAAGCGCATCCAAATCCGCCGGATCCACCCAATCGTCCCCATCAATCACGCGAAAAAATTCACCGGTCGCCGCTGCCAATGCCGCATTAATCGTCGACCCGTGCCCGCCGTTCTCTTTATTGATCAGCCGGATACTCTCCGGATATTTCTTCACATACTCCGATACGATTTCGACCGTCCGATCCTGCGACCCGTCATTCACGACCAAAATCTCCAGATCCCCCAAATGCCGACAAGACAAAAAGGAATCCAAGCACTCCTCAATCGTGCTCTCTACATTATAAGCCGCAATCGAAATCGATAATAACTTTTTCATTCCACAATCTCCACAATCCAACCATCTCAACCATACAATACACCGTCATCCCATCCCAATACCATCATCCCATCCCCACACCGTCATCCGTAAGCTTGTTTCGGGATCCCCCGCATGCCCCAAATGACTCACATATCGATGAGCCGGGGACCCTGAATCAAGTTCAGGGTGACGCTTCTTTTTCAGGGTGACATGCTACACCGTCATCCTGTCCCCACACCGTCATCCCGCTCCCCACACCGTCATCCCGGACTTGATCCGGGATCCCCCAAGCAACGGAATGGGGAAGGGAGAAGAGGAAAGCGGAAATGGGCGCGTCCCGCTGTGTGCAGCATAATACAAAATGCCGCGCAGCGCACCGCTTAAAAGTCTGACGTCTCACAGTCTTACGTCTTATATGCACTATGCACTTTCCCCTTCCCTCTTCACTCTTCACACATTCCCTCAATCAAATCTTTCCACTTCTCCAAAATCGCATCCTTGCGGAATTTATCGATATTCCCATACGCGTGATCCGAGAAATCCCGACGCACCTCCGGATGCTCGATGAGATGGCAAAGCTTCTCCGCCATCGCATCCGTATCAAAAGGCGGCACGAGATAGCCGTCCACACCGTCTCGAATAATATCCGACGGCCCGGCATGAATATCAAAGGAAACGAGCGGGAGTTTCTTCGCCTTTGCTTCCAAAAGCACCATGCCAAGCCCCTCATAGCGAGATGTCATGACATAGATCCCGTAATGCGAATACATATCGTACATATGATCGCATTTCCCTTTCAGAAACACGTGCTTTTCCAATCCGTTTTCGACAATCAGATCCCGGATATGCTTTACATATTCTTCTTCCCCTTCACCGTATATATCCCAATGCCAATCCGGATGACGAGCAAAGACTTTCCCTGCCACTTCCAATAAAAAATCTATTCCTTTGCCATATTCCACACGCCCTACAGTAATAATCGAACGATTCTCACAATGATATGCACCCCTGCTATCCAATAAATTTTCATCCAACATATTATAAATACAACAGCAAGGCACTTTCGCATCTTTATAATCATGCAAAGTCTTTTCCGTCAATGCAACGACCAAATCCGGTACCCGTTTCATCAAAAATTGCAACAACCGTCGATATACTTTTTGCCGAGTTTCTTCTTTAAAAAATAGATACGACGAAGGAGTACTGTGCTCACAATATATCAATTTCACATCCGTAACCATTTTCACGAGCAAAGGGTATAATCCGTTATTTCGCCCGACCACAATAACGACTTCAATCCCTTCCCGCCGGATATATTCCCGAAAACGTCTCACCGTATCAATCACTGAATAGCGGAAACGGCGCTTCCGATCATACAAATTGAAAATTTTCACATTTTCCGCGATCGGATACGCATATTCTCCTGCTTTCCATTGTGTCAAAATATAGCAATCATACTCTCGAACAAGCTCTTCGCTGAGTTTTACAGTCACACGCTCCGTCCCTCCGAGCGTACACAAATTACTCACCATCAATGCGATTTTATGCCTTTTCGTAAATTCCATCCTTCATCCTTTTCTCCGCTGCGAAGAAAAGGATGAAGTTTCCTATCTTCCCAGCAGCTTTTTCAATTGATATGCGTACAACAAAAGGCCCGTTTTATAAAAAACGAGCTTCAAGAGGCCTTTGCCCCCCCCTTATTTTCTCATTTGTTTCTAATACTGTATTGAAAGGTTCACTCCATGCCATGCGGTTGAACTCCTTTACTTTTTGAAACCAGGGAAGCGGATTTTTCGGAGAGAGATAGTATTTCCGCCCGATGTCTCCTAACGATTCATATATACGCTGCTGATAATCTTTCTTCGTATCCGATGTCACATAATCTCTCAAAACTTGCAGTAATTGCCGATGCCACTCTATAAGCTCCGGGCGATACCCACGCGTCGCCGATTCCGGATTCCCCAGCACATAGTACCAGATATGATCCATCATGTATACACGGGAATCCACTTTCAGTAAATCCAAATTCCAAATCAGATCTTCTCCATAGAATAAGTCCACATCAAAAGAAATTTTCTTTGCCAATTCACTCCGCACCATTTTTGCCACCCGATATGCCCATCTTTTGTCCAAAACCTCTTTCGCGCTGCAGAAAAGAAATGCGCATAAAGCTCCCGTTTTTCTTCTTCGTCCAATTCCCGAAGCGAAAGCGGCTTGCCGCCCTCATCTCGAAAAGCACCGGTCGTATTGTTTCCGACCATTCCGTAAATGATATCCGCCTCAATCCCCCGGGCGGATATTTCCTTTGCATCCTCCCAAAATTGCGCCGTCACGATATCATCGGCATCGGCGAAGAGAATATACTCGCCCCGCGCTTCGGAAACGGCCGCATTCCGCGCCGCCGACACACCCCCATGCGGCAAATGCAAGACGGTAAGCCCCGGAAAACGCGCCGAAAGCGTATCCAGATACGCCGCATACTCAGCCTCGTTCCCATCATCGGCAAGCAGCACCTCAAAATCGCGCCAATCGCTCCGGTAAATGCTTCCGAGGCACCGCTCGATTTCTTCTTTTGTATTCCGATATGTCGGAATGATGATCGAAAGAAACATAATGAGACTCCAAAAAAATTAAAAAATGCATAGTGCACAGCTAAGACATGTCACCTAGAAGAAAGTACATCGCCCTGAAGAGAGTACGTCGCCCTGAAAAAGTACGTCCCCCCTGAAAAAGCGCGTCACCCTGAAAAAAGTCCGTCGCCATGAAAAAAGTCCGTCGCCCTGAAAAGGGACGTCACCCTGAACTTGTTTCAGGGTCCCCGGTTCATCGATATGACTCTTCCTCCGCCAAATCCCCGCCAGCGCCCGGATCGCCTGCTCGGCGCCGATCTCTCGAATACACGTATACATTCCCGTTTCCTTTACCAATCTGTCACATTCTTGCTTCTCTTTTCCGCACGATTTCAAATAGAAACAATTACTGCAAGCCGGCTTGGGGAAGCGAATATCCGTGGGGAGCGTCTTCCCTTTTGCCGTTTTGCCGCGATACGGAAGAAACCGTCCGTAATTCCAATACCCGGCCGGGAGAAAGGATGGGACTTTCAGCATGGCCGCCAGATGAATATATCCGCTGTCATTTCCGAAGACAAATTTCGCTCCACGGATCAATTCGATCCATTCTTTGAAAGATGTTTTCCCCGTCAAATTCAGGATGCGAGACGGATCCTTCACGTGCGTTTCCACGTATTCATTATCCGCAAGGTCCGCTTCCACGCCGCAAAGGCATATCGCCAAATTACTACTTTCCGCAACAAAATCCGCCACTTTCACAAAGCGATCAAGCGGCCATATCCGATGCATATAAGCACCACCTTTTTGCATAGAAACGGAAGGGCATATGAGGCAATATTTTCCTTTTTTCGCCGCTAAAGGATTTTCTCCCAAATCGGAAATTTCATACGGCCGATAGGTCCGCGCCGGGTCATCTCCCATCAGCACCCGCAGCGATTCTTCGGCGACCTTCTCATGAATTTCCATAATATGCTCATTTATCGACACGTCTATGCATATATAATCATGCAGCCGATTTCGCAAAAGCCGGCTTCCGAATCCGACTTTTTTCCCGATAAATTCCGTCCCGCACATCCCGTCGTAGCTGCATCCAGAAAGGAGCAGATTCACATAACTATCGATGCGATTCAAATAAACAATATATCTCCAATGACATTGCGCCAGATTTTCCGAATTTCTTTTAAAAACGGGAAAATTCCATTTGTCTTCTGTGGCCAATTCCAGTGGAATCATATGCGCATCGAAAGTCGCCCGTATCTCTTGCAAAAAGCGGATCGCCGTCGGCTCCGTGGCGATATACAATTCATACTTTCCCTTTGTATACTCGGCAATGTAACGAAATGCATCCAAAGAGCAGACGATATCTCCCACGCCTCCCTGATCCAGGATGATGAGGATTTTATTATTTTCCCCCTTTGCGGAAACTTCCTTCCGCCCATGATGCAAGCTATAAGAAATCGCTTGTATTTTCGAAGCTAATTTACTCATTGCATTCCTTCCATCATTCTTCTATACATATCCGCCAAATTCCGCGTCGGTTTCCAGCCCAGCTTTCCGATTTTGGAAACGTCCAAGTTCAGCCGATGCGTCGGCGGGTATTTTTTATCATGCTCACCTTCCGGTGGGAAACAGACCTGAATCGAAGAGACAGCCAAATGTTCCGCTACCATTCGCGCCATGTCCGCGATGCTGCCATACGTCGCCGGATTGGCCGCATTATAAACTTCTCCCGGCATGCCGCGAAGGAGTACCGTGAGAATTGCCGCGGCCGCATCCGCTGTATAGAGATAGCAGCGCCGGCTCGTACCCGCTGTCTTTAGAATAATATTTTTTCCCGCCATTGCGCAGCGCGCAAATTCCGCAAAGACGCGATTTTCATCGGCCGCAATCCCCGGCCCGAATGTCTGCGCCAGGCGAATCGCCGCAGCCGGCACACCATATTCGGAAGCATATGCCGCGCAAAGTGCTTCGGAAATCCGCTTCGCCTCCGGATAGCAGCTCCGCACCGCCATGGTATCTGCCGTCGTCCCCTGCGTTTCGGGAATCGGCGCATCCGTCTGCGGCGCCCCGTACACTTCCATACTCGAAAGATAGACGAAACTTTTCACATTCTTTTCACGCGCCAGCTCCAGCACATTCATCGTGCCGATCGTCCCTGCGCGAATCGTTTCCACCGGATGCTCCGTAAAGAAACGGCTCGCCGTCGGGCTCGCACCGTGAATCACATAATCGACGGCTACGGAAACGGAGGGCAGCGCCTCGATCGTCCCGACGACATATTCCAAAGCAGCCGGCCGCCCGAAAAATGCCACCGCTTTTTCTTCATCACGCACGAGCGCCAAGATGCGAAGGCCGAGATGCTTTTCGTCATTGGCATAAAGCAGCGCGCCCACCAGCGTCCGCCCGATAAGCCCCGTCGCACCGGTAATAAAAATAGTTTTCTCCGCCAATTTCTCCCAATCAATAAAAGGAGCGGCCGCGATCTGCACCAAATCTTGCGTTACAATCCGATTCATATTCATAATCCCAAAATTTGCGAATTTTCACGAGCATCCAGCAGAGCGCGGAAAATGTAGAAATCCGAAGGCGTCGTGATTTTGATATTTTCCGAGGGCCCCTTCACTGTGAAAAGTTTTGCCCCGTAATGCTGCATGAGAGAAGCGGAATCAATGAAATCGAGTGCTCCGTCCTCATGCGCTTTTTCGTGTGCGCGCATGATATCACCGAGCCTAAAACATTGCGGCGCTTTGGCCATCTCACATTGCGCCCGATTGAAAATCCGTCCCACTTCGCTCGTATCTTCTTGTTTCAAAAAAATCGTCTCAATGGCAGGCGACACTGTGATGGCATTTCCATGCTCTTTCACCGCGCAAATGCATTCATCGATGAGATCGGCACGAATGAGCGGACGTACGCCGTCATGAATGAGGACAATGCTGTCTTCTCCGTAATGCGCCGCCGCTAAAACCCCGCGCTCAATGGATTCCTGCCCGGTCGCCCCGCCAGGCACGACAGCCGCCACTTTATCGATACCGAATTTTTTCAAAAGTTTCTTCGCATAATCGATCCAGCTTTCCAGGCACACGAGCACAATCGCATCAATCTTAGGATGATTTTGAAAATTTTCCAATGTATAAATGAGTACCGGTTTCCCGTGTACTTCCAAAAATTGCTTCGGCAAAGATGCCGTATTCATCCGCTGCCCGCTTCCTCCGGCAAAGATAATCGCAATATTCATGGCTTTTTCTCCGTTTCAAATATTATTTTTTTATTATATCATATTTCCCCTCATCACCCATCACACATCACTCCCTTATATTGCAAAGATTCCGGATCAAATCCGGGATGACGAAAAAAGTTTCAAAAATTTACTTCCGCTTTTTCCGTTTCGTGTCATATATCCTTCAGAAGGGCAAAAAGCCCGGAAAGGAGGTGAGAGATATGAGCAAGAAACTCGAAATGACCTTCGATGTGGTCGGTGGAAAGACTATGTCGCTGTCCCTTGCGTACCCGCAGGAGTCGCTTACCCTGACGGCCGTGAAAGACGCGGCGGCGAAATTCATCCCGGTGCTCGTCAATAATGACGGTGCAAAAGCACAGGATCTGAAAGAAGCCAAATACATCGAAACGACCGAAACCCCGATCACCGACTGATCCCGGTCGGCGTGATTTCCTCGGAAAGGAGGTGAAACTATGGCAACGAAAAGCAAGATCGATGTGAAACTCATCGTGGTCGTCGAAAAAGACGCTGAAGGAAACACCGCCAATCTTTCCTTCTCCAAGATCGACCTCGGCGCAGCAGATGCGGCACTCCTCACCGCCGCACAGGGCCTGGGCGAACTCCAGACTCGCACGGTGAAAGAGTACAAGGTCAATGAATTTTATTCCCTGGCAGAATAAGCGAAAGGGGAGCCCCGTCAAGGGCTCCCCTTTTTCGTGCGCTGAAATTCCGGCTCAATTTAGATAAAGACTATAAGACTATAAGACTGTAAGACCTTGAGACCTTGAGCCTTTGAGATTTTGAGACTTCAGAAACTCAATTCTCATGTCTTTTCGTCTGATGTCTTTCAAAGCATTTCACTCCATGATT
>CAVHIJ010000075.1:0-7660 GCA_963635945.1 bacterium | reverse complement strand
CTTTTAAAGCGTATGCGATCGGATTTACCGTTTTCTCTATGGGCGTGGCCAATTTCGGATTGACGACGATTATTTCGGCGGCGATTCCGGTACTGGTTTTCGTATATCCGCTCACAATAGCGCTAATTATTCTCACGTTCCTTAATGATAATTTCGATGGCGATCCCATCGTTCACCGTGTGGCGACTGCGTTCACTTTCGTTCCGGCTGTAACGGACGGATTGGGTGTCTTGGGCGTTTCCCCGACGTGGTGGAATGGTGTGATGAGCGCCATGCCGCTGTCCGATTACGGTCTTACTTGGATTCCGTTTTTCGTGATGGGGCTCATCATCGGTTGGATTCTCCATCTGGTGAAAAAGAAATAAGAAATATTTTAAAATGCATACAAGAAAGCCTCCGGCGTCATCCGGGGGCTTTTGCTTTTGGGGAATGGGAAATGGAAAATGGGGAATGGGAGATGGAAAACCACCCATGCCCGATGAACGGCAGCGAGCATTCAGACAGCAGAGATTCCGGATCAAGCCCGGAATGACGCATTTTACTTTTTGCGCACAAAAAAAGCCGCGTAAGCGGCTTCGGCACTCAGGACACACTCGAGAATCCCAGATTCTTTTCTATTTTTTGGAAAATGCGGAAGAGCTGTTTCTTTTCTTCTTCCGTGATACCGTCGTAGAATTGGCGCTCGCGGGCGAGGAATTTTTCGCGGCAGGCTATCCCGATTTCGAGAGCGCGATCCGTGAGAGCGAGACGGTATTTTCTTCCGTCTTCCGGGACGCGTCGGCGCGTCACGAGCCCCTTCTTTTCCATATTCTGAATGAGGACCGTCACCGTCGGATTTGAAAGATGCATGTGATCTTCCAGCGTCTTCTGGGTCACAAGTTCCCCCTCGTGTTTTTCCAGATACGCCATTACGAGGACATTGCGGAGTGTGAGACCGTATTCATTGAGCTCACGAGCGCATTGATTCGTCATTTCATTTCTGATATTTCCGATCATGAAAGAGAGAAGCGGCTCGTCATCTCCGAGGAAATCGCTTGCCTTTAGAACGGCGGTGTCGTTTTCTATGGTTTTCTTGACTAAAATATCGCTCATGACAGGCCTCGCTTCAAAAATATTTCCGCAGGGACTTCTCCGGGCGGAAATTTTTCTTTTTTTACACGCATCCATAGTATACGATATTTTTCTTTTTATCAATTCAGACCATGCATAATTTGCAAAAATTTACGGAAATATTTCAAAAAGTTTCTTTTTTCTTTATTCCCCGTCGGAAGAACGTTTGTGCGGATCGTTTCTTCCTTCCGATTCCAGCGTGTGCTGCCAGAATGTCGTCGGGATCGGTTTCCCGTCTTCATCCGCATGATAGCGCGGCGTCGCGGGGATATTTTTCACGGCGACCGGATGCGTGAAACCGCGCCCGATGACATCCGTCGTATTCATGATGAAAACGAAAGCCTGCGGATCCACATCGCGGATAATCCATTTGAGTTTCGCGATTTGCGTGAGATCGATGATGGCGAAAATGATTTTTTTGTTTCCGCCCGTGTACGCGCCCTGCCCGTAGAGAAGCGTCGCGCCGTGGCCGATGCCGCGGAGCAGCCCGTCGGCGATTTCGTACGGCTTTTCGGAAACGATGAAAGCGGCTTTTCGCTGTGCGAAACCGATGACGATACGCGAGGAAATATTCGCATTGATATACATCGCCACAAGCGTCATGATGGCGATTTCCAGTGAGAAGAAACCGGCGGAAACGGCGACGATGAGACAATTTAAAGCAAAGACGACATAGCCGATTTCCAGATTGTAATATTTCTTTACAATTGCGCCGATGACATCGAGCCCGCCGCTATTGGAATTGTAACGGTAGAGAATGCCGGCGCCCGTCCCGATGAGGACACCGCCCGAAATGGCAGACGTCAGCGGATCGGATACGACCTGCCATTCCGCCATGAAAGACGTCACATCCAAAGCGACGGAAATCGCAATGGTGGCAATCAGCGTGATGAAGGCGTAAAATTTCCCCATAAATCGCCACGCCAGGACGAAAATCGGGATATTGAGGAGCGCATTGAGGAGCCCCATCGGGAAGCCGACGATGTAATAGACAATCATCGCGATCCCCGTAAATCCCCCGGAAATGAATTGATGCGGCACATAGAAAAGATTGATGCCCATCGAGTAAATAAAGCAGCCGATGCACGTCATCGCAAGCGTGAATGCATACGATTTCAAAGGAAACGGTTTCTTGGCAAGTTCCATGGAAGGCCTTTCTCGCAAAATTTCTTTGTGTGTTGTGTATAATAAAGGAAACAGAAAGAATAAAGAAATAAACAAATCGGTGTAATGCCGTTTGGTATGTCATTATAGCACATTTGGCAAGTCCGGGGGATGTATGGAAATAATCACGGAAACGGCGTGCGCGAAAATCAATTTCACGCTCCCCGTGCTCTTTCGCCGCGAAGACGGTTATCACGAAATCGACAGCCTCATGCACACGATTTCCCTGCACGATACGATCGAAATCGAAAAAGCAAATGAAATGAAATTGGACATTTGCGAAGGAGAAGCACCCGCAGGCCGCGAGAATCTCATGTGGCGCGCGGCGGAATTATTTTTTGAGGAAACGAAAATCCGCGGCGCGTGCGCGATGCGCCTTTATAAAAAAATTCCGAGCGAAGCGGGATTGGGCGGTGGATCGGCCGATGCGGCGGCGGTGCTGCGGGGCTTGAATTGTCTCTGCGGCGCGCCGCTTTCCGCCGATGCACTCTCGGCCCTGGGCGCACGGCTCGGCGCGGACGTCCCCTTTTGCATCATGGGCGGCGCCGCCCGCTGCCGGGGCATCGGAGAAAAATTGACCCCCGTCACCCCGTGGCCGCATCTGTCCCTCCTCATCGTCCGCCCGCATACATCCGTTTCCACCAAAGCGGCTTATGCGGAAATCGATAAAAGAAAAATCGCCGGCAGAAACACGACGGAAGATGCCATCCGCGCGCTGGCGGAAAGAAATGTCGGAAACCTTGCCGCGGCGCTTTCGAATGATTTTGAAACGGCCCTCTTCCCGATTTCTCCGATTCTTTGCGAGACATCCGAAGAGATACGGGCATTCGGCAGCCCCGCTCTCATGACCGGAAGCGGCAGCGCCTTCTTTGTATTCGTTTCCGGAGAAGAAAGAAAAAATATGGCGGAAACGCTGCGAAAGAGACATGAGGATTGGTATGTGGAAGAGTGCGAGACTGTGAGACTGTGAGATTTTTGACCGGAAGTGCTTCGCGCCGTTTACAACAGGATTCGTCGCGAAGCGACACCTGCACCCCTTCCCTCTTTCCCCTTCGCTTTTCCTTTTTACAATAATCGTCGCCGGCGGGCACCTGAATTGCTAATTCCCAATTCCCAATTTCATAAGATGTGATATAATATTTCCAAACAGGGAACACACCCTGCCGGTTTTGGAAGGATGGTGCAAGATATGATCAGCTATAAGAATATTCTCGTCCCGTATGACGGTTCCGCTCATGCGAAGAAGGCGCTGGGGCAGGCGATTGAGCTCGCTTTGGCTGCCGGTGCGAAACTTCATGTCGTCAGCGTTTGCAATATTGTGGCCGTAATGAGCAATTTCGATCAGGTTTCCATTGCGGAAGGATATCTCAATGCGGAACTTTCTCAGGATTTGGAAGATCAGTGCCGCCAGGATCTGGCCGATGCGGAATCCGTCATTCCGGATGGCATTGAAAAGGATCTGCGCTATGAAGTCGGCTCTCCGGGACCGGTCCTGCTTCAGGTCGCGGAAGATATTTCCTGCGATCTCATCGTCATGGGCAGCCGTGGCTTGGGACCGCTCAAAGGCATTTTCATGGGTTCCGTTTCCAGCTATATCGTAAGCCGTTCGGATTGCCCGGTACTGATTGTGAAATAATCGGCCCGGGGCACCCGGCATCCGGCGGTATCGGATACACACAGAGGGGTCGCTTTCGGGCGGCCCTTTTTCAGCGGAAGGGAGGCATTCATGGAGCACAGACAGTGGCTGATGAAGGAATTGGAAACGTGGGTCGATTCCGGGCTTGTCACGGCGGAGACGGCGCGGGAACTCCGCGGGCGTTATCGGCGTGATGCGTTTCGCGTCCCCGTGAAGACGCCGCTCTTTTTTGCGGCGGGTTTTGGCATTTTAATCGGAATTTTCCTGCTCGGCGCATCTCTTTGGAATTATTTGTCGCAGGATTCGCGTTTCTTCCTGGCGATGGTACCGGCGCTCGTGACGCTTGCGGCGTGCGCCGGATTTATCGCATGGGAGAAAAAGGCGGTCTCGCCGATGACGCGGGCGATTCGGAAACGGAAATCCGATATCGAGGAATCTCTTTTCCCCGAAATGGAGGAGGAAGAGGAGAAGGAAACGTCGCGTGCGGTGTCGCATACGATTCGGGAGACGGTGTGTACGCTCCACGGGCTCGCGGCGGTGCTCTCACTCTGGCTCGTACGGGATACGTACCGGCTCGATACGGATATTTTTCTGTGGAGTGCGGCGTTTGCGGCGGCGCTCCTTGTGATGGCATATATCACAAAATCGGCGGGGCTGGGGATGGTTTCCGTCGGTCTTTCCTGCCTTACGGCGTGGAACGGCGCGCATGAAGGATGGCCCGTTTTGGCGGCGTGGACGCTGATGGCGCTCGCGCTTCCGCAGCTTTTCTTCCTCATTGTGTCGGAGCGTGAGGATCCCGCGACGTGTTATGCGTGGGGTTGGACGGTAGGCGCGCTTCTTCTTGCATATATCACGGGGGTCGCCGTCATGTGGCAGGCGATATTTTTCACGACGGTCGCCTCGCTCACTTGGCTTTTCGGCGCCGGGATGAAACGGGGGAGCCGCGTCGGCGAACTATTCCGTTTCCTCGGCTCGATTTCCGTCGCGCTCGCGCTTTTGGGCGATTTGTATACGGGGACGTGGCAAAATCCGGACGGAAACGTCTTCTTCTGGGCGCTTTTCGTCGCTTTTCTTGCGGCGAACGGATATCTTTTGCGGACGGCTTTGCGGAAAAAAGAATGGCTCGCCTGTTTCTCCGGGCTTTCGCCGTATGCGGCGGCTGTCGCGGCGCTCGTCGCGCTGTGGGAAGGAAGCGGCGTCGTCTCCGCGATGTTGATGACGCTCTACGCCTTGACGCTGGGCGTATTTCTCCTCCTTTCCGCTTTCCATACCGGGCGGCGGCTGCAGCTCATTTTGAGCGTTCTCATTTTGGCATCGGGTGCACTCATCCGTCTTGTCGATTCGACGCTGTCCCTGGCGCAGCGGGGCATATATTTCCTCTTTTTGGGTCTGGCGGCGGCGCTTTTCTGCTATGCGGTGAGTGCGGCCGGAAAGAAAGCGGTGGCGCGCCACGGATACGGCCGGGAGGAGGATCATCATGAGTAAAACGATGAAATATATCATGCTTCTCATCGTCTTTGCGGTGGAGTTCGCAGGTTTCATCTGGATTCGCGGCGAATATAAAGTGACGCTTTCGGAAGGCGTCGTGTATCGGACACCCGTGACGTATGCGTCGGCGAAAAATTCCAATGAAATCGGATACATCGTGCTGGATAATCCGATGAATGAAGTTGTCTGGCAGGGGGAGGAAAAACCCGTCATCGGGGAAAAGGTGCACATCGCCGTTTCCAAAGATAAAAAAGGAAATCTCGCGCTCCTCCATGCGGAAACGGAAATCCCGGAGGGCGATTACATCACGGTGCGCGTGACGGGGACGCATGAGGATTTGATTCGTTTCGATTGGCCGAATTATCGTCTCTACATTTCCGGGCACGAGCAGAAACAAAAAGCCTTGGAAGAAATCGAGCGCAGCGTCCAAATCCGCGATTACATCACGGACAAGGTGGTCTCGCATATGGAAAATGAGCTCATCGCAACGCTCCGCATCAAAGACGGTCACATCGCCTATGAAGATCTCACCGTGAACGGCCGTCCCCTCCTTGCGCCTATACCTGCTGCGGAAAAGGGAGAGAAAGAAGGATAAGTTCGGGCATGCGTTGATGCGTTGATGCGTTCAGGATGCGCTTCGCGCATATTATGTTGTAATTGGAGCTTCGCGCCTTGCCGGCTTTGCCGGCATAAAACAGGAATCGTCGCCGTAGGCGACACCTGAGTCCCATGCCCCATGCCTCATGCCTGTTTATGAGAAAAAGTTACGAAGGACAATGTTATGAAAAAATTACTTACGATTGCCGGATCCGACTCCTCCGGCGGCGCCGGGGTGCAGGCCGACCTCAAGACATTCGCGTCGCTGGGGACCTACGGCATGAGCTGCATTTGTGCCGTTACCGCACAGAATACGAAAGGCGTCACCGCTATTTCCGATATTCCGACGGATATTATCGCAGCGCAGCTCGAAGCGATTTACGACGACGTAGCGCCGGATGCCGTAAAGACCGGCATGCTTTCGACGCCTGAGATTTGCGAGACCGTCGCCGGTTTCCTTTCTGCGCATCCGATTAGTCCCCTCGTCATCGATCCCGTCATGGTCGCCACATCGGGCGACGTCCTTTTGCGGCCGGAAGCGATTGAAATGTATAAAGAAAAACTCATTCCGCTTGCGACCGTGATCACGCCGAATCTCCCCGAAGCCGAAGTGCTCTCCGGAATGAAAATAGAAACGGAAGACGACATGCGCCGCGCGGGCGTTTCCCTCTTGGCAATGGGTACCGACGCCGTCCTCATCAAAGGCGGCCACGGAAAAGGCGTCACCGCGACGGACATTTTATGCACGAAAGACGGTATTTCCGTCTACCGCGCCGAAAGCATCGTGACGGAAAATACGCACGGTACCGGCTGTACACTCTCCGCCGCCATTGCCTCCTTCCTTGCCAAGGGCGAAACGATTGAAACCGCCGTCGGCCATGCGAAGACGTACATGACGGGAGCTATCCGCGCCGCCGCAAAAGAAAGCGTCGGAAGCGGGCACGGCCCCGTGCATCATTTCTGGAATTACGGAACCGATTGGGGGCGCCTTTCTTGAACCATTTCTTTGCCTATCTCGCGCGCATGCGCTACATCCGCCGCTGGGGTCTCATGCGGAGCGCTATTCCCGAAAATGACGCCGAGCACACGATGCAAACGGCTGCGATCGCGCATGCACTGGGGACGATACGAAAGGAAATTTACGGCGAAGACTGCGACGCCGAGCATGCGGCCGCGCTGGCGCTCTATCACGACGCGAGTGAAGTTTTCACCGGCGACATGCCGACGCCCGTGAAGTATTTCGATGATACACTCCGCGATGCGTACGGAAAAATAGAAACGATGGCGCGCGAAGAGCTTTTGGAAACGCTTCCCGAAGAGCTCCGCCCCGCCTATCGTCATTACATCGTCGACATGGAGCAAGATCCCCTCTGGCCGCTTGCCAAAGCTGCCGATACTCTCTCGGCGTATTTGAAATGCATCGAAGAAGAAGCCGCCGGAAACGGAGAATTCCGCGAAGCCGGCTGCACTATAGAAGCCAAGCTCCGCGCCAAACACATGAAAGAAGTGGACTGGTTCCTTGATCATTTCGCAGAAAGCTTTAGGTTGACGCTGGATGAGATGAAGAAGAGATAGTGCAAAGTGCAAAGGTGCATTTAGCTGCAGTGCGACATTTGTGCGCGAGACTGTGAGACGAAAGACTGTCAGACTGTCAGACTGTCAGAC
>CAVHIJ010000074.1:0-7692 GCA_963635945.1 bacterium | reverse complement strand
TCCTATAGCTCATGCCTCGTGCCCCATGCCCCATGCCTAACAAAAAAGGCAGGCGCCTCGAAAGACGCCCACCTTATTCCCGAAAAACTTATTCTCCCAAATGCGCGAGGCCGCGGGCCGCAATGTCATGGCGGTATTGCATGCCTTCAAAGGAAATTTCGGAAACGCCCGCGTAGGCTTTATCACGCGCTTCGCGAAGCGTATCGCCACGTGCGACGACATTTAATACGCGGCCGCCCGACGTGACGAAGTTTCCGTTTTCTTTTTTCGTCCCGGCGTGGAAGAGGACACATCCGGCCTCTTTTGCTTTTTCCAATCCGGAAATCACATCTCCTGCCGAATACCCCGCCGGATATCCCGCAGACGCCAAGACGACGTCGACGGCGTAACCTTTTTTCCAGCGAATATCCGCTTCTTCCAAAGTCCCGCGCACGCAATGCAGCATGATGCGCGCCAGATCGCTTTCCAACATCGGCAGCACGACTTCCGTTTCCGGATCGCCGAAGCGGCAATTGAATTCGACGACGCGCGGCTCGCCCTCCGCAATCATGAGCCCCGCGTAGAGACAGCCGACGAAAGGATACCCTTCGGCCGCCATACCCGCCGCCGCCGGTTTCAATACTTTTTCGCGCACTTTTTGCATGAGTTCATCCGTCATAATCGGCGCGGGCGCGTACGCTCCCATGCCGCCGGTATTGGGGCCTTCGTCATTGTCGAAAATGCGTTTATGATCCTGGGAAGAAATCATCGGAATGATTGTCTTTCCGTCACAAAAGGCAAGGACACTCGCTTCTTCGCCTTCCATAAACTCTTCGATGACAACCGTTTCCCCCGCGCCGCCGAACGCCCCGTTTCCCATCATATCTTCGATGGCTTCTTTCGCTTCGGCGAGATTTTGCGCAATGATGACGCCTTTCCCCGCGGCGAGTCCGTCCGCTTTGATGACGAGCGGAAATTTCTGCTGCTCCACATATGCGAGTGCCGCCGTTTTATCGGAGAACGTCTCGTAGGCCGCAGTCGGAATATTGTATTTTTTCATGAGCGCTTTTGCAAATTGTTTCGAGCCTTCGATCCGCGCCGCCGCCGCAGACGGGCCGAAAAACGCAAGTCCCGCTTTTGCGAATTTGTCTGCCAAACCTTCCGTGAGCACCGTTTCCGGACCTGCGACCGTGAGATCGATTTGCATGAGGCGCGCAAATTCCAACATATCTTCATCGCTTTTGACGGAAACGGGCGTCGCGACGTCTTCCATACCGTCTCCGCCGGGGATGACGTAGACGCGCTCCACATCCGCACTTTCGGAAAGTTTCCGGCAGAGCGCATGCTCGCGGCCGCCGCTTCCGATGACGAGAATTTTCATGGTTCCTCCTTATCCGTGGCGGAAATGACGGCAGCCGGTGAAGACCATGGCGATGCCGTATTTGTCGGCCATTTCAATCGATTCCGCATCGCGGATGGAGCCGCCCGGCTGGATGACCGCCGTGATGCCGGCTTTGCCCGCCGCTTCGATCGTGTCGCCGAAGGGGAAGAACGCATCGGAGCTCATGACGGCGCCTTTTACGTTTTCACCGGCTTCGGCAATGGCGATTTCCGCCGAGCCCACGCGATTCATCTGCCCCGCGCCGACGCCGTAAGTGACGTCTTTGCCGGTGATGACGATGGCATTCGATTTCACGTGCTTTACGATTTTCCACGCAAATTCCATCGCGGCCCATTCTTCTTCCGTCGGGGCGCGCTTCGTGACGACTTGGCAATCTTCTCTCGTTTCCGCGCTGTCATCCGGTGTCTGCACCAACAGTCCGCCGGAAACTTTTTTGAGCTGGAGCTCCGGCACAGTGACCGCCGGCACTTCAATCAAGCGAATATTTTTCTTCGTTTCCAAAACGGCGAGCGCTTCGGCCGAGAAGGACGGCGCCATGACGACTTCAAAGAAAATCGGAGCCATCGCTTCGGCCGTTTCCTTATCGCATTCGCGGTTCATCGCGACGATCCCGCCGAACGCCGATTTGCTGTCCGCGGAAAAGGCGCGCCGGAAAGCATCCACCGGCGTCTCGCCAAGCGC
Source organism: bacterium (assembly GCA_963635945.1). Lineage (GTDB taxonomy): Bacteria > Bacillota > Negativicutes > Veillonellales > Dialisteraceae > UBA1822. Next base: position 5,630 of record CAVHIJ010000074.1, on the reverse strand, counting down.
CGTCCCGCACGGATTCGTATGTTTCACAATGACGCAAGCCGGCACATCCTTCCATTCGGATGCGAGATCCCACGCCGCTTCCATATCGACGATATTATTGTAAGACAATTCTTTTCCGTGAAGCTGGCGCGACGCCGCAATGCCTCCCGTCGCTTCCGGATCTTTATAGAATGCCGCTTTCTGATGCGGATTTTCGCCGTAGCGAAGTTCCTGAATTTTCGTATATGCATGCGAGAGTACATCGGGCATCCCGTTTTCACTCTTTGTGACTTTTTTCGCAAGGAAATCGGCGATTGCACAATCGTAGAGCCCCGTGTGGAGATACGCTTTTTGCGAAAGGGAGAGACGGAACGCTTCGTCCATCGTATCCGCCTTTATCCGTTCGATGATTTCGCCGTATTGCGCCGGATCGACGACGATGGCGACGTATTTGTAATTTTTCGCCGCCGCACGCACCATGGACGGCCCGCCGATATCGATATTTTCAATGGCTTCTTCCATCGTAACGCCCGGTTTTGCAATCGTTTCCCTAAACGGATACAAATTGACGCACACGAGGTCGATCGGCGTGATGCCGTGCTCTTCCATCGCTTTCACATGCTCGGGATTGTCGCGAATGGAAAGAATGCCGCCGTGAACTTTCGGATGCAGTGTCTTCACGCGCCCGTCCATCATTTCCGGGAAACCCGTCACATCGGAAACGGACATCACCGGAATGCCGGCATCGGCAATTGCTTTCATCGTGCCGCCCGTGGAAACAATTTCCACGCCGAGCTCGTGCAAAGCTTTGGCGAATTCCACCACGCCCGTCTTATCGGACACGCTGATCAATGCTCTTTTCATGGCCATAAGAAACCTCCTTGGAAAGTATGCAAACATATTTATGATTTAGTTCGTGCACCATAAGTGCCGATGCTATGGGCTATGGGCTGTGAGCCGTGGGCTTTAAGAGGTGCGCTGCGCGGCATCATGTTGTAATCGGCGCTTCGCGCCTCGCCGGCTCCGCCGGCATAAAACAGGAACATGCGCAAAGCGCATCCTGAAGCCCATCACCCATCGCTCATCACTAAAACAGGAATATGCGCGAAGCGCATCCTGAATTGCTCATTGCTAATTTTTCAAGTACGGCGCGGCAGCCGGCCACAATATCTTGATAGGTTTCTTCAAAATCGCCCGTGTACCAGGGGTCTGCGACTTCGTGGGGATTTTCAGTATAGGAGAGGAGAAGGCGAATTTTTCCGGCTTTGTCCTCGCCCAAAAGGCGCGCAAGGCGGCGGAGGTTTTCGCAGTCCATGGCAAGGATCCGATCTGCTTTTTCGTAATCTTCTTGCGTGATGAGGCGGGCGCGGCGGGGCGAAAAGGGGATGCCTTTGGCCGTGAGAATTTTTTTCGCCGGCGGATACATGTCGTGCCCGATTTCCTCTGTCGTGCATGCGACGGAATCGACGGATATTTCCGAGGAGAGTCCGGCTTTCCGGACTAAATCTTTCATGATGAATTCGGCCATCGGAGAGCGGCAAATGTTTCCGTGGCAGACGAAGAGAATGTGTGTCATAGATGTCCTTTCGTGAAATACAATGGATTGCTTACATCATATCATAAATCGGAATTTCGGACGCAAAAAAAGCGGCAGGTATGGACTTGCCGCTTTTTCGATGTTTTCTTATTTTGTTTCCTATATGATTTTCGGTGTGGATTTTAGGAAATCAGAGATCCATGCGGAAGAGTTTCTTGTTGCTGCCGGCGGCATAGATGCTGTCTCCGTCTGCGGTCATGGCTTCGGTGAAGAAGGGCAGTTTGAAGCGGCCCATTTCTTTGCCGTCCGCTTTATTGTAGACGGTCCATTCATAGTAGTTTTTACCGTTTTCTTTCGTGGCAAAGAAGCTGGCGAATACGACGAAATGGTCGGTGACGGCAAAGGTGGCGCCGGTCCGATAGCCCGGTGCATAGCTTCTCACGTATTTGCCTTTCGTGTCGAACACGGAAAGCCCCGATATTGTGCGGCCTTCTTCTTTGACTTCCTTGCCGTCTTTGAGCAAAACGCCGTAGACATAAATATTTTGCGCGTCGGCGCGGATGTAAGCCGCTTTATTGTATTTATCCGCATCTCCCATGCCGATGACGGAGTTTCCTTCTTTGGTGAATTTGCCGTTTTCGACTTTCATGAGATTGACGACGGGTTTCCAGCCTTTCCCCTTTTCACGATCCAAATCAACTTCGTAGATGTAGCCGTCTTTGGCATAGCAGCGGCTGCTGCTGTTTGAAACTTTCGGATCGGCGCCGGGTTTGATGGTCGCAGCGTCCAGATAGGCGATGCCGTCGATGGTTTTTCCTTGGGCATCTTTTGTGTTTTGGGTGAAATAGACATTTTTTCCGTCGGTGAAAATCGGCGACGTTCTGACTGTATTGTCACACAGTTTTTTGAGATCTTTGCCGGTTTCTTTTTCGATTTTTACTTGATAGAGCGGATAGGTACCGTTACTTCCGGCAAGGTTTGAGGAAATGAAATACAGATTGTCGTCTTTTTTCAAAATACTGCCGAAGGAGTGGCCTTTTGAGATGTCGACGCCTTGGTATTCATAGACATAGGCGGTGCGTTCGCCGTATTTTTCCGCATACGTCGGCGGAGTGTCCGTCTTCGGTTTGGATGCGGGAAGGGAATCGCCGCAACCGGAAATCGTGAGGGCGACGCTTGCCGCCGCCAATGCCAAAAGGATTTTCTTTTTCATCATGTTTCGCCTCCTGGGAATAATAGAAATAATAATGGGCTGGGAGCTGGGAGCTGGGAGCTATGAGCTGTGGGCTATGAGCTATGAGCTTTTAAGCGGTACGCTGCGCGGCATCATATTATAATCGGCGCTACGCGCGGCCTTGCCGGCTCCGGCGGCATAAAATAAGATTGTCGCCGGAGGGCACCTGAATTGCTAATTATTCTCACAGCTCCATGCGATAGAGTTTATGGGTCGTCGCCGAAAGAATAATGATGTCGTCGTCGTCCAAAAGACCCATGGATGTCGCGGCAAAGTCCAGCGCAAATTCGCCCAAAAGTTTGCCGGACGTTTTGTTGTAGACTTTGTAGGGATATTTCCCATTTTCCGCTTTGCCGCCGCCGAATACGACGTAATCATCCGTGACGACGCAGCTTCCGGCCGGATCCGTATATCCGACGTCGTAGCCGATGTACGTTTTACCTTGTACGCCCGTTGTCGAGTAGCCGACGACCGTACGCATCATCCTTCCTTTCGTCGGGAAAACGCCTTTGAGGTAGACGCCGTTGAAATCCGAATCGATGGAGTCTGCTTGAATGACGCGGCTGACATCTGCGGCGGAGACAAGGACGTTTCCTTTTTGCGTAAATTTTCCTTTGTCCGTCGTTTGGAGCGTGAGACCCTTGTGGTTGAGCTCATAGACGGTCTTGCTATTGTATCCGAAACCGCGGACGGCACTGCCGGGGTCACGCGGATTGGCGCATTCTCTGATTACGGATCCGTCATAATATGAAAATTGGCGGAAAGCGTTTTTTTCGGCATGGAAATAAATATTGCTTCCGTCGGTGAAAACGGAATAATTGCGTTTCCCGGCTTCCGACACCTTATACAATGTCTTGATGGTTTCGTCTTTGAGTCTGGCTTCATACAGCGCATTTTCGGCCTTGCCTTCTTTATCTTTGGCCGTGAAATAGACGGCGCCTTTCAGATACACGACATCACGGCTGTATTTCCCGTCCATGCCGGACAGATCCGCCCCTTTGTACTCGTAAATTTTGACCGTCTGCTCTCCGATCTTGGCCGTCGCCGTCGGGGTGGGTTTTGGCTTTTGCGGCGCGGCGTTTTTGTCGCCGCCTCCGCAGCCGGAAAGGGCAAGCGCAATGCCGCAAGCCGCAATCGCCCATAGGAATTTTTTCTTCATGCTGTCGACCTCCTTCGGTATGTTTCCGTACATTCATCACAAGATAGGATTTTGAAACGCGGGCCGTGCGGCCTCGTTTCTACATATTTATATCATACAAGAACTTTTATGCATGTGCAACCGCTTTTGGCACAAAATTTCGGATTTTGTTTTGTTTTTGAAAATGAAACGGGGGTGGGAGGGGAAACGGAGGAAACGCTTCCGCGTGCGGTTTCTTGCACGCAGGCGGCGCTTTATTGTATAATAGGCGGGCACGAAAAGTATATATGCGAGCGTGGCGAAATGGCAGACGCGCCGGATTTAGGATCCGGTACCTTGCGGTATGGGGGTTCGAGTCCCTTCGCTCGCACCAAAAAAAGGACTGTGGCAAAATGTTTTCCTATTTTGCCACAGTCCTTTTTTCGTCTGTATTTCTTTATTCTTCCTCTTCGGGATATTCGGCGTTCGTGTAGACTTCCTGCACGTCGTCCATCTCTTCGAGCTCGTCGGTGAGCTTTTGCATGATGCGGGCGGCGTCGCCGGAAAGGGCGACTGTCGTGTCCGGGACCATGCCAAGTTCGGAGGCGCTGACGGCGATGCCTTCTTTTTCAAGGGCATCGGATACGGTCATGAATTCTTCGGGGCCGGTGGTGATTTCGTAGTTGTCGTCGTTTACGGCGACGTCTTCGGCTCCGGCATCTAAAGCGATCATCATGACGGTATCTTCATCGGCCGCATCTTTGGAAACGATGATGGAGCCTTTTTTCTTAAACATCCAGGAAACGCAGCCCGTCGCCCCGAGGTTTCCCCCGTGATGGGTGAATGCGTGGCGGATATCGGCCGCCATGCGATTGCGGTTGTCCGTGCTGGCTTCGACGATGATGGCCGTCCCGGAAGGACCGTAGCCTTCGTAGGTGACTTCGTCGATTCCCGCGCCGCCTGCGCCGCCGACGCCTTTGGCAATGGCGCGCTGAATATTGTCTTTCGGGACATTATTCTGGCGTGCTTTCATGAGCGCAAGCTTGAGGCGCATATTTCCGACGGGATCGCCGCCGCCCATGCGAGCCGCGATGGTGATTTCTTTTGAAATTTTCGTGGTGATTTTTGCACGGATGGCATCCATTTTGCCTTTGGTGCGTTTAATATTTTCCCACTTGGAATGTCCGGACATGGTTTAATCCTCCTTTTCCGTTTCCCACCACGCTTCTCCGAGCAGGCGGTCCAAGATAATGGAAACGGCGCTCCTGACGCAGAGATGGTTGTAGCTGCCGCATCCGTAAATGGGTTCTAAAATATAATCGAATTCTTTCATCATTTCTTTGGTCATGCCGTAGCCGGTGCCGAAGAGGAGAAGGACGGGCGTCTCGCCGTCTTTGATTGCTTTTCGTATGAAGGAGTAGGAAACGGTATTCGGGTAGACGCGGGCATCCGTCGTGACGATTGCGGGGCGTTTTCCCGTTTCCGCTTCGATTTGAGAAAGGGCCGTTTCCAGATCGGGTACGAGTTCTGTATGTTCAAAGGCTTCGCGGCGATTGTCGTTGTAACGGCTGCCGGCGCCCGTTTTCCAGTGATCCATGACGAGATGTGCCATGTGGCGCTGGGATTCGACGGGGTGAATGATGAAATATTTGGAAACGCCGTATGTCCGGGCGCTTCTGGAAATGTCATGGATATCGTAATTGGTAAGAGCCGTGGTGACGACGTCCATGTGTTTATTGTAGATGGGGTAGTGAATGAGCCCG